>NZ_CP104965.1:343000-686000 GCF_025452235.1 Devosia neptuniae
CGTGCTGCTGACGCTGGGTCTCTCCGCCCCGCCCGCCATGGCCATCGATCCGCTCTACCAGCGCGAAATGGAGCGCCTGGCCGAGATCATGGGCAGCCTTTATTTCCTGCAACCGCTGTGCAAGGCCGGCACTACCGATTGGCGCGCCCAGATGTCCGATCTGATCAGCCTTGACGAACCCGACGAAGACCGCCGCCAGCGCCTCGCCGGGGCCTTCAATGGCGGCTACACCGCCTATGCCCGCTTCCACCGCGCCTGCACGCCCGCCGCCCACGAAGCCCTGACGCGCCTGCTGACCGAGGCCGAACGCACCGCGCGGGACATCCATACGCGGTTTGCCGAATAGACCGTTGGTTAACGGGAGGTTAAACGGTTTACTAACTCGATAGCATTTCGCACCACCCGTTAACCTTCGGGTTACTTCTTACGCGATCTCACGCGTCCAGCGTGGTAACCCAAGGCCTATGACCACGACCAAGTCCATGTTTTCGCCGGCGTCCGGGCTGGGCCCCTTCGATCGCGAGCAGAGCGAGCGCCAACTTGCGCTCGAATATCTGGCCGAGGCCTGGAACCATGCCGAAGACGATGGCCTGGAAAGCGCGGCCCTGGCCCATGCCTCGCTGTTCGCGGCGCTCGCCACCTTCGTCAAACTCCACGGCGACGAAGCCACCGCGGACCTCATCGCCATGCTCCCCGACCGCATCCGTTCGGGCGAATACAATCTGGACCGCGTGCTGCAATAGCAGCCGGCCAAGTGCCGCCCCTCGGGCACCCGCAGCACCCCCACCCACCCACTCTCCCTCGGGCCTGACCCGAGGGCCTCTCCCAATCCGGCACAAGCTGTGAATGGCCCTCGGGTCAAGCCCGAGGGAGACGCTGTGGTTGGGGCAAGCAAGTGCGAACCAAACCTGCCCTCCCCGCAAAAGCGGAACACCACTGCCATCAATTGATGATTTCGCCCCGCTTGTCGGGGGGCACTGCAATCAGTCGTTCCCGCCACATCTGCAATGCTTCGGGCGTCAATCTGGTCCACTCCGTGATTTCGCGAATGACCTTGAGCGGTGCGCTGCTGCGATATGACCGGGTGGGATTGCCGGGAAATTTCTTGTCGGTCACATTCGGGTCGTTCTCGAATGCCCCGGTCGGCTCCACCGCATAAACACGCGGCACCGCCCCGCCCCCGGCCAGTTCCGCCGCGATTTCGGCAGCCAGCCCAGCCCCGTCCACACGGGCGGTAAAGTAGATGTGGTTCATCACCACTTCAGGACGATAGTTCGACCGATACCCCGCCTTGAGCAAATCCCCCACGCGCAAATCCGCGATCGTACCGTGAAAAAACGGTCCCGCGTCCAACACTTCGGCCATCGTCATCGTCCTTATAATGTGTGTCTGTTTGTAGCCGGCGACCCAAGCGGCGCCAACAAACTCACGCTCCTCACCACCGGGTTCCCGCGAAAGCCTCACTTGTTGATCTGAGGTAAATGTTCATCTTGAGGTTGGGGGCGGAAGGCCACTTCGGGCAACTGAGATGGGTAAGCGGACGATTGATTAGTCGATGCGCGCTGTCGCGATGTAATCCAACTCGACCACTCGCGAATATCCGTAGCGAAAGGTCAACGCAGCGACAACACTATGTTGTCTACCAAGTCTGAAATTGTATCGTTCGCTTGATGTTGGCCGATAACAACGGAGGAGGGGTGAGCGGCAGCGTTCCTGCGCTTCAATTTTTCAAAGAGAATCTCTGCCTGATTTTTGTCAATTAACCCTGCCGTTTGACAGCACTCAACTACCGTACGCTCTGTGAGTGCAACCAAATCCTTCTGAGTGCCGATCGCGACTGCCTTACCCTGTAGCTTGCGCTTAATGCCGTCGTTCAAGGCGGCAAGCCGTTCGTCAGTCGAAGTGGCCCATCTGGTGAGGTGATCGTACGCGAGGTTCCAAGCCATTACTGTCGTCGCCCGAAACGCACCGGCCTTGTAACAGGCAAGCGTCTCAGAAAGAAAAGCTCGTTCGGTCAAGTCTGGTACTTTGGACGGAAGGTCGGCGAGCGATTTAGCGACGGCCACTTGAACGGCGTCACCAGCGAGCCGCCGGTCGAGTTCACGCCGGAGATTCCCCGCTAGCCGGTACAGCCCTTTCTCCCGAACCAGTTGTGGCGGCTTCTTTGCAGCTAACCGCGGGAGATAGACGCTCATATCTGGCGGATCGATACCAGCTGCGCGAAAACACTCGCGGAGATAGTTGGCATCCACCCCCATCTTCTGCTGCCTAACCTCGACGAACCATGTCAGCATCAGAAGTTGGTCGACTGCGCTCTTTTTATAGAAGCCGATAGTATGTGAGGCGAAATCAGCGACTGACATCATCCACCAGAGGCGAGTTTCTTGACCTTCGCAAGCCCGAGGTGATTGATGGCATATTCCCCTCGGTTGCCACTCGCCATCAGTTTTTGGCTTTTCAAGTAGCGCAGGACCGAACCAAAGTCCTCGATCCCGGCAGGCCATTCCAAGGTCCGGTAGCCGGTGTAGATGTGAGCTGTCGTAACGGCTGATGTGTCCCGGTGCTCCTTGAACCACGCAGCGATCACTAGATAACGGTCAACGTCACTATCGATTGCATTATGAATATCCGCGAACGATTTGAGCGACACATCAGCGTCAAAGTCCAAATCAAGGACTTCAGGAGTTGTTGGCTTACGGGAGGCCTTTGGCTTATTTCGTTGCGGCTTGTCCACCTCGACCAGGTCGTCATCCGCGTACTCTTCCACCAACGAACCATCAGTCCCATCGCTAACGAGCATCTGCTCAACCGGCGCTGCGGTTAGCCGCTGTTGAATGATTGTGGTAGAGGGTTTGACCGCGCTTTGAATGGCCGAAAATATTTGTGTCAGATCGCTCTCTGCGCCCTCAGCTTCCAACAACATGAAGCGAACCTTTGTCGTTCCGCCCCGAGAACTCGGCTGTTTAGACATGCGACGACCCCCGTTAACCTTAGTGAACAGTAAGTGAACACACGTCCTGGGGCAAGGATACTCGCAGGAAATTCCACAACCAGTCTTGGTAGTTCCACGCCCTAAGGCCATGGCTCCAAAGCAAAAGTATTCGCTTGAACCGCTGGCGCTTGCTCAATGGCAGTTTCGGGAAGTACTATTCAAGTGCGAATGGCCGCCGTCGGGTCGTTTGCAGCCAAACCATCCTACGAGCCCCTACCCCAACGCCTCCAGAAACCGCATCGGCTGCCCTGTCGACGCCGTCACCAATTCCCCCTGCCACATCACCGTCTTGCCGCGCACGATCGTGCCCACGGGCCAACCCGTTACCGTCACGCCATCATAGGGCGTCCACCCCGCGCGACTCTTCACCCATTCATTGGTGATGGTCTCGCGGCGCTTGAGATCGACAATGGTCAGGTCGGCATCATAGCCCACCGCGATCCGGCCCTTATTGGCGATGCCGAACAGCCGGTTGGGCCCATGGCTGGTCATATCCACAAACCGCGCCAGGCTCAGCTTTCCGGCATTTACGTGATCGAGCATGGTCGGCACCAGCGTCTGCACGCCCGTCATGCCGGAATGGGAATCGGGATAGGCGTGGTCCTTTTCCTCGCGCGTGTGCGGGGCGTGGTCGGAGCCCAGAATGTCGGCGACGCCGTTCTGCACCCCGCCCCAGATTGCCTCGCGATGCGCCTTGTCGCGCACCGGCGGGTTCATCTGGGCATAGGTGTCCAGCCGAGTGTAAGCCGTCTCGTCCAGCGTCAGATGGTGCGGCGTGACCTCAACGCTGGCCACGTCCTTGTGGTCGGCCAGATAGGCGATCTCTTCGCCGGTCGAGATATGCAGCACATGGATGCGCTTGCCCGTCTTGCGGGCCAGGCCCACCAGACGCTTGGTGGAATTGAGCGCCACTTCGGGCGAGCGCCAGACCGGGTGGCTGGAGGGATCGCCCGGCACGCGCAGATGCTTGCGCTGCTCGAGCATATATTCGTCTTCGGAGTGGAAGGCCGCGCGGCGGGAAATCGCGCGCAGAATGGCTTCGACGCCATCATCGTCGGCCACGAGGAGCGAGCCGGTCGAGGAGCCCATGAACACTTTGACGCCGGCGCAGCCGGGCAGCTTTTCGAGTTCCGCCAATTGGCCGACATTTTCATGGGTGCCCCCGATATAGAAGGCGAAGTCGCAATGCATGCGATTGGTGCCGGCGGCGATCTTGGCCTCAAAGGTTTCCCGGCTGGTGGTCAGCGGGTTGGTATTGGGCATTTCGAACACCCCGGTCACCCCGCCCATCACCGCCGAGAGGGAGCCTGATTCAAGGTCTTCCTTATGGGTCAGGCCGGGTTCGCGGAAATGCACCTGCGTATCGATGACGCCGGGCAGGATATGCAGCCCCTTGCAATCCACCACCGCATCGGCCGTATCGCGCGCCAGCGCCCCCAGAGCCGCGATCCGCCCGCCGCTGACGCCGATGTCGGATTGCCCCTCACCGTCATGGTTGACCAGCGTAGCGTTCTTGAAAATCGTGTCGTAGTGCGCCATGTCTGTGGTCCCGCCGATGGTTGATTGCGTCTGGTTCTAAAAGGTCGCGGCCTTGCCTGTCCATCCCATCACCGGGTCATTCCCGCCCAAGCGGGACCTCTGTTCGGAGCGTCCGATGACCATTCTTTTGCGTGCCGACCGTGCCGTTTTCCGCTTTTCGGGGCCGGATGCGCATAAACTGGTCAATGACGTGGTCACCGGTCACATTCCGCACGAGCCGGGCGTCGCCGCCTGGTGGGCGCTGCTCTCCGCGCAGGGCAAGGTTTTGGCCGAGGGACTGGCCGGTTGGGCCGACGACGCGCTCTGGCTCGACGTGCATCTGTCCGTGGCCGACGATTTCTTCAAGCGCATGAAAATGTATCGCCTGCGCGCCCAGGTGGTGATCGACGATCTGCGGGAAAGCCACCGCGTCGGCTTTTCCGATGCGCCCGCGCCCGAGTTGATCTCCCACCGGGATGGGACCGAATTGGGTTGGCGCATTATCGCCCCCGTCGAAGCGACGGCTGGGTGGGCGGCCGATGACCGGGCCTACCACGCCGCCCGCATTGCCCGCGGCATTCCCCAGCTTGGTCCCGATTTCCCCGGCATGGATGCCTTCGCTCATGATCTGGGCATGGATATTCTAGACGGCATCGATTTCGTCAAAGGCTGCTATGTCGGCCAGGAAGTGGTCTCCCGCATGAAACATCGCGGCACCGCGCGGCGGCGGCCGGTGATTGTTTCGGGCATCGACGCCGCGGCCGGCACGCCCGTCATGGCCGGCACGCGTGAGGCAGGCAGCATTGGCGCGGTGGTCGATGGCAAGGCTGTCGCCATTTTGCGGCTTGACCGCATTACCGATCCGGCTGCGGTCACGGTCGATGGTAAACCGGTTTCGGTCAGCCTGCCGGGCTGGGCCACCTATCAGTTCGGCGAGACTGTCGCAGATGAGTAGCCATTGTTGGCGAATCGAAGCGTCAGGGTTAACAGTCAGGTAACTCATTCCTGGTTTTCGGGGCATCATGGCACGCGCTAGTGGACGCGCCTGGCAACGCATGTTGTCGGGTCGCCGGCTCGATATTCTCGATCCCTCGCCGATGGATGTCGAGCTCTCCGACATCGCGCATGGCCTTGCCCGTGTGGCCCGCTGGAACGGCCAAACGCTGGGCGATTATCCGTTTTCGGTCGCCCAACATTCAGTGCTGGTGCTCGAACTCTTCCGCGCCCACAATCCCGATTGCGAGGGCGTCGCCCAGCTCCAGGCTCTGCTGCATGACGCCCCTGAATATGTCATGGGCGACATCATCTCGCCCTTCAAGGCGGCCATGGGCGGCAATTACAAAGACGTCGAAAACCGTTTGCTGTCAGCGATTTACCTGCGCTTCTCGCTGCCCTCTGCGCAGACCGGCGCACTCGCCAAGCTGATCAAGAAAGCCGACCGCGAAGCCGCGTTTTTCGAGGCCATCCACCTGGCCGGCTTCGAAGACACAGAGGCGCGAAAACTCTTCGGCGAACCCAGCATGCCCGCCTTCGATGTCGAGGCCTTCGATCGCCTGATCCGGCCCTGGCCGACCCGCGAAGCCCATGACCGCTTCGTCGACGCCTTCGAGGCTATCACCCTCTGATCCGTGGATATTAACCCTAACAAAGGATGAATTTTGCCACGCGCCGTCCGCCGTGGTTACTGAAGCGTTAACAGAACTCTGCCGACGCTTCATTTCGGGACGGAAATCATGGATCTGCCAGATCGTCATATGCTGTTGGGCATGGCCCTCGGCGCCGTCTGCGCCACTGTTCTGGCAGCAATCGGGCCGGGCTTCGTGGTCAAGGCATTCGGGGATGAGTTTGCGGCGCCGGGATTTGATCCCTCCCAACTCGTCAAGTTCGAAGGCACTAACTATCTGGTAGAGAACGAGGATTGGGTTTCGACCACGCCGCTGTCGAGCACGCGGGTCAAAAAGATCGAGATGGGCAAAGTGTCCTATGTGGACATCACCACCACCGCGACCGGCACCTATTCAACCGATGCGATGTTTTCCAACCACATCCAGTATCCCGGCATTTCGGTCGAGCGCGCGCCTTGGCCGCATAACCGAAACCGCAACCATTTCTCGTTCTGGAGCAATGGCAGCTGGTCCTCGTTCAACAGCAAACCCGGCAATTCCTGGTTTTATCTCAACACCGGCGCCGTGACGCTGAGCCAGCTGGGCGACGTCGTCTGCGTCGCCACAGCCTCGGTTCGCGTCTGCTGATCAGCCAAACATCCAGCCGTTCTTGAACTTGTAGAAGACGTGCAGCCCGATCTGGGTCACCTTCTGCATGCGCGGCGCCCAGGCGGGGCGCACATAGGTGGCGTGGTAGTGGGTCGCGTCGCCCACCTCGGTCAGATAAAGCTCGCCATCGGTGAAGCGCTTGGCAATATCCTCAGCCTGCGCCCAGGATTTCTGGTCGTTGACGACCTCGGGAATGCCGTCGCACGCAAACGAGAACTGGCAGGAATTGCGCCGGTGCTGGTTCTGGAACACCACGCCGCAGATCGTATTGGGATAGCGATGATCCCTAACGCGGTTGAGCACGACCTGAGCCACCGCGACCTGCCCACGATAGGCCTCGCCGCGCGCCTCAAAATAGATCGCGGTGGCCAGGCACCAGAGTTCCTTGGTGGACGCCTGCATGACAGCGCCTTCCGAGAAACCGCCGGTAACCGGCGCATTGGCGCGGGCATAAGCCAGTTGTTCGGAGGCAACGGCGGGAATGGGATCGCCCGGCGGCAGCGCCGCCATGGGGCCACCGGCATTGGGGGCGATGCCGGCAATGGCGTCGAGCGCCGCTGCGGCATTAGGATTGATCATCGCCACGGACATGCGCGGCCCCTCTTCCACATCGCCCGTACCCTGGCCGGTGACGGCCGCGAGGCGGGACTGGCCCAGATCGGTCGGGTCCGGGGGCGGGGAGCGAAGCGCAGCAAGGCGGGTGCGCACTTCCTCGAAACTGCGCGAAATGGCGAGCGCATCGACCTTCGGCCTGACCCGGTCGGTCTTTTCGGCACGGTTGGGGCCGGTGAAGCTGGCAGTTTGAAAGAGGTGATCGACCGAGCCGGTAATGACTGCATCGGTCCCGGTAAAGGACAGGCTGGCTTCGGCAATCTTGACACCGGGCAGGCCCAGATCACCAAGGGGATCAGCAGCCGGGCCGAAGGCCCCGCCGGTCAGGCCGGCATAGCTTAGGGTGCAAAACACCCCCACCGCCATCAGCTTGGCAAAGGGATGCCCCCGACGAACCGCTCTAGCCGGGCGCAAACGCGCCGCGGTCCGGTGTGGACTGGCCATCAAAACACTACTCAACGCTACGCAACAAAACTACTGATCGGCGAAAGTGACGCTAAAATGCCGACAGAAGAAGTTATCGCTTATTAGGGTTAGCAGCGCGTAAACGAGCAATCCGGCACGCAAAAGGACTCAACATGGCCGTTATCCGGCCGAAATGTGAAGGCTGATTTGTCGCAGGACTAGTTGCAGGCGGCCCGAACCGGGGCGACTTGCTCGATAAATCCATCCACCCGGAACCGCACCGACAGCGATCGGGAATTGGCCGGGGTTACCCGCGCCGTCAAATTGGTCGTGCCCACGAGGCCATCGAGAAACGCCTCGGCATCCCGGCTATTGTTGATGAGCACGGCGGTATTGTCGGCATTGACCGGCAAGGTACGGCTGCGGGCGGCCTGCACATCATATTGCAGCGTCAGGCCGGCATCATTGCCCAAGGCTGACAGGTTGTTGCCCGCAAAAGCAAAGGCGACGCTGAGCAGGCCCGCATCACAGGAGACGGTCATGATGGCCGGAGCGCGGCCGCTGGGACGCGCCGGGATCAATTGCTCGGATTCCAAGGAAACGCTGACGTCTTGCCCGCTGGTCGTGGCGGCACGGAATATTCCGTCATAGCAGATCAGGCGTTCGACATCGCCCGCAATAGCAGCGCATTGCTCGCCGCTGGTTTGCGCGAAGGCTTGTGGCGAAGTTGCGAAAAACAGCGGCAGCAGTGCCAAAACCGGCAAGAATTTCACTTGGTCTTTGTTCCCGTCCCAAACTGACCGGTCGATTGGCGCCGGTCTTCATTGCCCCTTATATGGGGAGTGTCGGGCACTATTTAAGCAGAAGTCTGCGCCAGCGTCAGCCGTGCCACCGGCACACGATAGGGTGAGCAACTGACATAGTCGACGCCGAGCCCCGCAAAGAACTTGAGCGAGGCTGGATCGCCCGCATGTTCGCCGCAAATGCCGATCTTGAGATGGGGATTGGCCGCCCTGCCCCGCTCGATGGCAATGGAGATCATTTCACCCACGCCCTTTTCGTCGATGGTGACAAAGGGGTCGCGCTCATAAATGCCCTTGCGCTGATAGGCGGCGAGGAAAGTGGGGGCGTCGTCGCGGGAAATGCCGAACGTGGTCTGGGTCAGATCGTTGGTGCCGAAGGAGATGAAGTCCACCATATTGGCGATATCTCCGGCGCGCAGGCAGGCGCGCGGCAACTCGATCATGGTGCCGAAGGAAAATTTCACGCGCTCCGAGCGCAGCAGGCCCGAATTGGCAGCAATGGCATGGGCCCGCTCGCGCACCCAGGCGACTTCGCTGGCGGTCGATACGAAGGGCACCATGACCTCGACGGCCACCGGCTCGCTTTGCTTCTCGCTGGCCGCCCGCACGCCGGCCATGATGGCCTGCATCTGCATTTGCAGGATTTCAGGATAGGTGATGGCCAGCCGTACGCCGCGATGGCCCAGCATGGGATTGATCTCGGCGATCCGCTCGAGCCGCAGGCGCAGCGCGCGCACGGCAAGGCCAAGCGAAGCGGCGGTTTCCTCGATATCCTCGTCGCTGCGCGGCAGGAATTCGTGCAAGGGCGGATCGAACAGCCGCACGGTGACCGGTAGCCCCTTCATGGCGGAGAACAGAGCCGAATAGTCGCCGGTCTGGAAATCCACCAAGCCATTGACGGCGCGGCTGCGGTCTTCCTCGTCTTCGGAAAGGATCATGCGGCGTAGCGCCACCATGCGTTCGGGCGAAAAGAACATATGTTCCGACCGCGCCAGGCCAATGCCTTCGGCACCGAAGCTGAGCGCCGTATTGGCCGATTCCACGGTTTCCACATTGGTGCGCACGGCAATGGTGCGGCTGGCATCGGACCAGCCCAGCAGCGTGCCGATGGCCCCGCCAATATGGGGCTGCGCCAGCGACAGGGTGCCCAGGTAAACCGAGCCGTCACTGCCATCGATGGTCAGCCGGTCGCCGCTGCGGAATTCGCGATCGCCAATGCGGCACACCATTTCGGCGGCATCGACAGAGAGCGTGCGCACACCAGCGACACAGGGTTTGCCGGTGATGCGGGCGATAACGCCGGCATGACTGGACATACCGCCACGGGCCGTCAGAATGCCGGTCGCCGCCTTCATGCCCTCGATATCGGCCGGGCCGGTCTCGTTGACGACCAGAATGCAGTGTTTGCCGCGCGCCCGCAGCCGCGCCGCGTCTTCGGGGTTGAACACGATAATGCCGCTGGCGGCGCCCGGCGATACGCCCAAGCCCGTCGCGATCGGCGTCGCGCCCTCGGTCGAGCGGATGCGCGGATGCAGCAATTGGGCCAGGCGCGTCGGATCGACGCGGGAGACGGCATTTTGCGCCGACCAGACCTTGCGATTGACGCGGTCGACCGCGGCTTCCAGATCCGCGGCTGCGGTTACCTGCATGGGCCGGGCGGAAACGAAGGTCACCTGACCGCGCTTGATGGCAACCGAACACACCATGTGCCGCCCGGCCTTGGCATCGAGCAGTGCTACCAGCGGCTCGATTGTGTCGGGCAGGCGCGGCAACGGGCCGCCATTGATGGGCGATGCTCCGAGTGCGCCTGTCACGGCATTGCGGGTCAGGAATTGCTCGATCTCGCCATCGGCCAGCGCCTGCACCAGCACGATCTGCTTGCCGCGGTCATCGTCCTGGCGGGGGCTGGTCCAGCCCTGGCCGAAGCCATAGCTGTCAAAGGCATTCTTGATCGCCCTGGCCAGCGGTCGGGCCGGATCGACCGAATCCTCGGGATTGGCGGGGGCAGAAATGCCCAGCTTGGCCGGCATCAGCCCACCATTATGCGTGGCGGCCGAAGTGCGGACCACGAGGACCGGCGGATTGCCATCCTTGTCCACCAGCTTGAACAGGCATGCGATCCAGTGGGTGCGCAGCTTGACGTCCCGCCGCGCCCGCTCGGATTGCAGGGCATCCCAGGCGGCGCGGGTGATGCAGATGGTGGGCACGGTTGGAAAGCCGGCTTCGCCGACGCGAAAAATCCAGCGCGATTTGCCGCTCAGCAGCTTGAGCTGGCTGGCCGACAGGTTCGCCTTCCCCATGGCCGGGGCGATCGCGAACATTTCCTGGGCCAAACTCACCGTTAAGTCCTTGCCATATTTACGGGTGCATAATGCCTATGACCCAGACCGGCTGCAACAAGACTTGACTTGGCGCAGCGCCGAAAGCATCTGATCTCATATGGAAAAGCGGCCACAACTAGACATTCTGCTCTGCGCCCCCCGCGGATTTTGTGCGGGCGTCGATCGCGCCATCCAAATCGTGGAGCTGGCGCTCGAAAAATACGGCGCTCCCGTCTATGTGCGCCACGCCATCGTGCACAACAAATATGTGGTGGATGGGCTGCGCGATAAGGGCGCGATCTTTGTCGAAGAACTCGACGAAATCCCCGATACCGGCGCCCCGGTGGTGTTCTCGGCCCATGGCGTACCCAAAAGCGTGCCGGCCGATGCCCGGACACGCAATATGTTCTTTCTCGACGCGACGTGCCCGCTGGTTTCCAAAGTACATGTGGAAGCCCAGCGGCATTTCGCCGAGGGCCACGAAATCGTGCTGATCGGCCATAAGGGCCATCCTGAAGTGGTGGGCACGATGGGGCAATTGCCCGTGGGCGCGATCACGCTGATCGAAACCATCGATGACGCGAACCGCTTCGAGCCGCGCGATCCGCAAACGCTGGCCTTTGTGACGCAGACCACGCTCTCGGTTGATGACACCCGCGAGATCGTCGCCGCCCTCAAGCAGCGCTTCCCCGCCATTAATGGCCCGCACAAGGAAGACATCTGCTACGCCACCACCAACCGGCAGGAGGCCATCAAGGCCGTGGCGCCGGAAGTGGACGCGATGATCGTGGTGGGCTCGCCCAATTCCTCCAATTCGCTACGCCTGGTCGAAGTGGCCGAGCGTGCCGGCTGCAAGATCGCCATGCTGGTTGATCGTGCCGCCGATATCGATTGGGCGCGGTTCGAAGGTATCAAATCGCTGGGTGTCTCGGCGGGGGCCTCGGCGCCCGAAAAGCTGGTGGATGAGGTGATCGAGGCCTTTGCACAGCGCTATGACATCAAAGTCGAAGCGCGCGTCACCGCCAAGGAAAACATCGCCTTCAACATCCCGCGCGAACTGCGCACGATTGAAGCTGCGGTTGCGCGGTGAGCGATCGCGTCATCCTTGAGACCGAGCGCTTGCGCATCGTGCCGTGGCGGGCCGATCAGGTCGATGAGCTGTTCAGCCTGCATTCCGACCCGCTGGTGGCACGGTTTTACGACATTGCGGGCGCGGCATGGTCGATGGAGAAGTGCCGCGAGCGCATTGATGGCTGGATTGCGGATTTCGAACAGCATGGCCTGGGCAAGCACCGTCTCGAAAGCCGAGCCGATGGCCGGTTGCTAGGCCGTGCCGGGTTCAGCCTCCATGCTCGGACGGGTGAGCCAGAGCTGGGCTATGGGCTGTTTTCGCAGGCGTGGGGCAAAGGCTATGCCACCGAAATAGCCATTGGCCTGCGCGACTGGTTCTTTGCCACGCGGCCCGAGGACTATTTCATCGCCTTCGCGCATCGCGACAATACGGCGTCTCGCCGTGTCCTCGAAAAGATCGGCATGCAGCCGACCTATGCCGCGATGTTTGCCGATATGCCCCATCAATTCTACGATTTGAAACGGCCTGCCCCATGACCGACACCGTGATCATCCATACCGACGGCGCTTGTTCGGGTAATCCGGGGCCCGGCGGCTGGGGCGCTATTCTGCAATATGGCGACAAGACCAAGGAATTGAGTGGCGGCGAGCAGCTGACCACCAATAACAAGATGGAGCTGACCGCAGCTATCGAGGCGCTGAACGCGCTCAAACGGCCCTGCATTGTCGAGCTGCATACCGATAGCCAATATGTCAAAAATGGCGTGCAGAGCTGGATGCATGGCTGGAAGAAGAATGGCTGGAAGACGGCCGACAAGAAGCCGGTGAAAAATCTCGAACTCTGGCAGGCGCTGGACGAAGCCACCAAGCGCCACACGATTTCCTGGCACTGGGTCAAGGGTCACAATGGCCACGACCTGAACGAGCGCGCCGATCAACTGGCCAATGAAGGCATGGCGCCGTTCAAGCGCGGCGGCGCGCCGTCGCGGTCCAATCTGTGATCAGTGGCTCGCGGCGCTCTTGTCGCCGAACAGACTGCGGATCGCCTTCCAGGCCGGCATGATGGCGTAACCCGCAATCGGGATCAGCGCTGCTCCCAGGGCCAGACCAGCAATGCCGTCGACCAAAGCCGTCATGAACCAGGCAACGAAACCGCCAATGGCGGGCAAGGCATGCTGGCCCCAGTCCGCCGCGGCCTCGACCACATGTTCGGGGGCGGAGAGGCCAAAGCTCACCAACCCATGAATGACGATGCCGCCGCCGACCCAGATCATGGCGGCCGTGCCGACCACACCCAGGATCTGCATGAAGACCGGCATGCCGGTGACGAGGCCTCGGCCAAAGGCGCGGCCACCGCCGGTCCGACCGTTCTTTGCCAGCCACAACCCCACATCGTCGGCCTTCACGATCAGCGCCACGCCGCCATAGACGACGACGGTAATGCCGATGCCGACGACCGCCAGAATGATGGCTTCATTGATGATATTGCCGGTCTCGATGGCGGCCAGGGCAATGGTCATGATCTCGGCAGAGAGGATGAAATCGGTCTGGATTGCCCCCGCGATCTTGGATTCCTCAAGCGCGGTCGCATTGGGTGGCGCGGCCTCCACCTGTGCTTCGTGGCCATGGGCCGCATGCGGGAACAGCGCCTGCAGCACTTTTTCGGCACCCTCATAGCAAAGATAGGCGCCGCCGATCATCAGCAATGGCGTGATCAGCCAGGGCACGAAGGCGCTGAGCAGGAGAGCTGCGGGGAGCAGGAAAATCAGCTTGTTCTTGATCGAACCCAGCGCAATCTTGCCGACGATGGGCAATTCGCGGTCGGCGGTGAAGCCATCGACATAGCGCGGGGTCACCGCCGCATCGTCGATCACCGCGCCTGCAGCCTTGACGCCGGCCTTGGCCGCCTGCCCCGCAACATCGTCCAATGAGGCTGCGGCGACCTTGACCAGGCCAGCTACGTCATCGAGCAGAGCGAGCAAACCGACACTCATTGGCATATTTCCTTTTGCAGCGGCGCCGGTTTAATTTGGCGTTGATGCCAACCGAGCGCAATATCATCCCATGAGCAAACGATTTTTGATCAGTTCGGCATTGGCCATGGCGCTAACGAGCCCCGCTTTCGCCCAGTTCCCGCCGCCCGGCGTTTATCTCTGCGTCGACATGCAAGGCGCCGCCTTCGGCACGCTGAGCCTTGCGCCCGCGGGCGACTACGATTTCCGTTCCAGCACCGCCATTGGCGGCACAGGCCAAATGGCGTCGTCGGGCAATAGCGTCAATGCGATCAGCGGCCCATTGGCCGATATCGGGCTCACGGGCAGCTTCAGCACCGAGGGCGGCAGGACCTCGTTCATGTTCAGCACAAACATGGGCAGCGTTTTGTGCGCCACGCCGGCCTAAGGTAGTTTGCTCGATCTACGCACGCCGTCATTACCCGGCTCGTCCGGGTAATCCAGCGGTGCTGCAACATCCCATGGACCACCGGGACAAGCCCGGTGGTGACGTTGTGGGGATATTGGGGCCCACAGACCCACAGGCGTTTTGCCTTACCCAGCAACCTTCGAGAAATCAGCCACCAGATGCATGGTGTCGCGCAGGCGGGCCAGCAGGTTCAGACGGTTGGCGCGAACGGCAGGATCGGCGTCGTTGACTAGGACCGCGGTGAAGAACGCATCCACCGGCCCGCGCAGGGTCGCGAGTTCGGCCATGGCGCCCTTGTAGTCCCCCTTGGCCACATGGGCCGAGACAGCGGCGTGTACCGCGTCGACGGCGAAGGCCAGCGCGGTTTCCTCGGCGCTCTGCAAGATGTCCTGATCGACAGCGCCGGCGTAGGACTTGCCGTCCTTTTTCTCCTCGGCAGCAAGGATATTGGCGGCGCGCTTGTAGCCGGCTAGCAGGTTCTTGCCGTCTTCGGACGACAGCAGGGTCGAGAGAGCTTCGGCACGCTGGGTGATGGTCAGGATATCGTTGCTATCGGCCGAGATGACCGCATCGACCAGGTCATGCCGGGCACCTGCATCGCGCAGGGACACCTTGAGCCGGTCGTGGAAGAAGGCCAGCAGATCCGGCTCGACCTTGAGCGGGAATTTGAGCCCATTTTCCGAGATAATGCGGATCACACCCAACGCGGCGCGGCGTAGCGCAAACGGATCGCGCGAGCCGGTGGGCTTTTCGTCGATCGCCCAGAAGCCGGTCAGCAGATCGAGCTTGTCGGCCAGAGCCACGGCAATGGATGTCGGTTCGGTCGGCACCTTGTCGGTGGGGCCGAGCGGCTTGTAGTGCATCTCGATGGCGGTGGCGATATCGGCGGGCTCGCCCTGCGCAGCGGCATAATAGCGGCCCATCAGGCCCTGCAATTCGGGGAATTCGCCGACCATGCCGGCGGTAAGATCGGCCTTGGCGAGCATGGCGGCGCGCTTGGCGCGCTCGGGATTGGCGCCCACTTGCAGAGCGATTTCGCCAGCGAGCTTGACCAGCCGCTCGACGCGTTGGAACTGGGTGCCCAGCTTGGCGTGGAACACGGTGTCTTCCAGTTTGGGCAGGCCATGTTCGAGCGGCAGGGCCAGATCGCCCTGATAGAAGAAGGCCGCATCAGAGAGCCGCGCACGGATCACCCGCTCATTGCCGGCCGTGATCACTGCGCCACCATCGGTGGCGATGGTATTGGCGGTGATGATGAAATTGGGCGCCAGCTTGCCGTTGGCATCGCGCAGGCAGAAGCATTTCTGATTGGCGCGAATGGTGGCAATGATCACCTCTTCGGGCAGCTTGAGGAAATCGGGATCGAACGAGCCCATCATGACGACGGGCCATTCGACCAGCCCCGCCACTTCCTCCAGCAGGCCTTCATCGGCGATCACCGTCAGGCCCTGGGCGAAAGCCAGGTGCTCGGCATCGGTCTTGATGATGTCCTTGCGGCGATCGATATCGAGCACCACTTTGGCGCGCTCCAGCGCGGCCGCATAATCGTCGAAGCGGCGCACCTTGATGGCCTCGGGCGCCAGGAACCGGTGGCCGAACGTGGTCTGGCCCGAATTCAGCTCATTGGAGGCAAAGGGGATAACGACCGGCTCTTCGTTTTCAGCGCCAAAGGTGGCGGTGATGGCGCGCAGCGGGCGCACCCAATTGAAGGTGCCCGTGCCCCAGCGCATGGATTTGGCCCAAGGGAAATCGGTGAGAATCTTGGGCAGAATGGCCGACAGCAGATCAACGGCATCGGCGCCGGGCTTGCTGATATGGGCGACGTAGAAATCGCCCTTTTTGGGATCGCTTTCGATTTTGGCCTGATCAATCGAAGCCAGCCCCGCAGCACGCAGGAAGCCATCGATGGCGGGTTGCGGTGCGCCGACCTTGGGGCCCTTCTTTTCTTCGCGCGTATCGGGCGAGCGGGCGGGCAGGCCCGTCACGGTCAGCGCCAGACGGCGGGGCGTCACGAAGGCCTTGGCGCCTTCATAGACCAGGCCCGCATCCACCAGCGCATTGGTCACGCCCTTGCGCAGGTCCTCAGCCGCACGACGCTGAAAGCGGGCGGGGATTTCCTCGGAAAAAAGTTCGAGCAGCAATTCGGGCATGGCACGCGTACCGGAAGTTAGAGGCGCGGTTTGCTTAGCTTGGGGAGCGGGCTATGTCCACTTCGTTCAAGTCACCATCCGCCGCCACCGCCACCGCCACCCCCGCCACCGGAGAAACCACCGCCCCCTCCCCCACCGCCCGAGCTGAAGCCGGAGGAGCTGGCCTGGACCGGCTGGGCGGCGACCATGGCGGCCGACATGCCCGTTGCGGCAGCACTGATGGCGTTGGAAATCTTGCCCGAGGAGAAGGTCGAGCCGCCCGAATACCAGAGCGGACTATAAAATCCGCTGCCGCCCGAAACGCCGCTGACGGCATTGCGCGCCAGTTCGGCCTCGAAATGCTCGGACCATGGCTTTTCCACGCCCAGCGCAATGGCATAGGGCAGGATGCGCTCAAAGCGCTCCACACTCATTGGCGGCTCGTCATTGATGTTGAGGCGGTTCTTCTCGGCGGTTTCCAGATAGAGCTTGAAGCCATCGATCTGGTCCATGACCTTGCGGCCCTGGATGGTGGGCGCGCGCATCAGCACGGCAAACACCACCGTGGTCAGCACGATGGAAAGCGCCGCCAGAGCGGCCGTATTGACCGAGAGCCGGCTAAAGGTTTCAAGCCCGCCGGCGAAGATGTTGAAGCCGACCACAACGATCCAGAACAGCACGAAGAATTTGCGGAAGCCGCCGCCTTTCCAGAGCGTGCTGGCGACCGTGCCGAACACGCCGAGCAGAATGCCGCTGACCACGCCGACAAAAAGCCAAAGCGGCTCAAGCACATCGAACAGCACCAGGGCGGCGAGCGCGGCAATGGCAATGACGAAGCCGAGCACGGCATAGCTGGTATTGTGGCGGAACCAGACCGAGCGGTTTTCGCTTTCGATGGCGGCGACGAATTCACCGCGCTTTTTCTCCAGCTCGGGGCCGGTCTGCTTGTCGACCGTGACCTCGCCCTTGGACTGGAAATAGGAAAACAGCAGTTGTTCACCGACCGGCAGCGCCGCATCGGGCTCCTTGCCGGTCGTGGTCACCGAAAGGGTCTTTTTGGGATTGTCGATTTTGACCAATCCCCTGACGCCCAGATCAAAGATCGAGGCGGTCAGCGCAGTCCAGCCGGATTTTTCAAAGCCCCATTTGTGGACATAATGGGTCAGCGCCGGGGAGAAATCCTTGGGTGGATGGAACAGGGGAATGATCGTGCCCTTGGGGGGATCGCGGCCGACCCGGTTCCAGGCGATCAGATTATAGGCCAGCACCAGCACGACGCCCAGAATGGGCAGCACGATTTCGCGCAGATCGGAGAGCCAGATCAGCAACGCATCAAGCCCCGTCGGCAGCGTCAATATGCCCTTCTGGAACTTGACGGCAAAGCTCATGCCCTCCCCCGCGCCGAGCTCGCGATTGGTGCGGAAAGTGGCCGTCGAATCCGAATTGCGGGTGATGGTCACCGCCTGTTCAGTCGAGCCGACGGCGCCGGTATAGCCGACCAGATCGGCGATCACGGCGCCCGGCGGCAGGGTTAGATGCGCCACTGAATTGACGATCGGAAAGATCCAGTAATTGCCGGTGGCGTTCCAATAGAGCTCGTCATGATCGTCAAAGCTGCGGGCCATGCGGGTCATGGAATAGGTGATGGTGTAGCGATGCTTACCGCGGGCGATGAAGCTATCGCTATCGCCGATCCAGATACGGACGAAATTGCCCATGCGCTCGGTGCGAAAGGGCTCAAGCTGGCCGTCGCGGGTGACGGTTTGCACATCCAGATCGGAACGGATCTTGTTGCCGGATGCCGAGAGCATCACGGTGGGGATATCGCGGTAGATGCCGCGGCGGATATCGATACCTTCAGCCACGACATCGACGGTTTCGATGACCTGCACCGAGCCATCGACATGCAGATTTATGTCGGAGGCAAAATTGCGGATTTCCTCGCGCGCCGAGGCCGGCAGGCACAACACGAGTGCGAGCAGAAGCCATGCGGCCAGGCGGGCGAGGTAAGCCATTATCTGATCAGTTGAATTTGACGGATGGCACGGCGCGGCCGGCTTCGTTTTCCAGCTCGAAATACTCGGCCTTCTTGAATCCGAACGGCCCGGCGATGAAGTTTGAGGGCACGGATTCAACCATCACATTGAGATTGCGCACCGCGCCATTGTAATAGCGCCGGGCCATCTGAATTTCGTCTTCGACAGTCTGCAGAGCAGCCTGGAACTCGAGAAAGGTCGTGTTTGCCTTGAGGTCAGGATAGGCCTCGGCCGTGGCGATCAGGCGGCCAAGGGCGGAAGAGAGCTGGCCTTCGGCCTTGGCGCGTT
The DNA here is from genome assembly GCF_025452235.1 of Devosia neptuniae. Lineage (NCBI taxonomy): Bacteria > Pseudomonadati > Pseudomonadota > Alphaproteobacteria > Hyphomicrobiales > Devosiaceae > Devosia > Devosia neptuniae. Next base: position 361,870 of record NZ_CP104965.1, read on the forward strand.
CCTCGGGGGAGCCGGAAGCCGCTGACGTGGCGGCAGCGCGGGCATTGGTGACCGCTTCGAGCGTTTCGCGCTCGTGGCCCATATAGCCCTTCACCGTTTCCATCAGATTGGGGATGAGATCGGTGCGGCGCTTGAGCTGCACGTCGATGCCCGACCAGCCCTCTTCCACCATCTGCCGGCTTTTCACCAGGCCGTTATAGATGGTGACGGCATAGACCGCCGCGATGACGATAACGGCCAGAATGATCCAGGTTGTCATGGGTGGAAGGCTCCTCGAACGCACCGCATTGGCGCGAACACTGGCACTGCCGCCACCCAAGCGCAATGGCTGCGCCTTGACTTGGCCGCGGGCCGCACTACTTTATAGCGATGAGCATGACTTTGACATTCCGGCTGGAATACCCCTTCGCGGGATCGCAGCCCTAAGCATGCCTGCCGCGCCGGAGCCTGCTTAGGGGCAGGCCGATCGTATCGATCGTCAGAGCTGGCGCATATCCCAACCACATTTTTTATCGCCGCAACGGCGCGCAAAATGCGCGACGGCGGCTGCACAGGTACATACATGAATACCCAAGACTATAACGACCTCACGCCCGAAATCATCGTTGGCGAGGCCGACCACAAGCAACTCAACATCCTGGCCATGGCCGGGCTGACCCACACGCCCGACCAGTCGGACGACCTGCTCTATGAACTGGAGCGCGCTCGCATCCTGAGCGATGCCGAGGTCCCCCGCGACATCGTCCGCATGGGCTCCTCCGTGCATTACCGCACCGATAACGGCCAGGAGCATATGGTGACGCTGGTTTATCCAGTCGACGCCGATATCGCGACAGGCCGCATCTCGATCATGACCCCGGTCGGCACCGCGCTGATCGGCCTTCGGGTCGGCCAATCCATCAGCTGGCGCAGCCGGGACAACCGCAAGCACATGCTGACGGTGTTGGCGGTGAAACAGCCGGTAGTGGCCGAGTAATTACTCGGCCCCGCCGCCTGCGGTTTGGAGCCAGGCTTCGCCGCAGGATTTGGCGAGTTCGCGGATGCGCAGGATGTAGCTCTGCCGCTCCGTTACCGAAATCACGCCGCGCGCGTCCAGCAGGTTGAAATTGTGCGCGGCCTTGAGCACCTGCTCGTAAGCGGGGATGGCCATGGTCTGGCGATTGCCGCTGGCATAGCCCTTTTCGAGCACCGCGCGGCATTCCTTTTCGGCATCCGCGAAGTGGCGGAACAGCATTTCGGTGTCGGCGGCTTCGAAATTGTATTTGCTGGATTCCTGCTCGTTTTGCAGGAACACATCGGCATAGCTCACCTTGGCATCGCCCACGCCGCCATTGAAGTTGAGTTCCATAATGGAATCAACGTTCTGCAGGTAACAGGCCAGGCGCTCCAGCCCATAGGTCAATTCGCCCGCAACGGGATTGCATTCAAAGCCGGCGACCTGCTGGAAATAGGTGAACTGGCTGACTTCCATGCCGTCGCACCACACTTCCCAGCCCAGGCCCCAGGCACCCAGAGTGGGGTTTTCCCAATCGTCTTCGACAAAGCGCAGATCGTGCAGAGCCGGGTCGATGCCGATGGCATAGAGCGACTTGAGGTAGAGATCCTGGATATTGGCCGGGGACGGCTTCAGGATCACCTGGAACTGATAATAGTGCTGCAGGCGATTGGGGTTTTCGCCATAGCGCCCATCCTTGGGGCGGCGCGAAGGCTGCGCATAGGCAGCGTTCCACGGCTTGGGGCCGAGCGCGCGCAGGACGGTGGCCGTGTGCGAGGTGCCGGCGCCCATCGGCATGTCATAGGGTTGCAGGATGACACAGCCCTGCTCCGCCCAGAATTGCTGCAGCGTGAGGATCAGGCCCTGGAACGAGTTCTTAGGGTCCATGTGCGCGGGGCGGTCGGTCATATCGGAAACTATCCTATTGTCGCGCCAAACCTCTAGTTTGAGCGTCCCGAGCGGTCAACGGCGTTTGTCGTCGTCCTTGCCATTGGGGCGGAAAGTGCCGTCATTATCACGCTTGAGATCGATGACGCCGGGCTGCTGGCGTTCGCGCAGGTCGCGCTCGCGACGCAATTGCCGCGTGGCCTCGTCATCGGCCTTGAACTGGCCTTTCCAGTCGCGCCAAATCTTGCGGATTCCCAGATAGATAACGCCAAAGACCACGGCGAAGATCAGAATGCGGATGATAAAACCGGTCATGCGCTAAAGCCCAAATCGCGCCCAGATGGCGCGGTCCTCAATGGTGGCGGCGGCGTCGGCTGACAGGCCTGATGCCGAAAAACCGAAACGCGGCAGGCTGAGCCAGCCGCGCTTGGGTTCGATCATTTTCAGTTCGACATCCTTGCCATAGCGGGTGTGCAGGATTTCGTGGATATCGCCGAGCGTGTCGATCAGGCCAAGCTCGATGCCGCGCAGGCCCGGCCACCATTCGCCGGTGAACAGCACGTCGTCGGCGGCCTTGAGCTTGGCGCCGCGCCGCGTCTTGACCACGTCGATGAATACCTGGTGGATATCCAGTTCGAACTGCTTGATGCGCTCCACGTCGCCCGGCTTTTCCGGCAGGAATGGATCGAGCGTCGACTTGTTGATGCCCGCAGTATGCACGCGGCGTTCGACGCCCAGCTTTTGCAGCGCGCCGACAAAGCCGAAGCCGGCCATGATGACGCCGATGGAGCCCACAATAGAAGATGGGTCGGCAATGATCTCGTCGCCGGCGACGGCGATGAAATAGCCGCCCGAGGCAGCGGCATCTTCGACAAAGACCAGGACGGGTTTGTTGTGCTCATCGGCCAAGTCGCGAATGCGCTTGCCGATCAGCCGGCTTTGCACCGGGGAACCGCCGGGCGAATTGACGATGATAGCAATGGCCGGCGCCGACTTGATGGCAAAGGCCCGCTTGAGCAAGGGGGCGACCGCGGCGATGTTGAGCCGGCCCTGGCGCTGTTCGGCGGCGATGACGCCTTGCAGGCGCACGACGGGAATGACAGGAGCGCGCCGCACGAGGCGGGATAGCCAGTTTGGGGTCGCCATTGGGTCTCCTCTAGAGCTTCGCGGCCAGATTTAGGATGGGACGGCCCCGATTACCAGTCGAGCCGGGCAATCCCACGAAAGATTGCGTCGAACTCTGGCCGGAAAGCGCGGCCTTCGGCATCGTGCAGGGCGCGGCTGGCCAGCATGCGTAGCGGCGCGCGTGAGCCCTTGATCCCGCGCAACAGGACGCGATTGACCGGGATGTCGGGACGCGGGGTCAGCGGCAGGATGGTCAGGCCGCCGAATCTCTGGCTGAAGGCGGCGAGCAGGGGCGCCAGGCTCTCGACTGGGTAGATGAAAATAACTTCGCCATTGGCAGCGGCCGAGGTTGCCGCGGTGCGGACCCATAGGTCGAGGGCCGCTGCATCCATGTGGCGGGCGGCGGCGCGGTCGCTGGTGGCGGCAAGTGTGCCGGCGCCGGATTCGAAAAAGGGCGGGTTGGCGATGACGGCGTCATAGTGATTTTCGAGCAGGCCCGCTGCTTTGCGGTCGGCGCCCTTGGCAGTGACGTCGGCCTCAATGATTTCGGCATGTCCAGCAAAGCCATTGGCCACTGCATTGTCGCGGGCCAGCGCGGCCATGTCGGGATTTTGCTCGACCAAAGTTGCACGGCAGGCGGGGGCATGGGCCAGTGCCACGAAGGCGGCCGTGCCGACACCGCTGCCCAGATCAAGCAGGCGTTCGCCCCCTTCGGAGACCGCTGCGCCGAGCAGTACGCTGTCCAATCCCGCACGGAACCCCTGCCGGGGCTGCGACAGAGTGATCCTGCCACCCAAAAAGGCGTCGCGTGTTATTGTTTGGTGTTTTACAAAGTCGTGTGGCTGGTCTAGGGACATCGCACCCGAAAAGGCCGTTTGGTGCGAAGCATATATGCGCAGACGCGGCGGGCTCAACCTGATTTGCCGATTGCGGCAAACGAGGATGGAATAGTGGTGTCAGTGCTGACCCAGATGCGAGAGGCGCAAAGCGCCACGCCGATCGAGCGGCTTGTTTCTGCCACCGAGGCCGACATGGCCAAGGTCAACGAACTGATTCTGTCGCGTGCCGAATCGCATGTCGAAATGGTGCCCGAGCTGGCGCGCTATCTAATCGAGAGCGGCGGCAAGCGGCTGCGCCCGATGCTGACGGTGGCGGCGGCTTCCCTGTTTGGTCGGGGCAATGGCAGCGCGGTCAATTTCGCGGCGGCCGTCGAATTCATGCATAACGCGACCTTGCTGCACGACGACGTCGTCGATGATAGCGACATGCGCCGCGGCAAACCTGCGGCCCGCATGGTCTGGGGCAACAAGGCCTCGATCCTGGTCGGCGATTTCCTGCTCGGGCAGGCTTTCATGATGATGGTGGAAACCGGCGATATCGCCTCGCTCGGCGTGCTGTCGGCCGCCTCGGCGGTGATGGCTGAGGGCGAAGTGTTCCAGCTGGCCAAGACCGGGGACCTCGACACCACAGCGGACGACTATGCCGAGGTGATCCGCGCCAAGACTGCCGTGCTGTTCGAGGCCGCCTGCAAGGTGGGCGCCATGGCCGGCGGGGCCGATGCGGCGGGCCGGGAAGCTCTGGGCATTTATGGGCTCGAGCTGGGCACGGCGTTCCAATTGGTGGACGACGCGCTCGACTATGGCGGGCAGAGCGGCACGCTGGGCAAGAATACCGGCGACGACCTGCGCGAAGGCAAGATGACCCTGCCGGTGATTCTGGCGCTGGCCAATGGAACCGAGGCAGAGCGCGCGGTGATCGCGGCGGCGTTGGGCAATGCCGAGGCGAGTGCCGAAGACGTGGCTGATGTCGTGGCGATCATGGAACGCCATGGCGCATTGGAGCGCACGCTGGAACAGGCGCAGGCCCATGCTCGTGCGGCGCAGGATGCACTGGTGGCCCTGCCGGCATCGGAAATGCGGGCGCTGCTGGGCGACGTGGTCGAGTTCAGCGTGATGCGGGCGTTTTAGGCTCTGAGCCAACCCTAAGGCACAATCAACGGCGCTGCCGCGACCCAATGATCCGGGCTCGCCTGGCGCAGATCACTCGCGGCCTGATGGGCCTGAGTGCTCGAGCCGAAGAGACCGAAAACAGTGGCGCCAGAGCCGGACATGCGGGCCAGGATACAACCCGGCGCAGCACGCAGGCGCTGCACCAGATCGCCGATCAGCGGCACGAGCTTGATGGCCGGCGGTTCCAGATCATTGCGGGTTTCGGCCAGCCAGATGCCCAATTGGGCCGGGCGTGTGAGTGGCGTGGGCAGTGCGGGCAGTGGATAATTGTCATGAGCGCGCAGACGGCGGAACACGTCGGCGGTGGCCAGCGGCACCATGGGATTGACCAGCACAATATGGCAGAGCGGGAATTCGGGCAGCGGCGCCAGGATTTCCCCGATACCGCGCGCCACCAGCGGCCGGGACAAGAGGCAGGCTGGCACGTCGGCACCCAATTGGGCGGCAAGAGCCGATAATTCAGCAATTGGGGTTGGCTGCCTCGAAAGCCCCGCCATCAGCCGGAGCGCGGCGGCCGCATCGGCAGAACCGCCGCCGATGCCGGCCGCAACGGGCAGGCTTTTGTGCAGCGTCAGAGCCAGACCCGTATCCACCGCGCCGGGCCAGCGGGCACGGAAGGCGGCCACGGCGCGCAACACCAGATTGGTCTCGCCACTACTCAGCCCCCTGGCAAAGGGGCCGGTGATGGTGAGGCTGTCGCCCGGCGCCGGCACGGCTTCGAGTTCGTCGGCCACATCGGCAAAGACGATGAGGCTTTCGAGATCGTGATAGCCATCCTCACGGCGGCGGGTGATGTGCAGCGCCAGATTGATCTTAGCCGGCGCCGCCTGGAAATGGGTCTGAGACATCAGGCCGTGCTAGTTTACGGCTGGCTGGGCAGTATCCTCGGGAGCCGAGGTCGAATCCTCGGCCACCGGCGCGTCGTCGGAATCGGAACCCTCGGTCAGGCCATTGGCCAGCTTGGGCGCGACCCGCTTTTTGACATTGCCTTCCTGATCGACAGAGGCGGCGACGTTCCACTGGAACTTGGCTTCGAGCTTGCGGCCGGCGCGCCAATAGGCGTCACCCAGATGGTCGTTGATTTCAGCATCATTGGGGCGCAGCAGCACGGCCTGCTCGAGGGTGGTGACGGCCTCATCCATGCGACCGAGCTTGTAGAAGGCCCAGCCGAGCGAATCGACGATATAGCCATCCTGCGGCACGGCCTTGACGGCTTTCTCGATCATTTCGAGCGCGGGTTCGAGATGCATGTCCTGATCGATCCAGCTGTAGCCGAGGTAGTTCAGCACCTGAGGCTGGTCGGGATTGAGCTTGAGGGCCTCCAGGAAATCGGCCTCTGCCTTGGGCCATTGCTTGGCGCGCTCATAGGCAATGCCGCGCACGTAGTAGAAGCGCCAGTCGGAGGCGTTGTCGCCGCCGGTCAGTTCCAGCGCCTTGGTATAGGCCTCGGCGGCGGGCACATATTGCTCGTCATAGCGCAGCAAATCACCCAGCACGGAAACGGCGTCGAGATCGTCGGGGCGGGTAGCCACGATATTGCTCAGGCGGCGCAGCGCTTCGGGACGATCGCCAATGGCGTCCAGATTTTGTGCCACGCGGACCACGGCGGTGGATTTCATGACCGAGGTCGCGGGCACCGCCTCATAAATACTGTTGGCGGCCGGATGCTGGCCAGCGCTGTCGAGCAATTGGCCCAGTGCCAGCGAGATCACATCGGCCGATGGGTCGAGGTAAAGCCCCATGCGCAGGAAGACCAGCGCGAGGTCGAGGCTGCCATCGCGCGACAGGGCAACGCCGATGCCATGGAACATTTCGGCGGCGCCGACCTGCACATTGGTGGCGAAAATGCCCGGGCGCTGCCCGGCTTCGACGGCCAGCTTGACGCGGGTGACGATGGGATGGGTCAGGCCCTGCGCTTCAAACTGGGCGATAACGTCCTTGGCCTCGTCGAACCGGCCGGCATTGGCCAGAATGCGGGCATAGACCTCGACGATGCGTGCGACGAAGGGCTCGGCGTCGAATGCCTTGCCGGCAAGCGCGATAGCCTTGTCGGTTTCCCCCGCGGCTTCGGCCATCAGCGCGCGGTGGAAGACCAGGAAGTCCTCCAGCCCATTGGCGCCGAGCTTGTCGAGCAGGGCTTCGGCTTCGGGGAAGCGGTTATCGCCCACCAGCGCCCAAGCCTGCAGAATGCCGGCGGTGATGCCGGTGAAGCTGTCCTGGCCGATGGCGCCGAGCATTTTTTCAGCCGCGTCATAGCGGCGCTCCTTGATGGCCTCGGTGGCGACGACCAGTTCACCCAGCTCGTTGCGCGGATCGAGTTCGAGCAGATGCTTGGCGGTAGCGGCGGCCTGGCCAATCTGGCCATCGACGGCAAAGCCGATAAACGAGCGCTCGACCAGAACCGGATTGTCCCAATCGGCCTGGGCAGCATCGTTGAAATAGCGCGCGGCCTCTTCGGTCCGCATATCCTTGAGCGCCTGCTGGCCGGCCATATAGGAGCCGGTGACGCTGGAGCGGAACAGCGACAACATGTCGAGGGACTGGGCAGGCTTGGTCTGGGCGGCCAGGGGGGCGGCAAACGCCGCCAGCATCAGCACCACGAAGGCGGGTCGCGCAAGACGGTTCACGAGCAATGTCACGAGGCTTATTTCTCCAAGGCCTTATCCAGCCAGTTCTGGCGGGCAAGATTGTCCGTTTTGCGACTGCGCCGCAAGTTCGGATGCAGTCACTTTCCGCTGTACTCTGTGCCGGGCCCCGATATCCGCTTGGCCCGGCCGGAGCCGCTGTGACATAAGAGAGGCCATGGCTCAAGAACGATCCCTCAGTCACGACGATATGGTCGGCATGCTCGATTGGTATCGCGCCGCCGGCGTGGATATCGCCGTGGGCGAGGAACCGGTCGACCGCTTCGCACAGCGCCCACCGATGCGGGCCACCGCTGTGGCTGCTCCGGTGGTGATGGGTGACCCGCGGGAAGCGGCGCCTGCCGAACGCGTTGCGGCCCCTGCCCCGGCATTGGGTGGCGATCCGGCCGAAGCGCGCGCTTTGGCAGCGAGCGCGGAAACGCTTGAGCAATTGCAGGCCATTCTGGGCGCCTATGATGGCTGCGGGCTGAAATTGCGGGCGACGCAACTGGTGTTCGCCGATGGCAATCCTGAGGCCGATATCATGCTGATCGGGGAAGCGCCGGGCGCCGAGGAGGATCGGCAGGGCAAGCCGTTTGTCGGCAAATCGGGGCAATTGCTCGATCGCATGCTGGGGGCAATCGGGCTGGACCGCACCAAGGTTTACATCGCCAATACCGTGCCGTGGCGGCCGCCGGGCAATCGCACACCGACCCCCGAAGAAATGGCGCTGTGCCTGCCATTCCTGCATCGGCAGGTGGAACTGGTGGCGCCCAAGGTGGTGATGACGCTGGGTGGGCCGGCCATGCAGACGGTGTTCTCGACCACGAACGGGATCATCAAGATGCGCGGCAAATGGAGCCAGGTGGCGATCGGGCGGCATGAGGTCGAGGCCATGCCGACACTGCATCCGGCTTATCTCTTGCGCAATCCGGCGGCCAAGCAGCAGGCATGGCGGGATTTGCTGAGCCTGCGGATGCGGATTGAGGCGTTGGGACTAGTTTAAGCACCCGCCGCTTTTTTACACTCCCAATCCCGGCATGCCGCGTTATGGTCACCCTTGCGTGATTTGCAACGTTACTCCGACCACAAGAGCCGAAGAGCGTCATGGCCTCTGTCATCAAGATCTATGCCCTGTTTCTGGGTTCGGCGCTGCTCATGTTCGGCGGGGGGCTGCAGGGGCTACTGCTATCGGTGCGCGGCGCGGAGGAAGGATTTTCCCTGCTTTCACTGGGCCTGATCGGTACCGGCTGGTCCGTGGGGTTTGTGGCAGGCTCCATCACCGTGCCGCTGATCGTGCGCAAGGTAGGCCATATCCGAGCCTTTTCGGTGATGGCGGCCATCGGCACGGTCACCATTCTGCTCAATCTGCTGCTGATCAACGATCTCAGCTGGATCCTGCTGCGGGCGCTCTCCGGCTTCTGTTTTGCGGGCGCGGCGATGATCGTCGAAAGCTGGCTCAATGAAGTGGCCGAGAACAAAAGCCGTGGCACGATCTTTTCGATCTATGTGACCATCAATATGGCCGCCTCGACGCTGGGGCAGATTGCCATGTCGGTGACCGGCACGGCGGGCTATGTGCCCTTCGTGCTCGGTGCCATCAGCTTTATCTGTGCGGTACTGCCCACCGCATTGACCTCGAGCCCCCAACCGCGCCCGCTGGCCTCGGCCAAGATCGACGTTCTTTTGCTGTATCGCACCTCGCCAGTGGCGGCGATCGCGGCCTTTTCGGTTGGCATGGCCAATGGCGCCTTTGGCACACTGGCGCCAGTCTACGGCTATGAGCGGGGGCTGGATGCCAGCGGCATTGCGCTGCTGTTTGCGGTGGCCGCCATTTTGGGCGCTGTGGCGCAAATTCCGTTCGGCCGATTGTCGGACCGCATCGACCGGCGGCTGGTGCTGATCGGGCTGGCGGGGTCTGCGTCGGTCGTCGGGGCCCTGACCGTGCTTATCAATCCCGAGGCGGGGTGGATGATGTATGTGCTGTTTGCCGCCTATGGCTTTGCCGCCAACCCGATTTACGCGGTGGCGGTGGCCCATGCCAATGACTTTGCCAAGGATGGCGACTTCGCCAAGATTGCCGGCGGCATGCTGCTGATCCTGGGTATCGGGCTGGCCATTGGCCCGGCCGTGGCCTCGATGATCATGGGCGCCTGGTCACCGGTGGGGCTGTTTGTCATCACCGCGCTGTTCCACGCGCTACTCGCGGTCACCGCCTATCTGCGCATGCGGGTGCGCAAGAGCGTGGATGCGTCCGATCGTGCCCCGTTCCAGGCCATGGGCAATGACAGGCAGGTGACGCCAGAATCGATTGTACTCGACCCACGGGCTGATAGTGATGACTACGAGATGCCGGGAGACGAAGCCCCGGTGCCCGAGGAATTGGCGAGCAGCGGAGAGACAGGCAATGTTCAAGACGGAAAGATTTGAAGACCGGGCGTTCAAGCCGCTTTCCATCGCCGTGATTGCCGTTTCCGACACGCGAACCCTGGAAACCGACACCGGCGGCGCGCTGCTCAAATCGCTGCTGGAAGCCGATGGGCATACTTGCGCCGAACGGGTGGTGGTGCGCGACGATATCCAGCTGATCCGGCAGGCGGTGCAGAATTTTGTGGCCGATCCGGAGGTGGACGTGATCCTGACCACGGGCGGCACCGGCTTTTCCGGGCGCGACGTGACACCCGAAGCCATTGAACCGCTGTTCGACAAGCGGATGGAAGGCTTTTCCGTCCTGTTCCATCAATATTCGGCCACGACTGTGGGGACCAGTTCGCTGCAATCGCGGGCAACGGGCGGACTGATCGGCACCACCTTCGTGTTCTGCCTGCCCGGTTCGCGTGGCGCCTGCCGCGACGCCTGGGAAGGCATTTTGAGCCATCAATTGGATTACCGGCATAAGCCCTGCAATTTCGTGGAGTTGATGCCACGGTTGGATGAGCGGTAGGGGGTTGGGCCCTAACCGCCTTGCCCGCGCAGCGCCACCAATCCCTCCACACCGCAACCGCTGATCAATAGCCGCTCCTTGGCATTGCCCAGGAGTTTGGCAGTCCAGTCGACCATGCCGCCATCGGCCAGTTGGCGCAGCTCGCCACCGGGCCAGCCGCCCAACAGGTGAAAGCAGAAGCCGGCATAATAGCCGGAAGCGGCGGGGCGCTCGGCATCCTCGATCAATTCGGCATTGTGGGCTTGAGCGAGTGCGCGCAGCGCTTCCAGCCTGGCGTCGGGATTGCCGGGACGCAGCAGCGTATAGGAAATGCCCAGCCGCAGTTTGGGCCCGAAATAGCGGCGATAGGCGGTGAGCCAGGCGCCGATCTGGGCGTGCAGGGCCGCGGCCTCAAACCCGAAGCTACCGCGGTCACGACCGGCGCTGACCATGGCGGAGAGAGCGAAATGGGCCAATAGGCCCGGCTTGGCATAGGCCTGGGGGCGGACCACGCGGTGGGTACTTGCCAGCTGGACAATGTCTTGCGTTTTGGGATCGTGCTTGGCGGCCGCGCGGCGCAGCAAGGCGGCTTCGAGCGCCAGGACATTGGTGGCGTCGGACACGACTTCGCCGGTGCGCACGGTAGGGACCGACCAGGATTGGCCCACCGGAGCGACAGCGGCGCAAGCGCCCAGGGGCGCCATGGGCGAGAGGGTGAGGAATTGGCAATCGGGCGTCACGCTGGCGACCAGAATTGTATCCCACTCGGCAGCAGCGGCCGGCGTCAGGCTGGCGGCGCCGAAGAAGCGGCCTCTCTCGTAATCGGCGAGCAGATCGGCCGGACTGCGCACGGACGAGCGGCGATCATAGACTTCGAGCAACAGCGATTGCAGGTCGGTCGGGCTGAGCCGGGCGGCAAGAATATCCACCAGGTTCGGCACGCCGGAGGCGGCAACGATCCGCTCGAGCAGCGCGTGCATGAAGTTCCTCCCCAAATGAAAATCCCCGCCACCAGCTTGGCTGGTGACGGGGATGAGTCAAGACCGCTGTGGCGACGAGGCTTAGTGTCCCGGCGCGAATTCGGCTGGCATGGCGCGCGGGGCCGGCTTCTTGATGAAGAGAGCCGCGGCGACTGCGCCCAACGAGATGATGGCGCCGCACAGGAATGCCGAGCGGATACCGCCGGTTGTTGCCGTCAGGATATCGGCGCCGGTATTGGTGAGGCTGGTGGCCTGCAACGTCATGATGGCGACGAAGAGGGCCGTGCCTGCCGCGCCCGCGACCTGCTGGGCGGTGCCGATCACGGCGCTGCCATGCGAATAAAGGTTGGGCGGCAGCGAGCCAAGGCTCACCGTGAACAGCGGCGTGAACATCAGGGCGAGGCCAACGCTGAGCGTCAGGTGAGCGGCGAGCAGCAGCCAGACCGAGGTATCCTGCTGCACGAAGGTCAGCCCCCACAGCGCAATGCTGAGCAGCACGGCGCCGGGTATGACCAGCGGCACGGGGCCGTATTTGTCAAACAGCGTGCCGACGGTGGGCGCGCAGAGACCCATGACCAGACCGCCGGGCAACAACAGCAGGCCGGTTTGCAGGGTCGAGAGACCCAGCACATTCTGCAGATAGATCGGCAGCAGGATGAAGGCGCCGAACATAGCCATCATCAGGATCGCCATCATCGCCACCGAAATGGTGAAGACGCGCGAGGTGAGCGTGCGCAGGTCGAGCAGAGCGCGATCCTGCTTCTGCAGCGACAGCTGGCGCAACACGAAGACGGCGATGACGGCGGCGCCGACCAGCAGCGGAATCCACGGCGAAACCGGGGTCGGATGGTGGGCCGCTTCGCCCAGCCCGCTCAGGCCATAGACGAAACCGCCAAAGCCAATGGCCGATAGTACGACCGAGAGCACATCGATCGGCGCATCCTTGGGCGTCGTGACATTGACGATGCGCTTGGCACCCAAAGCCAGAGCGCCCAGGGCAATGGGCAGGACCAGAATAAACATCCAGCGCCAGTCGAGCACCGAGAGGATCAGGCCCGAAATAGTGGGACCAATGGCGGGTGCAACCGAGATGACAATGGAGATATTGCCCATCGTCTTGCCGCGCGATTCAGGGGGCACCAGGGTCATCACCGTGGTCATCAGCAGGGGCATCATGATGGCCGTGCCCGAAGCCTGCACGATCCGGCCGATGACTAGCACGGCAAAGCCGGGCGCGATGGCCGAAATCAGCGTGCCAGCGGAAAACAGCGACATGGCCAGGATAAAGACCGGGCGGGTATTGAGCCGCTGCAGCAGGAAGCCCGTGACGGGAATGACCACGGCCATGGTCAGCATGAAGGCGGTAGTGAGCCATTGGGCGGCGCCCGCCGTGATGTCCAGATCGTGCATCAGATGCGGCAGGGCCACGCCCATGATCGTCTCATTGAGAATGACGACGAAAGCCGAGACGAGCAGCAGGGAAATCACCAGTTTGTTGCGGGCGGCGTGATCTTCCGGCGGCGCGGCCTGATCCGCCGGGGCGGGCACAATAGTGTTGTCGGTGGTCATGATGTCTTCCCTGAACCAAATTGGATGTCGCCATGATGACGAATGGCGGCGGCTGATTTCGACGTCACACTAGAAAGATCGTGTGACAGGCTGTGTCAGCAGCCGCAAAATAGTAAAGTCGATGCTTTAGTAATCTGCGCGCAGCGCCAGGTCAATACTAAATCGAACGCTTAAGTTGCATGCGCGAACTGTTCGTTCGATCGCAGGGTCGGCTGGTTTAGGCCAGCGCGGCAAAGCTGTCCACCCACATGCGTGCAAGCCAGCTATCCCCGTGGGAAGAACGCGGCTATCGTCCGGCTAGTTCTTGTTTTGTTCACGTACAACTGCTATGTGTTACCGCACGTTAACTCAAGCGACGATTCGAGCAGTCGGCGCGCAAGGAGAGCAGTGATGGCCCTCTATCAGGCCCCGTCTTTCGAAGCCCTGGAAAAGCTGAGCCGCAGCCGCGACGCCGATCTGGCACGGCGCGAACTGGTTGATCCCAGCCGCAATCGCGGGCGTGGCGCGCAGTCCAATCGCAGCGGGCGGTTCGAAAAGCAGGTGCGCGAAGGGTTCGACGACGGCTGGAGCAGCACCGAGCCGATGCCAGCCTTCGAGACCATCGAGCATATGGAACGCGCCAAGACCATCATCACGACCAATGACAGCCCCGATATCGGATTCGAGCGTTCGATCAACGCCTATCGCGGTTGCGAGCACGGTTGTTCCTATTGCTTCGCGCGGCCGACACATGCCTTTTTGGGGCATTCGGCGGGGATCGAATTCGAACGCGATATCTATGTGAAGACCAATGCGGTGGAAGCCCTGCGGGCCGAACTGGGCGCCAGGAATTACAAGCCCAAGCCGATCGCCATGGGCACCAATACCGATCCCTATCAGTTGTCTGAGCGCAAGCATAAGCTGACGCGGGGCATTCTTGAGGTGATGCTGGAAACCCGGCACCCGGTAATGATCACCACCAAATCGGCGCTGATCGTGCGCGATCTCGACATCCTGACCGAACTGGCCAAGCTCAATCTGGTCAAGGTGGCCATTTCGATGACCACGATGGACCATAAGCTCAGCCGCAAGATGGAGCCTCGCGCCTCCTCCCCTGCCCGCCGGCTGGAAGCGATCCGCCTGCTCAGCGAAGCGGGCGTGCCGGTGGCGGTGTTTGCCTCCCCGATGATCCCGGCGATCAACGACATGGAGTTGGAGCGGATTCTCGACGCGGCGGCGGCACAAGGGGCCAAGAGCGCCTCGATGGTCTTGCTGCGGCTGCCCGGCGAAGTGCGCGACATTTTCCGCGAATGGCTGCTGCGCCATTTCCCCGACCGGGTGCGGCATGTGCTGGCGCTGGTCCGCGATACGCGTGGCGGCAAGGATTACGATGCGCGCTGGGGCACCCGCATGACGGGCGAAGGCCCCTATGCCACGCTGTTGCGCCAGCGCCTCGACAAGGCACGGGAACGCTATGGGCTGGACGTCAAGCTGCCGGGCTTGCGGACGGATTTGTTCGTCGCCCCCAAGCTCGAAGACAAGCAGATGAGCCTGTTCTAGGCCGCGACGGCGGCCACGCGCCCCAGGATGAAATCGAGCAAAGCCGGATCGGCATAGCTGGCGGCGCTGGTGCTGGCGCCGGCGGCGATCAGGGCGTCATGATCAAGGCTTGTACGAATACCCACGGTAGACAGCCCTGCCGCAGTGGCCGAAGCGATGCCGGTGCGGGAATCCTCGAAGGCGATGGAATGCTCGGGCTGCGCGCCGAGCAGGCGCAGGCCTTCGAGATAGGGCAAGGGATGCGGTTTGCCATGGGCCAGTTCCTCGCCAATCACCAGCGCCTTGAAGCGGTGGCGAATGCCCAGACTATCCAGAATGAGATCGGCATTGGCGCGCGGGGCATTGGTGACTGCGGCCATAGGCAGGCCCATGGCATCGGCGCGATCCAGCAGGTCCATCAGGCCCGGCACGGCGTAAATGTCCGAGCGGGCCAGATCGCGAAATACCGCCTCCTTGCCGCGCATCACTTCCATCCCAGCCTCCGGCGACAGATGCGGCACAAAACGCCGTGCAATCGCTTCATTGGCCAGACCCTGCAATTCGAGGGCGAAGCGGGCTTTGTCGAAATGCTCGCCATAGGGCGCGAAAGTGCGGTTGAAAGCTTCCAGATGCAGCGGATCGGTATCGGCCAGCGTACCGTCGATATCAAACAGGAGAGCGGCGGCGGGCTTGATGGTCATGGATAATCCGAAAACTGGCTGATGCGGGAAAGCACAGCAATTCGGCGGCTTCGTCAATCGCCCGCAGATTTGCGGTCCGGGCGGAATGTCGATTAATCTGGGCGTTCGAGTGATTTCGACGAGCCTGCCATGCCGATTGCCGCTGCGCCGCTTACTCTTGACCAATTGCGCGACATCATTGTCGCGGACCATCCCGAGACAAGCGGCGGACGCTTCAGCCTGCTCACCGAAGGCTGGGACAGCGTGGCGGTGGATGTCGATGACCGCCTGATCTTCAAGTTTCCGCGCGAGGCACGCGCGGAAGAGGCGCTGATGAGGGAGGCGCGGCTGCTAGAGGTCATCCGGTCGGCAGTCGACATGCCGGTGCCGGAACTGACGATCCACCACACGCCGCTGATCTATTCACGCCACGCCAAGCTGGCGGGCGAACATTTGCTGACCAAGCAGTACAAGCAGTTGAGCGAGGGCGACCGCGAGCGGCTGGCAGACAAGCTCGGTCTGTTTTATGCGCAGTTGCATGCCATTGATCCGGCGCCACTGCGAGCGGCAGGCGCGGGCCCGATCGAGGCCATCGCACCCGCGGAGGCCATTGCGGCAGGCGCGTTGCCGATATTGCCGGATCATCTTCGGCGGCTGGTGGAGCAGACACTGGCCAACTGGGCGACCCTAACGCCGGATCCCTACGGGCAGACCTATGGGTTCTTCGATGGACATGGCTGGAACATGGCATTCGACCATGCCAGTGCCACGCTCACTGGTCTCTATGACTTCGCCGATTCCGGGTTTGGCCCGCTGCATGAGGAATTCACTTATTCGAGTTTTGTGTCGGCTGACCTGACCGAGCGGATCGTACGCCGTTATGAGATTGAGACCGACAAAAAGCTGGATCGGGAGCGCATCCATCTGACCACGGGTGCGCATCGATTGTGGGAGCTGGCGCGGGAAGCCAACAATCCCGAGATGCATGCAATGATGATCGAAGCCGTTGAGGCTTGGGCGGCGCAGGTCTGAGGCGCAAAGGATTTTTAGTTTGTGTCGATTCGCAGCCGAGCCTTAGCAAACGGCTCCCAGCCCAGAGTCATGGCTGCGGCGGCTATGAAGATGCCGGCGGCGCCGAGCAATTGCCAGGCGTCGAGCCGATGGCCGAAGACGATGAAATCGACAAAGATCGCCACGACCGGATAAATGAAGGAGAGCGCACCGATCAGCGGCGTGGGCAATTTCTGGATGGCGCCATAGAGCAGGATATAGACCAGCCCGGTATGGACCACCCCGATCGCCGCGAGGCTCCCCCAGGTGGCGAGGCCCGTGGGTAGGCTCGAAAACCCAGCAAAGGGCGCGGCCATGAGCATGCCGACACCGATTTGGATCAGCGCGATCAGATGGGGCGGCACGCCTTTGAGCTGTTTGGTGACCAGCGCCGCGATGGCGTAGAAAAACGCCGCGCCGAGCGAGAGCAGAATACCGCCGAGATAATCGCTGCCGCCGCTGCCGGTCTTGCCATTGGCGATCAGCACGACGCCGACAAAGGCGATGGCGAGCCAACCCAGCTTATGGGCCGTCAGCCGCTCGCCGAGAAACAGCACGCCGAACGCCACCAGCATGAAGGGCTGGGTATTGTAGACTGCGGTGGCGATGGAGATGGACGCCAGCGGATAAGCCGCAAACAGCAGCAACCAATTGGCGACGATAGCGACGCCCCCCAGCATGGCCAGCAGGCATTGGCGCGGGGTGATGATGTCGCGCCGGAACAGGCCCAGCGCCGCGCAGGCGATGAGCAAGGGCACGGCGCCGAAGACACAGCGCCAGAACACCACGTCGATCACCGGCTGATTGGAAAACACCACGAAAGCGCCAATCGTGCCCGAAATGGCCATGGCCGCCGTCATCTCTATAGTGCCGCGTGTGGTGCTCATGCTCTGCCCTCATTGTCAGAATGGAAGATAACGCCGCGCGGGGCGCGCTTCCATAAGGCTTGAAAGGCAGATGCGATTTCTGCTTTATATTATTCGGTGGATTTTTCGATTTACCTCGGAAAGCGGAAATGATCGACGATATCGACCGAAACATCATCGAGGCCCTGTCGCAAGATGCCCGCCTATCGATCAAGGAATTGGCGCAGCGGGTGGAGCTATCATCACCCAGCGTATCGGAGCGGCTGAAACGGCTGGAGGAGCGCGGCGTGATAAGGGGATTTACCCTCGATCTCGACTCCAAGGCGCTTGGCTATTCGCTGCAGGCGATCGTGCGGATCAAGCCGCTGCCGGGGAAGCTGCATATCGTGCAGAAGCTGATCGAAGACATTCCCCAGATCACCGAATGCGACAAGGTGACGGGCGATGATTGCTTTGTCGCGCGGTTGCAATTGCGTTCGATCGAGCAATTGGACGGGATTTTGGACCAGATTGCCGACAAAGCCGAGACCAGCACGGCGATCGTGAAGGCACAACCGGTCAAACGCCGGCTGCCGCCCTTGGGACTGGTCTAATATTGCGACACGCGCCGCGCATAGCTCGACATGAAATCGAGCGAGGCCAGCACGCCACGCAGCGACAACCGCACTTTGCGCACGGGCTCGTCAGCAATAGTAAGTGGGACGTGCAGAATGACCGCGTTGCGCATCTTCATCTGCGCGATCAATGCGTCGCGGCGGAACTCGTCGGCTACAAACCATTGATTGCTGGTGTTGAGGCGGGTCTCTAGATCGTTGGCGAAATCGAAATTCTGCGGCATGACGCCGGTGAATTCGATGCTGATCGGGCGGCTCGTATCCACTTCGGTGCCGTTGGCCGCGCCGGTGAAGGCGACATCGACATCGCCAGTGAGCCGATTGTGGATCAGGGTCAGCTTCCAGGCGGGCAGGCCCGCGCTATTGAGCTCCTGGCTGCCCGTGCTGGCAAAGCAGGAATAGCCGTAATAGGTGGCGGCATCCTCGTCGATCTTGTCGGGGCATGCGGCCAGCCAGTCATTGTTATATTCGCGCCATTCGCCGGAGGGATGATGGAATGGCTCGGCCGCGGCGGGCAGCGTGAAAAGTGCCAACGCCATGGCCGCCAGACTGAACAATGACTGCATCAATGCTAAGCGCAATGGCTTCTCACTCCCCTGCCCCACGTTGAACGTAGCAGAAATCCGGCTAGAACTGACGCCGTATATATTTGTTGGTAAAGGAGAAATCGTGACAGTGACGAGCAGTATCAATGGTCTCGTGGCCTTCGAACTTGCCAATGAAGGTCCGCTCTTGGGCACGGAAGCCGACGCCCTGGACATTCTGAGCGAGACCTATGGCACCGAAACCAGCGTGATCGTCATTCCGGTAACTCGGCTCCTGCCGGATTTCTTGCAGTTGCGAAGCGGCATGGCGGGCGCCTTCATTCAGAAGCTGCAGAATTATGGCTGCCGGCTGGTGGTGGTGGGCGATATTTCGGCTGATGTCGCGGGCAGCGAGGCGCTGGCGGCATTCGTGGTGGAAACCAATCGCGTTGGTCATCACATGTTTGTGCCAGATCGTCAGGCGCTGCTGGAACGCTTGTGATCGAGCAAGAGCCCGGCGATGCTGGCGCCATGTTGATCGATTCGCCGCTCCAGATTGTTCCCGACTACTCCCACGAACGCGCCATGCAGGCGCGCGGGGCGCGTTTCGTCGCCGGGGTAGACGAGGCCGGGCGCGGGCCGCTGGCCGGGCCGGTGGTGGTTTCGGCCGTGGTGTTGGACCCGGACCGCATTCCCGATGGGCTCAACGATTCCAAGAAGCTGAGCGAAGAGCAGCGTGAGGCGTTATTCGCGCTGATCGTCGCTTCGGCGCATGTCGCGGTGGTGGTGGCCCCGCCCTCAATCATCTTGAGCCGCAATATTCGCGGGGCAACGTTGTGGGCCATGGCGCGGGCAGTCAATAGCCTGGGCGTGGCGGTGGATCGCGTGCTGGTGGATGGGCGCGATGTGCCCATGGGCCTGCCCTGCGATGGCACCGCGCTGATCGGCGGCGATGGGCGCAGCGTTTCGATCGCGGCGGCCTCGATTGTCGCCAAGGTCACGCGGGACCGGATGTGCGCGATCATGGATTGCGATGCACCCGACTTTGGTTTTGCCGGGCACAAGGGCTATGGCACGCCCCAACATTTGCGGGCGCTGACGGCGCATGGCCCGTGCCGGCACCACCGCGCCGAATTTGCCCCGGTGGCCGAGGCGCGGCTGCGGCTCACGGTGGCAAACTAGCCCTCTTAACTCCCCGCTAACCCATTACGAACGCTCTTTTAACTCCTGCGGCGCTACAAAGGACGCGTTAGTACTGCGTTAGGGTTAAGTGTATGTTGCGTACCGCGCGTACGGCTCCTGTAGCCGCTGCGGAGGAGGCAAAACGCCTCCCCATCGATACCATCCTTGTGGGTGATTGCATCGACCACATGAATGCCCTGCCGGCCGGCTCGGTTGACCTGATTTTTGCCGACCCACCGTATAACCTGCAGCTGGAGCAGGGCCTCACCCGCCCCGACCAGTCCAAGGTGGATGCGGTGGATGATGACTGGGACAAGTTCGAGAGCTTTGCCCATTACGACCAGTTTACCCGCGCCTGGCTGAAAGCCGCGCGCCGGCTGCTCAAGCCCGATGGGGCGTTGTGGGTCATCGGCAGTTACCACAATATTTTCCGGGTCGGGACTGCCCTGCAGGACCTCGACTATTGGATGCTCAACGACGTGATCTGGCGCAAGGCCAATCCAATGCCCAATTTCCGCGGCACGCGCTTTACCAATGCGCATGAAACGCTGATCTGGGCGGCGCGCAGCCAGAAAAGCCGGGTGACCTTCAATTATGAAGCGCTGAAGCTCGCCAATGACGATACACAGATGCGCAGCGATTGGCTGTTTCCCATCTGCACCGGCGCCGAACGCCTCAAGGACGAAGATGACGGCAAGGTGCATCCGACGCAAAAGCCGGAAGCCCTGCTGTTCCGCATTCTCAATGCCACGACCAAGCCGGGCGATATCGTGCTCGACCCGTTCTTTGGCACCGGCACGACAGGCGCCGTGGCCCGCAAGCTGGGCCGGCATTTCATCGGCATCGAGCGCGAGCAGAGCTATATCAATGCCGCTCTGCAGCGCATTGCCAGCATCCGCCCCGGCGTGTTCGAGGCGCTGCAATCGGTGACGCCCAAGCGCAAGGAAACTCGCATTCCCTTCGGCTCGCTGGTCGAGCAAGGCGTGATCGAGCCGGGTGCGCAACTTTTCGACTCGGGGCGCCGTTACTCCGCCATGGTTCGCGCAGACGGCTCACTCGTCTCGGGCACGCATCAGGGGTCCATCCACAAGGTGGGGGCGCTGGTGCAGGGCGCCGACTCCTGCAACGGGTGGACATTCTGGCACCATGACAATGACGGCCGCAGCGTGCCGATCGATGATTTGCGCAGCGACATTCGTCAAAAACTTGATTTGATTTCTGCCTGATCCTGACCTCCAATCACTCTCAGGCTCTACTCCTGGCCGCCGGTTTGCCCCGGCGGCCTTTTTGTTTTTTGGTGGGTTAGGCAGTTAGTGGCACTATTCCAGCCCGGCCGCCGCCAGCACTTTGCGAAATAATGTCGGCAGCGCTTCCCCCTTGAGCGCCTTCGGTTCGGCCCACCAGCCTTTATCCAATCCGGTCGGAGCGACCGCGGCGGACCAGATTTCGAGTTCGAGGCGGAAGTGGGTGAAGATGTGGATGACTTGGCCGCGGTGATGCCAATCTCCTTGGACCGGGTAGGCAACCGCAGGCAGATCCACCGCCCAGTCGGAGGTTGGCACCTCGGTCATTTTGGCGAGCAGGCCCTTGTCGGGGCGGGTTTGCAGATACACGTCGCCGGCCGGGTCGGTCATGACGAAGGCGTGGCCCTTGCGCACCGGTCGCTCGGCTTTGGCGGCTTTGAGCGGATAGAGTGCGGGGTCCGCCGCCTTGGTGCCGACGCAACCCGGCTGGATAGGGCAGAGCATGCAGATGGCTGTGCGGGGGGCGCAGATGGTGGCGCCCAGGTCCATCATGGCCTGGGCGAAGTCCCCTGCTCTGCCGGGCACGGACGCCTGCAAGGCCGCGCGCAATTCCTCCTTGGCATCGCGCACCGGAACGGGCAGCGCGTAATAGCGGGCGAGGACACGATCGAGATTGCCATCGAGCACGGCGACCGGCTCGTCAAAGCAGATGGCGGCAATGGCGGCGCTGGTATAGGCGCCGATGCCCGGCAGGGTTTGCAAGGAGGTGGACGTGGTAGGAAATTTGCCGCCATGCTGGTTCACCACCGCCTGGGCGCAGGCATGCAGGTTTCTGGCGCGGGCGTAATAGCCAAGCCCGGCCCATTCCTTGAGTACGGCGTCGAGTGGGGCAGCGGCCAAGTCAAAAACCGTCGGCCAGAGACTGGTGAAGCGCAGGAAATAGGCCTTTACCGCCGCGACGGTGGTCTGCTGCAACATGACTTCGCTGAGCCATATCCGATAGGGATCAGGCGCCATGCCCCTGGCCCGATCGGCCGGAGAGACGCGCCAGGGCAGGTCGCGGGCATGGGTGTCATACCAGGCAAGGACTGCGGCGGCATCAATGGGGGCGGGGTTGGGCAGGTGCATCGTGGTGACGAATAACCCCACCCCTACCCATCCCACAAGGGTTCCCTTGCGGGTTTGCCGGATTCCCGGGCGAGTGCTAGACCCTAGCCGATGAGTGACGCCAGCAAACCTAAAGCCGAGATGGAACCCAAGCGCCGCAATCGCTCGGTGGCGCTGGCGGATGCGATTGCCGGCGCGCTGGATCCGGTGCTGAAAAAGCGCGGCTTTGCCAGCCGGGACATCATCACCCATTGGGGCGCGATGGCGCCCCGGCCTTATGACAAGGTGGCTATTCCCGACAAACTGGCCTGGCCGCGCGGGGAGCGGAGCGCGGAAGGGGCAACGCTTTATCTGCGCTGCGCACCGGGCCATGCGCTGGCCATCGCCCATGAGGGGCAGGCCATTGCCGCGGCGGTCAATCGCTATTTCGGCTATGTGCTGGTGGGCCAGATTCGCCTCTCGGCTGAACCGTTCACCCCCGGTTCAGGGGCCAAAGAGCAAAAACCCATTCAACCGAGCCCGAGCGTGCAAGCAAAGGTCGGGGCCCAGGTGGCCAATATAGAAGATGAGGATCTGCGGGAAGCGTTGCGGGTATTAGGCCACGCGCTCTCCAGCAGATCGGAGCGAAATGGCAAATAGTGCGTTCACCCGCTAGTGATGAATGTGCCCACTTGCCGACACCTTGTGCCCGTGTAGTGTCGCGCACACCATAAAAGGAGCGCCAGAAGTGAAATTTACCCGCCGTGACACCCTAATCCTTGCCGCCGCAGCCTCGGCGCTAAGCCTTTGCGGCGTCGCCACGGCCAATGCCGCGGAAGGCGACGTGGTTGACCAGGCCAAGCTGATGGCGCCCGCCGGCGGCATGCCCGACCATGTCCAGGGCAGCGACACCGCTCCGGTCACTGTCATCGAATATGCTTCGCCCACCTGCCCGCATTGCGCGACCTTCGCCAATACCGTGCTGCCCGAATTCGTCAGCGCCTATGTCAATACCGGCAAGGTCAAGCTGATCACCCGCCCCTTCGTGCGCAATGTGCTGGATGCGGCCGTGTTCATGCTGGCCGAGGCTGCCGGCCCGACCAATTACCACAATGTGCTGGCGACCTATTTCAAGACCCAGAACGATTGGGCGGCTTCGGAAGCTCCGCGCGACAAAATCCTCGAAATCGCCAAGCAGCTCGGCTTTACCCAGGAAACCTTCGACGCCGCCTTGACGAATCAGGCGCTGTTCACCGGGATGGAAGCCATGCGCGATCAGGCGCTCAATGACTTCGGTCTGCAGGGCACCCCGACCTTCTATGTCAATGGCAAGACGCTCACCGGTGACAAGACGCTCGAGCAGCTCGCTGCTGAAATCGATCCGCTGGTGCCTGCCGATTTCGTGCCGACCGAGCCCACTGCTGCAGCTCCCGCCGCCGCGCCGGCAGCAACGCCTGCCGCTCCTGCCGCACCCGCCGCTCCTGCTGCAACCGACACGATGGCTCCGGCTGCTCCTGCAGCTGAGACGGCTACACCGGTTACCCCTGCGCAGTAACGGCCGCAATCTTTGCCTCCCCCTGCGGGGGAGGTCGCCCTTTGGGCGAGGCGGCCATGAAATTCTCCCGCCTCAAGCTGCATGGCTTCAAATCGTTCAGCGATGAAACCGTGCTGGTCATGGAGCCGGGGCTGACCGGCATTGTCGGGCCTAATGGCTGCGGCAAATCCAATCTCGTAGAAGCCATGCGCTGGGTGATGGGCGAAAGCTCATACAAGGCTATGCGCGCTTCGGGCATGGATGACGTGATCTTTTCGGGCTCGGGCAATCGGCCGGCACGCAATACTGCCGAAGTCACGCTCGTGCTCGACAATACCGACCGCACCGCGCCCGCCGCCCTCAACAATGCCGATGTGCTTGAAGTCACCCGCCGGATCGAGCGGGAGGCCGGCTCGGTTTATCGCGTCAATGGCAAGGAAGTGCGCGCCCGCGACGTGCAATTGCTGTTTGCCGATGCCTCGACCGGCGCCCACTCGCCCGCCATGGTGCGGCAGGGGCAGATTGGCGAATTGATCG
Organism: Devosia neptuniae; assembly: GCF_025452235.1. NCBI lineage: Bacteria > Pseudomonadati > Pseudomonadota > Alphaproteobacteria > Hyphomicrobiales > Devosiaceae > Devosia > Devosia neptuniae. The sequence goes on from NZ_CP104965.1 coordinate 385,817, forward strand.
CCGCCAAGCCGACCGCGCGCCGGGCATTGCTTGAAGAAGCGGCCGGTATTTCGGGGCTGCATTCCCGCCGGCATGAGGCCGAGCTGCGGCTGCGCGCGGCCGAGAGCAATCTTGAGCGCGTCGACGATATTATCGGCCAGGTCGATACCCAGCTCGAAACGCTCAAGCGCCAGGCGCGGCTGGCCAATCGCTATCGCTCACTCTCGGGCGATATTCGCCGGGCCGAAGCCACGCTGTTCCATATCCGCTGGGTTGCCGCGCGCTTTGCCGAGAAGGAAACCGAGGCACAACAGGCCGTGTTGATCCGCGAATTGGCGGATGCGACCCATCTCGAATTGCAGGCGCAAAAGGTGTTGGAAGCGGCCGATGCCGCACTACAGCCCTTGCGCGACCGCGAGGCGGTGACCGGGGCGGTGCTGCAGCGCTATACGATTCTGAACGAGCAATTGGCCGAAGAAGCCCGCCGCGCCAGCAGCCGCCGCGCCGAACTGGAAGACCGTATCCGCCAACTCGCCGCCGACGGCGAGCGCGAGCGCCTGTTGGTGGAAGAAAGCGAAGTCACGCTCGCCGCCTATGAAGAAGAATTAGTGCAGCTGGCCGAAGAGGGTGAGGCGGCACAGGCCGATTTCGACCGCGCCCGCGGCGAGGCCGAGACGGCCAGCGCTGCCGTGAGTACCGCGGAAGCGCGGGCACGTGCTGCAGCTGATGCGCTGGCGCAGGTGCGGGCACGGCGTAGTCAGGCGCAACGCAGTGCTGAAGACGCCGCCGGACGAATTGCCCGGCTCGGCCAACAGATTGCCGAAGTCGAGCAGGAAGCCAGCACGATTGCGGCCAAGCTCGATGCGGATGCGACGCTGACCCTGAAGCGCGCGGCCTTGGAAGAAGCGCAGGCGAGTGCCGCGACGGCCGAAGAAATGGCTGTCCTTGCCGAGGAAGCCACCGCCGACGCGCAGACCCGGCTCGATGATGCTCAGCCCCGGTTGGCCGAAATCGAAGCGGCGCTGACGCGGCTGGAATCGGAAGCCTCGACCCTGGGCAAGATGCTCAATGTGGGTGCCAGCCTCTGGCCGGCCATTGTCGATCAGCTCAGCGTGCAATCGGGCTATGAAACCGCGCTTGGCGCCGCTTTGGGGGATGATCTTGAAGCGTCGTCCGACGCGGGTGCGCCAATGCATTGGTCGGTGGCCATCGAGGATTATATCGACCCGGCTTTGCCGCAGGCGGCCGAGTCCCTGTCACGTTATGTGACGGGCAATGCGCTGCTCAAGCGGCGACTGGACCAGATCGGGATTGTCGATGCCGTTGACGGCCCGGCACTGATGCATGCGCTCAAGCCCGGTCAGCGGCTGGTGACGCTGGATGGCGCACTATGGCGCTGGGATGGCTTCGTTGCCGCCGCTGATGCACCGAGCCCGGCCGCGCAGCGCTTGGCGCAGCGCAATCGGCTGGCCGAACTCGATGCCGAAATCACCCGCGCGCGGGGCGAGCGCAATGCGGCCAGGCGTGATGTCGAGGCGTTGACCAGTGCGCTCACCACCGCGCGGCAGGACGAGAAGAACCAGCGTGAAGCCTGGCGCATGGCCCAGCATGCCATTGGCGCAGCACAAGCTGAAGTCGACCGGGCGCAGCGGGCCATTGGCGATCTGACCACTCGCCAATCGGCGCTGGAGGAAGCCCGCGCTCGTCTTGCAGCAAGCCTGGCCGAAGCCGAGGCGATGCGCGAACAGGCCGAAAGCCTCCTGGAAGAAGCCGGCGAAGAGGGCGAAGCGGCCGAAATAGCCGAGGATTTGCAGGCGGCGCTTGCCGCCGCGCGGGAAAAGGCTGATCAGGCCCGCCTCAAGCTGGGCAGTTTTGAGACGGCCGCGCGCATGCGCGACAATCGCCTCAGCCAATTGCAGCGCGACAGCATGGCCTGGACCCGCCGCCGCGACGGGGCCATGGCCCAATTGGCAACGCTGGATCAACGAACCGCCGAAGTCAGCACGCAATTGACCAGCGTCACCGAAACGCCGGACGGCTTTGCCGCGCGCCGGGCGCAGCTGGAAGACCAGATCGAAACAGCCACGATTGACCACAAAGCGGCGGGCGACCGGCTGAACCTGGCCCAAACCGGCTACCGCGAAGCCGACAAGGCACTCAAATCAGCCAGCGATATTCTGGCCAATGCGCGGATCGAGCTGACCCGCGTCGAAGAACGTATCAAGGGCATTATCGCCCAGCGCCAGCAGATCGAGCGGCAGATTGAGGAAACGCTAGATATTCCCGCCAGCAAGACGCTGGAAGTCTCGGGGATCAAGCCCGAGGAGGCCCTGCCGGCCGAAAGCGTCATCGAGCAGAAGGTCGACCGGCTCAAGGCCGAGCGTGAGCGGTTGGGCGGGGTCAACCTTTCGGCGGAGAAGGAAGCCGAGGAGGTACAGGAAAAGCTCGATACCATGGTCAAGGACCGGGACGATCTGATCGAGGCCATTGCCAAGCTGCGCACCGGTATCCAATCGCTCAACCGGGAAGGCCGCGCACGGCTCAATGAGGCCTTCGTCAAGGTCAACGAGCATTTCCAGGAGCTGTTCACCACCCTGTTCGGCGGCGGCACGGCGGAGCTGACCTTTGTCGAAAGCGACGATCCGCTGGAAGCGGGCCTCGAAATCATCGCCCGTCCGCCCGGCAAGAAGCCACAGACCATGACGCTGCTGTCGGGTGGCGAACAGGCGCTGACGGCGATGAGCCTGATCTTTGCGGTCTTCCTCACCAATCCGGCGCCGATCTGCGTGCTCGACGAAGTGGACGCCCCGCTCGACGACGCCAATGTGGAGCGGTTCTGCAACCTGCTCGATTCCATGCGCCAGCGCACCAATACGCGCTTCATGGTGATCACCCACAATCCGATCACCATGAGCCGGGTCGATCGCCTGTTCGGCGTAACCATGGCCGAGCGCGGCGTCAGCCAGCTGGTGTCGGTAGATCTGACCACGGCCGAGACATTTCTCGAGGCGGTTTGATCGGTCTCCTGCGGTTGTTTGTGCGATCTCGCCACACTCATCGAGCGCCACCCATCACCCAAAATTGCCCAGAATCCCCCCGTCCTTGCCTCCACTTTGCCATGCTTGGGTGTGGACAGCATGCCGCACCCCCGCTCAAAGCCAAAAAACCATTTTAAATCAAGAAATTACGCCGCCGCAACGAATCTTGACACTGTGTTACCCCACCACTATGTTGCGCGCGACTTAAAAGGCGCCCCGGATAAACCCGGGTCAAAGCCGGGCCGAGGGGAGCGAGCGGATGGCAAAACCGCAAGATACCAAAGGCCAGGATAGTGGCGCTGATGGGGTGACGCGCGATCTCGCATCGCGTATTGCCTCTGCCAAGCGGAGCCGCGCAGCCGAGGACAATAGAGCCTTGGCGAATGGTTCCCACGACACGAGCGGTATGGCGCGCGGCATGCGCATCGGCACCGAATTCGTGGCGGCGATCGTGATAGGGGGCATTCTCGGCTACCTGATCGATCTTGGACTGGGCACCAGCCCCTGGGGATTGCTCATCATGTTCATGATGGGTTTTGCCGCTGGAATACTCAATGTCACCCGAGCGGTGGCCGAATTGAATGCCGCATCGCCTCCCCCGCCTGGGCCCAAGCCTGACGCGGAAGACGACAAGCGGATTGAACACTGATGACGACGCGCAAGGGGCTCTGTTTTGGCCGGTACTGACCCGATCCACCAGTTTGTCATCGAGGACATGATCCCCATCCATGTGGGTGGCGATGGCACCGCAGGCAGCGGGCTGAACCTGTCCTTCACCAATTCGTCGCTCTTTATGGTGCTGACGGTTTTGGCAATTACCACTTTCGTGCTGCTGGCCTCGAGCCGCAAGCAGTTGGTGCCTTCGAGGCTGCAACTCACGGGCGAACTAGCCTATGAATTCGTGGCCAATATGTTGCGCAGCTCGGCTGGCACCGAAGGCATGAAATTCTTCCCCTTCGTGTTCTCGCTGTTTGCCTTCGTGCTGACCGCCAACATGTTCGGCATGATCCCCTATTTCTTCACCGTCACCAGCCACATCATCGTCACTGTGGCTCTGGCCTTGCTGGTGATGAGCGTAGTCGTGATCTACGGTTTTGTCCGTCACGGCTTCAAGTTCCTCAAGCTTTTCGTCCCCTCGGGCGTGCCGGCCTATGTGCTGCCGATCGTGGTGCCGATCGAAATCATCTCCTTCCTGTCCCGCCCGATTAGCCTCTCCGTCCGACTGTTCGGCAACATCCTGGCTGGCCACATCACCCTCAAGGTGTTTGCCGGTTTCGTGGTGAGCCTGGGCGCCGCCGGCTTCCTCGGCTGGCTGGGTGCGATCCTGCCACTGTTCATGACGGTGGCGCTGACAGCCCTCGAATTCCTCGTTGCAGCAGTGCAGGCCTATGTGTTTGCAGTTCTGACTTCGATGTATCTCAACGACGCGGTTCACCCTTCACACTGAGCGTTGAGTCCCTCAACGGCGGGCCCCGCCGGCAAACTACGACCCTTGAAAGGACTACAAAAATGGATGCTGAAGCCGCAAAGTTTATCGGCGCTGGTATTGCAACTCTTGGTATGGCCGGCGCTGCCCTGGGCGTGTCGAACATCTTCTCGAACTTCCTGTCGGGCGCCCTGCGCAACCCGTCGGCTGCTCCGAGCCAGACCGGTAACCTGATTTTCGGTATGGCCATGACCGAAGCTCTGGGCATCTTCTCGTTCCTGGTTGCCCTGATCCTGCTGTTCGTCGCTTAATAAGCGCGACTGCATGCCTTTTCTGCAGCCGGGGCCAACCCGGCTGCATTCTATCGTCCGGCTTTCCGCCGGCTGACCGGATTTAACGGGACCTCACCTGATGGTAACGCAAGCCTACGCCCAAGAGGCAGCAGCCCCGGCTGAAGAACATGTCGATGGCGCGGTCGATGCGACCCATGCCGATCCGGCACATGCCGACCCGACCGCCGATACCCATGCCACTACCGAGGCGCATGGCGGCGAGCATGGTTCGGACATCTTCCCGCCATTCGACCCGGCGACCTTCCCCTCGCAATTGCTGTGGCTGGCGATCAGCTTCGCCGCGCTCTATCTGCTGATGAGCAAGGTGGCCCTGCCCCGCGTCGGCTCCATCCTGGCCGACCGCAAGGCCAAGATCGACGCAGACCTCGCCGCCGCCGATGCCAGCCGCCAGAAGACCGACGCCGCCATTGCCGCCTATGAGGCAGCCCTAGCCGACGCCAAGTCCAAGGCCCAGGGCATCGCCGCCCAGACCAGCGACGCGATCAAGACCGAACTGGCCAGCAAGCGCCAGGCCGTGGAAGCCGATCTCTCTGCCAAGGTCGCGACCGCCGAAGCCCGCATCGCCACCACCAAGGCCGAAGCCATGACCCATGTCGACGAGATTGCCGCTGAAACGGCACAGACCGTCGTCACCCAGCTCGTCGGCGATATTCCGAGCGAGAGCGTCAAGGCCGCCGTGGCCAAGGCGAGCAAGGAGTAAGCATGATGGAATGGATGGACAATAGCTTCTGGGCCACTGTCGGGCTCGTGCTGTTCCTGGCGCTGATCACCTATTTCGGCGTGCCGCGGGTTATCGGCAAGATGCTCGACAAACGCATCCAGCAGATCGCGGATGAACTGGAAGCCGCCAAGAAGCTGCGTGAAGAAGCTGCGGCCCTTTTGGTCGAATATGAGCAGAAGCGCGTCGCTGCCGAATCCGAAGCCGAGGGCATCATTGCCGCCGCCAAGGAAGAAGCCGTGCGCCTGACCGCCGAAGCCCAGGCTTCGCTGGCTGATCTGGTCACCCGCCGCACTCGCGCCGTGGAAGCCAAGATCGCCCAGGCCGAGGCCCAGGCAATTTCCGAAGTGCGCGCCCGCTCCGCCGATGTCGCCATCGAAGCGGCCCGGGCCGTGCTGACCGAGGAAATGGCCAAAAAGGGCGGCCAAGTCGTCGACCGCGCCATTGCCGATGTGGGCAACAAGCTGAACTGAGGCGTTCGGGTCGGATTTAAGTTTTGAGGGCGGGCCGCAAGGTCCGCCCTTTTTGTTTCTACCCTCACCCCTTGAGGGAGAGGGACGGCATTTCTGCGTTCAGCAGAAATGCCAGGGTGAGGGGTGCTGCGCTCGCCCATGCCAGACGCGCATAAAGAGGCCCCCTCATCCCAACCGAAATTCGCCTTCGCGAATTCGGTGCCCCTTCGGGCACCTTCTCCCTCAAGGGGAGAAGGAAGGCGGTGGCAAATCATGCCGTGGTGGCAAACCCACGATTGACGCCCCCCAGAATCTCCACCATGGTGCCCTCACTGCGGGAGAGATTGGATTTTCTCCAGCGCCGAAGGAGCAACCGCCCCGGAAACTCTCAGGCAAAAGGACCGCAGCACAGCTACAACTCTGGAAAGCGGACCGGCACAGCGCTAGGTCCCACCGAAGGAGCAACCGGCGCTCAGCCGGGAAATCTCTCAGGTGATGAGGACAGAGGGGGCACGGAATTCGCCGCAAGGCGAGTGTAGTCGTGTCGCCTTGTTCATTTCCGGGAAGCGTTGATGGCCCAAACCTCCGCCGAAACTCTCAAGACTACGCCGCTTTATGAGCAGCACATTGCCGCCGGTGGCCGCATGGTGCCATTCGGCGGCTATTCCCTGCCTGTGCAATATGCTTCCGGCATCATGGCCGAGCACAAATGGACGCGCGAACATGCGGGCCTGTTCGATGTCAGCCATATGGGCCCAAGCTTTCTCGAACTGAGCACCCGAACCGGCGACGCCGAGGCCGACCACGCTGCCATTGCGGTAGTCATCGAGCCGCTGATCTGCGGCGACATTGCCGGCCTCAAACCCGGCCAGATTCGCTACACGCTGCTGCTCAATGCCCAAGGCGGCACCATGGATGACCTGATGGTCGCCCGTTCGCCCCGCTTCCCCGGCTCGCTCTATATCGTGGTCAATGCCGGCACCAAGGATGCCGACTTCGCTCATATCGCGGAGGCTGCCGGCGACCGCGCCAAGCTGACCCGCGCTGATGACGGCGCGCTGCTGGCGCTGCAGGGGCCGGAAGCCGTCGACGTGCTGGCAGCGCTGCTGCCGGGCGTGGTAGAACTGGGCTTCATGCAGTATGGCCCCTTCGATTGGAACGGGCAGACACTGATCATTTCCCGCTCGGGCTATACCGGCGAGGACGGCTTTGAAATCCTGTCGCCAGCCAGCATAGCCAAAGCTCTCTGGGACACTTTGCTTGCCGATGAGCGCGTCAAGCCGATTGGCCTAGGCGCACGCGACAGCCTGCGGCTCGAGGCGGGCCTGCCGCTTTATGGGCATGACCTCAACGAGACTATTTCGCCCATTGAAGCGGATCTGGGCTTTGCTGTTTCCAAGCGCCGCCGCGAGGCCGCTGACTTTCCTGGCGCCGCCCGCATTCTGGCCGAGCGTGAAAACGGCCCCGCCCGCAAGCGCGTCGGCCTTGTCGTCGAAGGCGCCCCGGCGCGCGAAGGCGCCGAAATCCTTGACGGCGCCGGCGCCGTCATCGGCGTTGTTACCAGTGGCGGCTTTGCCCCTTCGCTTGGCAAGGCCATCGCGCTCGGCTTTGTGCCGCCCGCCCATGTCGCCGTTGGAACCCGGCTGCAAGTCAGCGTCCGCGGCCGTGCCCAGGCCGCCGAAGTGGTGCCGACGCCCTTCGTGCCCCATCGTTATTTCCGCAAAACCACATCCAGTTGAGGGATCGTCATGACCACCAAGTTCACCCCTGACCACGAATATATCCGCGTCGAGGGCGCCACCGGAATTGTTGGCATCACCCAGTTTGCCCAGGAAGCCTTGGGCGACATCGTCTTCGTCGAGCTGCCCAGCGTCGGCAAAGTGTTCAAAAAGGGCGATGAAGCCGCCGTTGTGGAATCGGTCAAGGCCGCCTCCGAGATCTATGCGCCCGTGTCGGGCACGGTCACCGAGGTCAATGACGCACTGACCGGCGAACCGGGCCTCGTCAATCAGGACCCGGCCGCCGCCGGCTGGATGTTCAAGATTGCCATTGCCGACGCCAGTGAGTTGGACGGCCTGCTAGATGATGCCGGTTACGCCGAACTGACGAAGTAAAGCGCGCAAACCCGGCCCTTCTCAAGGGTCGGGGTCAGCCGCCAACTGGAAGCCTGAGAGACCCCATGCGCTACCTCCCCCATTCCGACCACGAACGCGCCGAAATGCTCGGTGTCATCGGCGCGGCCAATATCGATGCCCTGTTCAGCGCCGTGCCCGCGCGCGCGCTCAAGAGTTTTGATCTCGGCCTGCCCGCCCATAGCCCCGAATTCCTCGTCGAAGCCCATATGAAGGCGCTGGCCGCCAAGAACCATGCCGGCGCCGATGGCCCGTTCTTCGTGGGCGCGGGGGCCTATCGCCACCATGTTCCGGCGACCGTCGATCATCTGATCCAGCGCTCGGAATGGCTGACCGCCTACACGCCCTACCAGCCGGAAATCTCGCAGGGCACCCTGCAGATGCTGTTCGAATTTCAGACCCAGGTGGCCAAGCTCACCGGCATGGATGTGGCGAATGCGTCGCTGTATGACGGCTCGACCGGCACCGCCGAGGCCGTGCTGATGGCCCGCCGCCTGACCCGCCGCAATAAAATCGTGCTGTCGGGAGGCCTGCACCCGCATTACCGCGACGTGGTCCGCGCCTATCTCAAGGACGATGCGGACCTCGAAATCCTCTCCGCCTCGCCGGAAGGCCAGGGCGATATTCTGGACCATATCGACGAGGCCACCGCGGCTATCGTGGTGCAGACGCCAGACTTCTACGGCCATCTGCGCAATATCAAGAAAGCCGCCGACGCCGCCCATGCCAAGGGCGCCCTGCTGATCGTGGTGATCACCGAAGTCGTCTCGCTCGGCCTGCTCGAAGCCCCCGGCGCGCTGGGCGCCGATATCGTGGTGGCCGAGGGCCAGTCCATCGGCAATGCGCTCAACTTCGGCGGCCCCTATCTGGGCCTGATGGCAACCCGCAAGGAATTCATCCGGCAGATGCCGGGGCGCCTCTGTGGCGAAACCGTTGATGCCGATGGCCAGCGCGGCTTCGTGCTGACGCTGTCCACCCGCGAGCAGCATATCCGCCGCGAAAAGGCGACCTCCAATATCTGCACCAATTCGGGCCTGTGTGCGCTGGGCTTCTCGATCCATATGGGTCTCTTGGGCGAAGCCGGATTTACCCGCCTTGCCCGCCTCAATCACGCCAATGCCTGCAAGCTAGCCGATGCGCTGGCGTCTGTTCCGGGCGTCGAGGTCCTCAACAAGACCTTCTTCAACGAGATGACCATTCGTACGGCCCAGCCGGCAGCTGGCCTTGTCGAGCGCCTCGCCAAGCGCGGCATTCTGGCCGGTGTGCCGGTCAGCCGTCTGGAGCCGACCGATCCGTCCGTGGCCAATCTCATCGTATTGGCCGCCACCGAACTCACCACCGACGCCGATATTGCCGCGCTGTGCGCTGCCCTTTCGGAGGAACTCGCATGAGCATGAACAATCAGGGCCGCCCCACCGGCGTGGGCACTTCGGGCTTTGCCTCCACGTCCGGCTCGGCGCTGCTGCCCAATGAGCCGCTGCTGTTTGAAATCGGCGATACCGAGCATTCCGGCGTCGATCTGCCCGATGTGACGATCTCGACCGCCCGCCTTGGCGGCTTCGAGCGCAAGAGCCCGCTCGATCTGGCCGGCCTCACCGAGCCCGAGGCGATGCGCCATTATGTGCGCCTCTCCCGCCTCAACCACTCGATCGATAGCGGTATGTATCCGCTGGGCTCGTGCACGATGAAGCACAATCCGCGGCTCAATGAAAAAATGGCCCGCTTGCCCGGCTTCTCCGATATCCACCCGCTGCAGCCGGTCTCGACCGTGCAGGGCGCGCTCGAGCTGATGAACCAGCTTTCGCACTGGCTGATGACCCTCACCAATACCGCCGCCGTGGCACTGACGCCCAAGGCAGGCGCGCATGGCGAGCTGCTGGGCATGATGGCAATCAAGGCCGCGCAGGACGCGGCCGGGCAGAGCCACCGCAAGATCGTGCTGGTGCCCGAAAGCGCCCATGGCACCAATCCGGCAACCGCGGCTTTCCTCGGCTACACCGTCAAGCCAATCCCCGCCCGCGACGACGGCACGGTAGATGTGCAGGCGGTCAAGGATGCGCTGTCGCCCGAGGTGGCCGCGATCATGCTGACCAATCCGAATACTTGCGGCCTGTTCGAGCCCCAGGTGATCGAGATTGCCCAGGCCATTCACGACGCCGGGGCCTTCTTCTACTGCGATGGCGCCAATTTCAACGCCATTATGGGCGTCGTCCGCCCCGGCGATCTCGGCATCGACGCCATGCATATCAACCTGCACAAGACCTTCTCGACGCCGCATGGCGGCGGCGGTCCCGGTGCCGGCCCGGTGGTGCTGTCCGAAGCGCTGGCGCCATTCGCCCCAGTGCCCTTCGTACGCAAGGGCAGCAATGGGCTGGAATTGGTCGAACATGCCGAGGGTGACGCTCTGGGCCGCATCACCGCCTTCCAGGGCCAGATGGGCATGTATGTCCGCGCCCTGACCTATATGCTCAGCCATGGCGGCGATGGGCTGGCCCAGGCGGCGCAGGATGCGGTGCTGAACGCCAATTACATCAAGGCGCGGCTGGCCCACGCCTTCTCGGTGCCGTTTGGCGACTACCCGACCATGCATGAGGCGCTGTTCGACGACAGCTTCCTCAAGGATACCGGCGTCACCACGCTCGATTTCGCCAAGGCACTGATCGACGAGGGTTTCCATCCCATGACCATGTATTTCCCGCTGGTCGTGCATGGCGCCATGCTGATCGAGCCCACCGAAAGCGAAAGCAAGCAGACGCTGGACCGCTTCTGCGACGTGATGGAAGAGCTGGCAATCGACGCCAAGGCGGGCAACACGGAGCGGTTCACCGCCGCCCCGATGAAAGCCCCGCGCCGCCGGCTGGACGAAACCCGCGCTGCCCGCTCGCCGATCTTGAAGTGGGAACGTCCGACGGAGTCGTTGAAGGCGGCGGAGTAAGCGACCCACATGCCCCCCTATCAGGGGGAGGCTGGGAGGGGGCATCCCCCTCCCAGCCCTAATCCCTATTCCAGCTTCACCGCCCGCAACCCCAAGAACAGCGGAAACTCCCCCGCCGCTCGCCGGTCCGCCTTACTCTCGCCCTGCGCCGGCAGATCGCTCACCTCCCTGATCCCCGTCAGCGCCAAGCCCGCCGCCGCCAGCGCCTCGGCATAAGCCCCGAGCGGCCGATGATAGCTGCGCGTCGTGCCTGCCTCATGCGACTGCATCGGCACCGCCAGCGGCGTCAGGTAGGAATCGAGGCGGCGGAATTTGAGCCCCCTGCCCTCGTCCCAACCCCAGCCGCTTTGCCGTGGCACACGGAAGCATGGATGCAGCATGACGATGGCCAGCCTCCCGCCCGGTTTGAGCAGCCGCGCGGCGCTCGTCATGGCCTCACCCAGCGGGTTGATGTCCTGGATGGACAGCAGGAAGCAGGCGGCATCGAAGCCGGCTTCGGGCAGATCGGCATGCCGTGGCAGGCGGGTGACGTCGCCGACGAGAAAGCGCCCCACCCTGCCGTGGTGGCGTCGCGCATCGGCAATCAACCTTGGCGACAGATCAACGCCGACAAAGCCGGCGCCGCGTTCAGCAATCGGGGGCGCCAGAATGCCCGGACCACAGCCCAGGTCGGCAATATGCTCACCCCGTTTAGGCGCAAGCAATTCGAGCAGCAGTGGCACGGCGAGCGTGCGGTGATAGCGGCTGCCATTGGTGCCGGTCCAGCCGGCATACCAATGGGCTACGGCGTCCCAGCTCTGTGAGCGGGCGCGGTTTAGATTCTTTTTCATGGATGGTCTCAAGGTCTCGAAAAGCTGTTCGAGAGATGAGACGGCGCCGGTTTCGGAGTTCGGGCGCACAGCCTTCGGCCAGAACCCCGCATGCGCTTACGCCGGCCGCTTAGCAGCCGCACGTATAGTCATGGGTCGACACCGCCCTCAGGCGGTGCGGATGCGAATGGAAAAGAATGCGGTTCTGCACATAACGGAGTTTTTAGCCCGAAAGCGCCTCAGGCGCAATCAGCCCTTGGTGTCGAAGCCGACCCAGATGGTGATGTCCTCGCCACCCAGATAGGGGATGGCGACATTCTCGATCACCTTGGAGAATTCGGCCGATTCCGCAGGCGGGACGACGGAGACGGGGATGGTGTATTTTTCCGAGAACACCGCCGTGCCGTTGCGCTCCACGGCAAAGCGGATGGGGGCGTTGACGCTGGTCTGCTTGCCGCCGGGGCCGAGCAGGATGCGGCCGGCCACACCCATATTGACGGTGATCAAGCCATTGGACACCACGCAATTGCGCGAGCTTTCGTCGATCACGCCCTGATATTGCAGCGCCTTGGGGTCACCTACGCGGCCGCCGCCATAATAATACATGGCCTCAGAGCCTGCGCGCACCTTGATGGGCGGGCATTGGGTGGCAATGGCCGGAAGTGCATTGGACTGGGCCTGGGCGATGGCGGCTGGGCTTGCCGTGGCATTCTGCAGCGACTGATTGGTCGCCGCGCTCTGGCCGCCGCCAAACATGGAGCCCATGGAACAACCCGCCAGCAGCGCCGCAAGGGCGGCGGCAGCGGAAAGGCGCAGCATCGGGAGGAAATTGGTCATCGAATTGGCTCCTTGCGCCTGGGGATCAGCCATTGGCCGTTTCGAGCGCCATCAGCATGGCAGGGGCACCGCTGGCATTGACGCCCGGGCCGTCTTCGACAAAAACCGCATCGGCTTTGCCATTGCGGAACAGGATTGAGGCGCGGGCAAAGCGCTTGCCCATGCCCGAACCCGAGAAATCCTTGGCTAGGCCCACGGCCTCGGCCAATTCGCCATTGCCGTCGGCGATGAATTCAATCTTGCCCAGCGCGCCAGAGGCTTCGGCCCAGGCCTTCATGACGTGATGATCATTGACCGAGGCGCAGACGACCTTGTCGACGCCGGCGGCATTGAGCTTACCCAGGTTGGCCAAATAGCCGGGCAAATGATTGACATGGCAGGTGGGCGTAAAGGCACCGGGCACCGAGAAGAAGGCCACAATGCCACTGCCGAGCACGGCATCGCTGGTGGTGTCGGTGGCGCCATCAGCACCAACAAGTTTGATCCGCACCGACGGAACCGGACTGCCACGTTCGATCATAGAAGGATATGCCCCTGCCTGTGGCGCCAGCTGGCCGCCATTTCCCTTGATAGTCCGGTATCTCGGATATGCGGCTTTTTAACCGCATACAAGACCTATTGGCCCATCCATCCCCGGACTGGTCTCAGTCACCCGCACCGGAGATGGCCCGCGTGACTTCGAAAGCTCCCATATCGGTCATGAATGTGAGCTGAATGTCCTGGTTTTCCAAGTCGATTGGCTCGCTTTTACCCAGGATCGGGATGAGGACTAGGTTGGGTTCCGGGCTTTTTTGCGGCGCCCCGAATAACGGCTCGCCACTGGCGGTCGCGACGATCAGCGAGGCCGGGTCAACAGCAGCATCGCCCAGCTCAATGGCGAGCATGCGATCGGCATTGTCATAGCGCACGGCCCCGATGGGCGCGGCCTTGCCGTCCCAGGGCATGGGCGCCAGGGCAAGAGCCTGGCGGATGCGCAGGCCGTTGGGCCGGTCCGGCTCGGCATCGTCCAGCTTCAAGGAGAAATGCGCCTGTGCCGGCACACAGATTTCCGAGCAGACGCCCAGCGTGGTGAAGATTTCGGCCGCTGCCGCCTCATCCGAGACGGTTACGGCGATGGGTAGGACCAGAGGGCCATAATAGACATAGTCGAGATAACCGTCGGTCTCGTCCCGCTTGGGATAGGGCCAGACGATGTGATGGTCCGTCACGCCGCTCGAGCCAGTGAAATCGAGCACGGTGGGCAGGCCGGTTTCGCCCGGCACGCGCCAATAGGTCTTGGTGTTTTCCGGCATCGAGATTTCAAGGCCGAGCAGGGTCTTGCCATCGGGCTTGACCTGGCCGGAGCTGATCAGCCGCAGCTTCACGCCGGGGGCGACCTCCTGCCATGGCGTTTCGCCCGCAAGGGCGGGGGTGAGCGTGGCGGCAAGGAGGGCAAGGGCGGAAAGAAGCTGCATGAACACAGCCATTAGCGCACCAGGAAATGAAGAAATAGCTGACGCGCAATCAGGCCTTCGTGATGGCTGCATGGGCCTCTTGCGGGCCGCCAGCCTTGTCGCATGCGGATGGGACGCCTACAATTAAGCCATGAATTCGCTTGAAGGCCAGTTTCTGGTGGCCATGCCAGATATGGAAGATGAACGCTTCGCCGAAAGCGTAATCCTCATTGTCGGCCATGGCACCGAGGGTGCCATGGGGCTGGTGGTCAATCACGAATTGGCCAATCTGCGCTTTGCCGATGTTATCGACGAGCTCGACCTGGGCGATCCGGACGCGGTGATCCGCCTGCCCGATTCGATCCGGCAGGGCGTGGTGATGCGGGGCGGGCCAGTAGAAAAGGGCCGCGGCTTCGTGCTGCATTCGGCCGACTATACCAGCGGCAATAGCTACAAGGTCGGCGACGGGGTGTACCTCACCGCCACGCTCGATATTCTCAAAGCCATGGCCTTTGGCCCACGCCCCAAGGCCAGCCTGTTTGCGCTTGGCTGCTGCGGCTGGGGAGCAGGACAGCTGGAAGACGAAATCCGCGAGAATGGCTGGCTGACCGTGCCGTTCTCGCGCGACCTGGTGTTCGAAACCCCGGTGGAAGAGCGCTACAAGGCGGCATTGGCCAGCCTGCATATCACGCGGGCGACGCTGAGTTCCGAGGCGGGACACGCTTAGGGCACTCTTCCCAGGGAGAGGCAAAAACCTACCGCGCCAATTGCGCCGCCAGCTTCTTGCCAAATTCCGCACCCGTCATCGCCGCCCCAAACGCAAAGCCCTGGGCGTAGCGGCAATTGAGCTGACGCAGACGCTCGATTTCATCCAGCGTTTCGACGCCCTCAGCGATCACCATCAGGTCGAGATCGGTCGCCAATCCCACCACCGCCTTGATGATCGGCGCCTGGGTATGGGCGATGCCATTGTCGTCGCTCATCTTCACGAAGGCGGCGGGGATTTTGATGGTGTCGAATGGGAAGCGGTGCAGATAGCTCAACGAGGAATGCCCGGTGCCGAAATCGTCGAGGGCGAGGCCCAGGCCCAGATTACGCAATGCCTGCAGCATATAGGCGGAATGCTCCGGATTGGTCATCACCTGGCTTTCGGTGATTTCGAGCTTGAGGTGACGCGCCAATTCCTTGTCCTGGCTGACCAGGCTGCGCATGTCATTGAGCAGGGTTTCGGTGGCGAGCTGGCTGGGCGATAGATTGACCGAGATGAAGAATTCCTCGGGCAAGCCCAGCGAAGTCATCCAGTCCTTGGCCTGGGCCGCGGATTGCTCGAAAGCCAATCGCCCGAGCTTTTCGATCTCGGTCAATCTATCGCCCAGCCAGCTCGCCACCGAAGCCTGCTCAATGACATGCGCAGCCTGGTCAGCCAGGACAAGGATGGCGTCACCTCAAGCTCGAAATCACCGAAAGCCAGGTATTGACCGACGTCCCGGAGCATTCCATATATGCTGCAGGCATTGCGTAATGGGCCTGGGCCTCGCCTCGACGATTTCGGCACCGGGCATTCCTCGTTGAGCTATCTGCGCCATTCGACACCATCAAAATCCCCGCCGCCTTCGTGAAGATGAGCAGCGACAATGGCATCGCCCATGCCGCCGATCTGGAACATTGGTGGATTTTGATGGTGTCGAATGGGAAGCGGTGCAGATAGCTCAACGAGGAATGCCCGGTGCCGAAATCGTCGAGGGCGGAGCCCAGGCGGTGCACCAATGCCTGCAGCATATAGGCGGAATGCTCCGGATTGGTCATCACCTGGCTTTCGGGTGATTTCGAGCTTGAGGCGACGCGCCAATTCCTTGTCCTGGCCAGCCAGGCTGCGCATGTCATTGAGCAGGGTTTCGGTGGCGAGCTGGCTGGGCGACCGTTGACCGGGGCCAGAAGGCCCACCAGGCGATTGGCGCCTCGAGCAATCCGCGGCCCAGGCCAAGGACTGGATGACTTCGCTGGGCTTGCCCGAGGAATTCTTCGGCCTCGGTCAATCTGTCGCCCAGCCAGCTCGCCGCAAAGCCCTGCTCAATGACATGCGCAGCCTGGTCAGCCGGGACTGGGGGCGCCTCAAGCGTCACCGAAAATGACATTCCGCCGCCTGCAGGCGATACTCGTTGAGCTATGCACCGCTTCCCATTCGACACCATCAAGATCCCCGCCGCCTTCGTGAAGATGAGCGACGACAATGGCATCGCCCATGCCCAGGCGCCGATCATCAGGCGGTGAATGGGGATTGGCGACCGATCTCGGCCTGGTGGTGTCGCTGAGCATCGAAGCGCTGGATGAAGTCGGCGTTTCGACGCCCTCAGCGATCACCATCAGGTCGAGATCGGTCGCCAATCCCACCACCGCCTTGATGATCGGCGCCTGGGTATGGGCGATGCCATTGTCGTCGCTCATCTTCACGAAGGCGGCGGGGATTTTGATGGTGTCGAATGGGAAGCGGTGCAGATAGCTCAACGAGGAATGCCCGGTGCCGAAATCGTCGAGGGCGAGGCCCAGGCCCAGATTACGCAATGCCTGCAGCATATAGGCGGAATGCTCCGGATTGGTCATCACCTGGCTTTCGGTGATTTCGAGCTTGAGGTGACGCGCCAATTCCTTGTCCTGGCTGACCAGGCTGCGCATGTCATTGAGCAGGGTTTCGGTGGCGAGCTGGCTGGGCGATAGATTGACCGAGATGAAGAATTCCTCGGGCAAGCCCAGCGAAGTCATCCAGTCCTTGGCCTGGGCCGCGGATTGCTCGAAAGCCAATCGCCCGAGCTTTTCGATCTGGCCGGAGCGTTCGGCCAGCGGCACGAATTCGTCGGGATTGACCACGCCGCGCGTCGGATGCACCCAGCGCATCAGCGCTTCGGCACCGGCCAGCTGGCCAGTCTGAATATCCATCACCGGCTGGAACTGCACATGCAATTCACCCTGCTTCATGCCGCGTTCAAGGTCTTCCTCGCTGGCGCGATTATAGGCCGAGATGGAGCGGGCCGAGGCGCGATAGGCTTCGATCCGGTCCCCGCCCAGGCGCTTGGCGTAATACATGGCCAGCTCGGCATCGCGCAGCACATCGGGGGCGTCAGCGGGGGCGCTGTCATAGATGGTGACGCCGATCGAGGCGGTCAGCGTCAGGTCGCGGTCGCCGAAATTGAACGGCGCCTTGAGCGCCTTGCGGATTTGCTCAGCCGTTTCGGCGATCTTACCGGCGGCCTGTTCGGAGGCGAGAATTACCGCGAATTGGTCTCCGGTGACGCGGGCCACGGTGTCGAGCGGCCGCATGATGCGGGCAATACGGCGAGAAATCGCCAGCAGCACGGAATCCGCGGCGGAATGGCCGATGCGTTCCTCCAGCTCCATGAAACGGTCGATATCGATGAGGAACACCGCCGGCTTGGTGCCGCCCGGCGTTCTGGCGCGCACCAAAGCGCGCTCCAGCCGATCGAGGAACAGCTGACGGTTCGGCAGGCCGGTCAGGCTATCGTGCACCGCGTCATGCAACAGGCGCTCGCGCGCAGCGCGGTCTTCGGTGACGTCCTGCAGAGTGCCGACGATACGGTTAACCTGGCCGTCGCCGCCCAGCACGGGTTTGACCCGCATGCGGAAGCTGCGATAGCTGCCATCGTGGCCGGCAATACGCATATCGGCGGAAACCTTGCCGCGACGCAGTTCGACCAGCGTATCGAAGGCGGTGCGGAAGCGGTCGCGGTCATCGGGATGGACGCGGTCGAGCCAGCGCTTGATAGCACCACGCAGGGCCCCGCGCTTTTCGCCCAGCCTGGTCGCCAATTCGTCCGACACCGAGACACGGTCGCGCTCGATGTTCCAGTCGAAAACGAAATCGCCCGAGCCGGTCAGTGCCAGCGCCCGGCGCTCGACTTCAGAGAGCGTGCCGACCGACACCTGTCCTTCGGAGAAGGCGTGCTGCACGGCAGTAAAGCCAAGCAGCATGACGATGAGCACGAGGCCCCCACCCACCGCAGGTTGGGCCACGTCGTTGGAGACCTGCCCCGAAATTACCAGCCAGGAATAAAACAGCCAGGAGATCAGAATGATCCAGGTGGGCACCAGCAGCACGGCGCGGTCATAGCCGCGCAGTGCCAGCAGCAGGATGAGGAAGAAGCCGGAGAAACCCAGCATGGCCAGCACGAGCCGGGCAATGGTGGCGGCAATGGCGGGCTGGAAGAAGGCGAAGGCAAAGAGCGCCAGGAACAGCGCCGCAAGCCCAAGCGCCAGATGGATGAAGCGCAGATGCCAGCGATGCAGGTTCAGATAGATGAACAGGAACCCGGCTAATGTGGTGGCTATGCCTGCCTCCGAGGCGGCGCGCAGCGGCTGCATACCTCCGGCCGGAATGCCGAGCAGGCGCCCCAAAACGCCAAAGTCGATCAGCAGATAGATCAGCACAGCCCAGGCAAAGGCAGCCGTCGCCGGGAACACGCCCCGGCCCTTGACCACGAACATGATGGTCAAAAACACCGCGGCCAGCGAGGCCACGCCCAGCACCACGCCGCGGAACAGGGTGAAGGAGTTCACATAGTCGCGGTAGGGGTTGGGCTGCCACAGGTAGAGTTCAGGCAATTCGGCCGAAGACAGTTCGGCAACGAAGGTGACCGTAGCGCCCGGATCGAGCGTGATTTCAAACACATCGGCTTCGCTGTCGGTCAGCTTGACCGGACGGATACCGGCGCTGGGGGTCAGCGCGGTGAGGCGGTCATTGCCCAGATCGGGATTGAACACGCCCGAATTGGGCAGCCGAAAAAACGGCGCCACCAGCAGGCGCTCGATCTGCTGGTCACTTTCATTGCGCAGCGCGAACAGGGCAAAGTTTGGATTGGTCCCCTGCTCGCTCGCCAGCACCTCGATGCGGCGGATAATGCCGTCCTCGCCCGGCGCGGTCGACAATTGCACGCGCCCATCGGTGCCGGGGATGATTTCCACCACGGCGGACAGGTTAACGGCATTGACGTCTTCGGGGACCGAGATGACTTCAAAGGCGGCGGATGGCGCGATGGTGAGAAGCGCGAACGCAAGCCACATCGCGAGTGCAAAGAGAGGACGCATCAGGGCCGACTATATCCTGTGGTAGGCTTCATTATGGCAGCGATCCAGCGGGGCCGCATAAACGACCCGCGCGCCGAAACGGCATCGTCTTGGCGGGAGCCCTCTTTGGTAGCGGGGAATGATGCAGGCGACAAGGTTACCGAAGTGTTGCCGAATGGCAACGGCACCTATCCTAGCAGCGGCCGATGCTCAGGGACGCACCCGCATAGCCTGCCTGCGCCACGCTGTCGCACAGCCCGGACCATTCGCAGCCGGTACAGGCGGGGCGGATATGCCCGGTGGAAAACGCAGCCCGCAAAGCTGTGAGCGTGGTTTGATCGAGCTGAAATGGCTGCGCCAGATCGATATCAGCGAGCAGATCGGCGACGGCAAGGCGCGCCAGGCGGTCACGCTCGATGACGCTGTCATTGTGGCAATGCGGCTGGCCGATGCCCAGTAGTGGGCCGCAGACATCGTCGGGGCCGGCGACCAGCTCAATCGTCTCGCCGGCGCCGAGCCGGGTGATAATGGCATCGTAATTGGCAGTGAAGGCAGGAGTATACCCCCTGCCGACATAGGTCAGCATGCAGAGCAGGTGATGTGCCCGCAGCTTGACACTCAACGCTTGGACGCCACGCGCTGCAGTCCGGCCAAGGCTGCTGCGCCGAGTGCGGATTTGAGCACCGCGCCAAGCAGGAACGGCGCGACGCCGTAGATAAAGGCCTGCTCGGCCCCGATCATCACGGCAAGCCAGGCGCCGCCCAAGGCGAGACAGGCAAGGTTACCGGCAATGGCGGCGAGGAAGGCTAGGACTGGCTTGTTGCCATTCCAGCCCTGTTCGGCCAGCCAGCCAGCAATGGCGCCGGCGATCGGGAAGGCAAAGAGATAGCCGGCAGTGGGCCCGATAAAGTGAATCGCGCCGGCCGCACCGCCCGACAGGACCGGCAGCCCGATTGCCCCTTCGATCAACCACGCCACGATGGTGATGCCGCCCAGGCGCCAGCCATAAAGCGCACCGACCATGACGACAGCGAAGGTCTGCATGGTCATAGGGACCGGCACCATGGGCACTTCGATATAGGAGGAAAGCGCCAGGAACAGCGTGCCCAAAGCGACGGCAGCGACTTGCCAGAGGACGGAGCGATCAGCCAGCCCGAGCGGGCTGAAACTGGGCCGGGCGGCGGGAGCAGCGGTGTTCATGGGCGATCCTCGGAAAATTATAGATAATTTCAGGCGACGATCTATTAAACGCATTTTTGTCCGTAAGGGCAAGAGCAATTGGACGTCCACCTCACCCGACGATCGTAAACACCTTCCGCGTCGCGCCAGACGCCGTTCGCACCGGCTTCTGCCCAATCCAACGGACGTGCCGCGCCAACACCGTCGCCGCCTCCTCGATATTGCCGTCGCGCAGGGCGGCCAAGATCGCCAGATGGTCGTGGTCAGTCCGCGCCTCCCAGGCCGATTGCCACGCGGCAAAGAGGAACCGCGCGCTGACGGCATGCAGATCATCAATTGCGGCCAACAGGCGCGGCATGCCGCATGGCGCCAGCAGCGTCCGATGAAATAACCGGTTTGCCGCCTCCCAGGACGCCACGTCCGGCGACTTATCCCCGGCATGGGTGGCCTGCTCGGCAGCATCGAGAATGGCCGATGTCAAATGCGGCGCGGCGTGGCGCAATGCCAACACTTCGAGCGCCGCGCGCATTTCGGCGACTTCCTTGACCTCGGCCAGATCGAAAGCCGCAACACGGACGCCACGGCGCGGCTCGCTGATCGCCAGCCCCTGCGCCTCCAGCCGCCGGAAGGCCTCGCGCACCGGCACATGGCTGGCGCCGAATTCGGCAGCGATATGATCCTGCCGCAGCCGCGCGCCGGGCTCGAGATTGCCGGCAATGATGCGCTCGGCCAAGACCTTGCTAATCCGCACTGCGATGGTGTCGTCTTTGGGCTGCGTCATGATTTTATAGATAGTTTAGCGCGCTGCGATTTGTCGAGGCGATCAAACCAGGCGTCTGGTATAGCGCGCGGTTTCATAGCGCTCCTTGGTCAGGCCGAACAGCACATGGTCTTCCCAGCGGCCATTGATCTGCAGGTACTTCTCCGCAAAGCCTTCTTCGACAAACGCGTTCTTTTCCAACACCCGGCGCGAGGCGATATTGCCCGGCAAAAAAGCCGCGTGGATGCGGTGCAGGTCGAGCGTGTCGAAAACAAAGGGCAGGCTCGTGCCGACGGCTTCGCTCATCAGCCCCTGCCCCGCAAAGGGCTGGCCCATCCAATAGCCCAGATTGACGAATTGAGCGGCGCGACGGCGGATATTGGAGAGGGTGATGCCGCCCACCAGCGTTGCCGCGTCATCGGTGAAAATGAAGAAGGAATAATCGCTCCCTTCTTCCGCTTCCTCACGCGCCCTACGCACCCGCGCGGCAAAGACCCGGCGGCTCAGATCCGCCTCGGTCCAACGGGGTTCGAACGGTCGCAGGAAATCGCGGCTCCCGCGGCGCAGCTCATGCCAGGCCTCGTAATCGCCCATTTGCGGCAGGCGCAGCAGCACCCGCGGGCCGCGCAGGGCGATCAACGGGACCGGCGATGACCAGGGCCAGAGCATGGACAATTACCGCTTGAGATGATCGCCGATGGCGCCGACATCCACCAGCCGGTCGACCGGCCCGATGCCCGCCAGGGTCGGCAAGCCGCTGGTAAAAATCTGCTCGGCAACCTCCTGCACGCGCTGGGTCGTGATGGCGTTGATGCGATCGACGGTTTCCTGCATGGGGATAGGACGCCCCCACAAGATTTGCTGGCGCGCCAGCTGGCCGGCACGCGCCGAGGGGCTTTCGAGCGACATCAGCAGGCCGGCCCGGATCTGATTGCGGACGCGGATGACTTCCTCGTCCGAAATCGACTGAGTGGCGCGCTTGAGTTCGTCCAGCACGACAGGAACCAGATCGGCCACTTCATCCTCGCCGGTCGCCGCCGCCACACCGAACACGCCGCTATCGGCAAAGGCCCAGTGGAAGGAATAGACCGAATAGCACAGGCCCCGCTTTTCGCGCACTTCCTGGAACAGGCGCGAGCTCATGCCCCCGCCCAGGATCGAGGCCAACACCTGGGCCGCGTAGAACCCGTCGGCATTGTAAGCCCGGCCTTCAAAGCCGATGACGATATGGGCCTGTTCGTGGTCGGAAATCAGCCGCTCTTCGCCGCCCTGATATTCGGCGCGCTGGGGCGCCGGCGCGCCATTGGGCTTGAGATCGGCAAAGCGCTGCTGGGCGACCTGGACCAGTTCGTCATGATCGACATTGCCGGCAGCGGCCATCACCATGTGGTCGCCCACATAGTTGCGGTTCATATATTTGCGGATAACGTCCGGATTGAATTCGCGTACCGAATCCACCGTACCCAGAATGGTGCGGCCGATAGGCTGGGTGGGGAAAGCGGCTGCCTGGAACAGGTCGAAAACGTGATCGTCGGGATTGTCCCGGGCGGCACCGATTTCCTGCACGATGACCTGCTTTTCGCGGGTCAGCTCGTCTTCCTCAAAGCGGGAATTCTGCAAAATATCGGAGAGGATATCGGCGGCCAGCACCACATCTTCCTTGAGCACGCGGGCAAAGTAGCCGGTGTGCTCGATGGAGGTCGCAGCGTTGAGGTCACCACCGACATTTTCGATGGCCTCGGCGATTTCGAGCGCCGAACGCGTGGTGGTGCCCTTGAAGGCCATATGTTCGAGCAGGTGGGAAATGCCGTGCTCGGCCTTGCGCTCGCAGCGCGCACCGGCCTTGACCCAGACCCCGAGCGAAGCGCTCTCCAGGTGCGGCATGTCGTCGGTCAGCACCACCATGCCATTGTCGAGGGTCGTTGATAATAGGCTCAAATGGGTCCTCCTGGCACGGCGCGACCCTGAGGCCGTTGGTGCCCCAAAGTCGTCCTAGGCAGCGCGCGTACGCGCTGCGATGAAGTCTTCGACCAGTGACTGGTCATTGGCAAGCACAGTCAGCCGCTCCTCGCGGCCATAAAGATCGCCCAGCCAGGCCGGCAAGGCCGGCTCGATCCCCGAAGCGTCCTTGACGGCGGAAGGGAATTTGGCGGGATGGGCGGTGGCCAGCGTGACCATCGGGGTCGCCGACCAGGGCTGCGCCCGGGCCACATGCACGCCAACGGCGGTATGGGGATCGAGCAGGTAATCGGAATTCTTGAGCGTAGCGGCAATGGTTGCGCGCGTCTCGGCTTCGCCAGTGGTGCCGGCGGCAAAGTCGCGGCGGATATTCGCCAGCGCCGTCTCGGGCAGGGCAAAGCCGCCCGATTGCTTGAGGCTGTCCATCATGCGCACCACGGCAGTCGCATCGCGCCCCGCCGCTTCGAACAGCAGGCGCTCAAAATTGGACGAGATCTGGATATCCATGGACGGGCTGATCGTGGGCGACACGCCTTCCATCTCGTAGCGGCCGGTGTCCATGGTGCGGCGCAGGATGTCATTGGCATTGGTGGCGATGATCAGCCGCTCGATCGGCAGGCCCATCGCCTTGGCGCAATAGCCGGCAAAGATATCGCCGAAATTGCCGGTCGGCACGGTGAAGCTGACCTTGCGATGCGGGCTGCCCAGCGACACGGCAGCCGTGACGTAATAGACGATCTGCGCGACGATGCGGCCCCAATTGATCGAATTGACGCCCGAGAGGCGCACCGAGTCGCGGAACTTGTGATTGTTGAACATGGCTTTGACCACGTTCTGGCAATCGTCAAACGTGCCCTCGACCGCGATGTTGTGCACATTGGCGTCGAGCACCGTGGTCATCTGCAGGCGCTGCACCGGAGAGGTGCGGCCAAGCGGATGCAGGATGAAAATATCGGTCGTGTCGCGGCCGCGGAAGGCCTCGATAGCAGCCGAGCCGGTATCGCCCGAGGTGGCGCCGA
This sequence comes from Devosia neptuniae, assembly GCF_025452235.1. Classification (NCBI taxonomy): domain Bacteria; kingdom Pseudomonadati; phylum Pseudomonadota; class Alphaproteobacteria; order Hyphomicrobiales; family Devosiaceae; genus Devosia; species Devosia neptuniae. The sequence continues at coordinate 409,922 of NZ_CP104965.1, forward strand.
CAATGGTGGCGCGCAGGCCGCGTTCGGCCAGGATATGGTCCATGATGCGGCTGAGGAACTGCATGGCCACGTCTTTGAACGCCAGAGTGGGGCCGTGGAACAGCTCGAGTACGAAGTGATTGGGCTCCAGCTCCACCAGTGGGGTCACCGAGGGATGGCGGAAGCTGGCATAGGCCTCGTCGATGATAGCTTCGAGCTTGGCGGGGGCGATTTCGCCATCAACGAAGCGGTTAATGATGTCGAAAGCTACATCGGCATAGGGCTTGCCGGCATAGGAGGCGATGTCGGCGGCGCTGAGCTGGGGCCAGCTTTGCGGCACATAGAGCCCGCCATCAGCGGCAAGACCGGCCAGAACTGCATCGGAGAAACCGAGCGCCGGCGCCTGGCCGCGCGTAGAAACAAACTGCATCGAAGGGGAAGGCCCTTTTTAGAATTGTTGCAACCTAGTCAAACGAGGCCTGAACCGCAAGTTTGATGGAGGGGTACGCGTCAGGGCTTTGGCACCTGCCGCTGCCGCCATAGCCAAAAGCCCAGCATGACCACCGCCACGATCGCAAAGCCGTACCAGGTATAGGCATAACCCAGATGGTTGTTGGGAAACTCCACCGTGGTCTCGCCGCCCTGCGGCAATTGCCCCGGCGCGCCAGCGGGCAGATCGACATAGAAGGGCGCGAACGGAGCCAACGCCGGATCGACCAGCTTGGCCAGCCGCTCGGGGTCACGCACCCATTCGATGCGGTCCGAGGTATTGGCTTCGGGCGTCATGAAGCCGGCTTTTTCGCCGGGGCGGAACAGGCCCGTAATGGTCACCTGCCCTGTTTCGCCTTCGGGGTCGGTGACGGCGGCTTCCTGAAAGGCCTCCGGTACAAAGCCGCGATTGGCGAAGACCGTGCCGCCCTTGTCGAGCGCAAAGGGCGTAACCACCCAATAGCCGGGGCCCGAGGAGGAGCCACGGGCATTGGCAAGGCTGGTAAAGACCGTGACCGTTTGATTGTAGCGGAAGGCCCCGGTCAGCGAGACCGGTTGGAAATTAAGCGCTTCAAGGTCGAGACCGCCCCAGTCTTCTGCAACCGGTACAGGAACCGGCGCCGCGGTCAGTCGCTGATCGACGGCGGCGATAAGCGCTTCCTTTTCGGCCAGGCGATGCATCTGCCAGGTACCGAGCCAGACGCAGACGCCAGCCAGGGCCAGCATCAGTACGGCAAAGGCCCAGGTCATCACCGGCCCCAAGCGCTTCTGCGTCGGCGCGCTCATTGGTGGCCCTCATGCGCATCGTGGCGGTATTGCAGCGCGACCATGGTGGCCTTGAACGGGGGCAGCAGCGCCAGCGAGAGGATCAGCGTGGCCGGTATCCACAGGAACAGATGGACATAAGGCGGCGGGTTGAACACGGCGCCCACCACCATGGCCAGCGCGATGATCAGCGGCGCCACAAGGAAGATCACAAAGATCGCCGGGCCGTCGCCGCTATCGGCGAACGCCAGATCGAGCCCACAGGCCGTGCAGGCTGGCGCGAGCTTGAGATAGCCCTTGAACAGTTTCCCCTCCCCGCAGCGCGGGCAGCGGCAGAGCAGGCCAGCCTTAAAGGGCGAAACTTGGGTCATGACATCCCCGGAAGAAATTGGGGCGCGGCCCATAAGACCGCGCCCCCACACATTTCTGATCCACTCGATTAGTGGTTGATCGCCACGCCCCACGAGCCCCAGACATAGATCGAGGCGAACAGGAACAGCCACACCACGTCGACGAAGTGCCAGTACCAGGCGGCGAATTCAAAGCCCAGGTGGCGCTGCGGGGTGAAGTCGCCGCGCTCGGCGCGGAGCAGGCAGACGATGAGGAAAATGGTGCCGACAGCGACGTGGAAGCCGTGCAGGCCTGTCGCCATGAAGAAGGTGGCGCCATACATATTGCCGCCGAAGGAGAAGGCGGCTTCGGAATATTCGATCACCTGCACACAGGTGAACAACAGGCCCAGGGCTACGGTGAGCACGAGGCCCCAGCGCAGGCCCTTGCGGTCGCCTTCGAGCAAAGCATGGTGCGCCCAGGTGACGGTGGTGCCCGATGTCAGCAGGATCAGCGTGTTGAACAATGGCAGGTGGAAAGCGTCGAACAGTTCGATGCCTTGCGGCGGCCAATGCCCACCGGTGGCGGCGACACGGGCATATTGCTCGACATCGTCAAAGCGGAAGAAACCGTCGAAATAGGCCCAGAAGAATGCCACGAACAGCATCACTTCCGACGCGATGAACAGCATCATGCCATAGCGATGGTGCATCTGGACCACGGGGGTGTGGTCGACGCCGTTATTGGCTTCCTTCACCACATCGGACCACCACGCATACATGGTGTAGAGCACGACGGCCAAGCCGATGAAGAAGATCCATGGGGTCCAATGGTGCATCCAGGAAATGGCGCCAATGGCGAAGATCAGGATGCCCACCGACATGACGAAGGGCCATGGCGACGGTTCGACCATATGGTAGTCGTGGTTCTTGGCTATTGCCGACATGGTTCAGCTTCCCCCGTTATCTGAAGCGTAGAAGGTATAAGAGAGGGTGATCTCTTTGATGGTGTCGAGCTCTTGATTGTCGTCAAGCTCGGGATCGACGAAGAACACGATCGGCATGTCCACGGTCTCGCCGGGCTGCAGCGTCTGCTCGGTGAAGCAGAAGCATTCGATCTTGTTGAAATAGACGCCGGCGCGTTCCGGCGACACGTTGAAAATCGCCATGCCGGTGACCGGCTTGTCGGAATGATTGGTCGCCACGTAATTGACGGTATCGACGGCGCCGATCCGGTCGGTGACGGAGGCGGCCGGCTTCACGGTCCAGTTGAGCTCGGAAGACACGTTGGAATCGAACCGCACCGACATTTCGCGCGCGATGATGCCCTTGGGATTGCTCTCGGCCTTGCCGGGCGTGCCGCCAAAACCGGTGATCGAGCAGAACATGGCGTAGAGCGGCACCGAGGCATAGGCGAGCCCCACCATGCCCGCGACCAGACCCAGGCACAGCATGCCGATGCGCTTGTTACGGCGCGCGGCATTGGCAAAGGTGGAATGGGACAGATCGGCCATCAGAGCGCCCGGTCGAACAAAGCCGGGCCCATCTTGATGATGGTCAGCAGGTAGAAGGTCAGCGCAAACAGGGCCAGGCCCAATCCCAGCGCGATCGAGCGGCGGCGGCGTACCTTGGCGCGCGCGGCCTCGACTTCAGGCGGCAGGATAATGACTTCGTGGATTTCGTCGGGGGCAGACATCAGGCAAACATCCCAAAACGCGCGAGCAGGTTGTCGGCCAGCAGGGCAAAGAACAGAACGAACAGATAGCTCAGCGAATAGTTGAACACGACGCGCGCCGCCTTGCGCATCGGCACATCCTCATTGGTGCGATAAAGCCGCCAGGCAAGGAACAGGAACGAAGCGCCGGTGATCACCGCGACGACGGAATAGATCGGGCCGGCAAAGCCGAGCCAGCTGGGCAGGAGCGAAGAGACAGCCAGCAGCGCCGTATAGGCCAGTATCTGGAATTTGGTCGAAGCTTCGCCCGCCACATTGGGCATCATGGGCACGCCGGCGGCGCCATAGTCGCTCTGCTTATAGAGCGCCAAAGCCCAGAAATGGGGCGGGGTCCACAGGAAGATGATGAGGAACAGCGCAACGCTTTCCATCGTGATGGTGCCGCTCACGGCAGCCCAGCCCACCATGGGTGGGAAAGCACCGGCCGCGCCACCGATGACGATATTCTGCGGCGTCGAGCGCTTGAGCCACATCGTATAGATGACGGCGTAAAAGAAGATGGTGAAGGCGAGCAGCCCCGCCGCGACCCAATTGGTCGCAAGGCCCAGCAAAGCCACCGAAAACACCGACAGCACAAGGCCAAAGACCAGCGCCTCGCCCCCGGTAATGCGCCCGGCCGGGATGGGTCGATTGGCGGTGCGGCTCATGATGGCGTCGATATCGGCATCGTACCACATATTGAGCGCGCCAGAGGCCCCGGCGCCGATGGCGATGCAGACAATGGCGATGACGCCGATCACCGGATGGATGCCGCCGGGGGCAACCACAAGGCCGACAATGGCGGTGAAGACGACCAATTGCATGACGTTCGGCTTCAAGAGCGCGAGGTAGTCCTCCACGCGCGCTTCACCTGTCATTGCAGGCACCTTCCGATTGTCATGAATATAAGCCACTGGCTCTGCCTTTATCGGGGATTGGGCCGCGCATACGCGGCCCGGTGGTTCGTCGCTGCGCTTAGTGCGCGTTGGTCGAGTCGATCTTGGGCAGCGTGGTGAACTGGTGGAAGGGCGGAGGCGAGCTCAGCGTCCATTCCAGGGTGGTTGCACCATCGCCCCAGGGATTGTCACCAGCCGGACGCTTCTTCCGGGCGGCTTCCCACATGGCGTAGAAGAAGATCAGCATGGCCACGAAGGTGATGTAATAGCCGATCGAGGAGATGCGGTTGAAGAAACCAAACGCATCCGGATAGTCGATATAGCGGCGCGGCATGCCCGCAAGACCCAGGAAGTGCTGCGGGAAGAAGATCAGGTTCACGCCGATGAACATAACCCAGAAGTGCGCATTGGCGAGCTTCTCGTTGTACATCCAGCCGAACATTTTCGGGTACCAATAGTACCAGGCCGCAAAGATCGAGAACACGGCACCCAGCGACAGCACATAGTGGAAGTGGGCAACCACATAATACGTGTCGTGCAGCGCACGGTCCGCACCGGCATTGGCCAGCACCACGCCCGTCACACCGCCGACAGTGAACAGGAAGATGAAGCCGATGGCCCACAGCATGGGCGTGCGGAAGGTGATAGAGCCGCCCCACATGGTGGCGATCCAGGAGAAGATCTTGACGCCCGTGGGCACCGCGATGACCATGGTGGCAGCCACGAAATAGCGCTGCACATCAAGGCTGAGGCCGGTGGTGTACATATGGTGCGCCCACACCACGAAGCCCACGAAGCCGATGGCCACCATGGCATAGGCCATGGCCATGTAGCCGAAGATCGGCTTGCGGCTGAAGGTGGAGACGATGTGGCTGACCACGCCGAAGCCCGGCAGGATCATGATGTACACTTCGGGGTGGCCGAAGAACCAGAACAGATGCTGGAACAGCACCGGATCGCCGCCCTGGTCGGGCTTGAAGAAGGCAGTGCCGAAATTGCGGTCGGTCAGCAACATGGTGATAGCGCCCGCCAGCACCGGCAGAGCCAGCAGCAGCAGGAAGGCGGTCACCAGGATCGACCAGGCAAAGAGCGGCATCTTGTGCAGCGTCATGCCAGGGGCACGCATGTTGAAGATGGTGGTGATCAGGTTGATGGCGCCAAGGATCGAGGAAATACCCGAGACGTGCAGCGCCAGGATGGCAAAGTCGAGCGCCGGGCCTGGGTGGCCGGTGGTCGACAGCGGGGGATAGATGGTCCAGCCGCCACCAAAGCCCAGGGCACCTGCGCCGGCGCCTTCAAAGAACAAGCTCATTAGGAGCAGGATGAAGGAGGGCGGCAGCAGCCAGAAGGCGATATTGTTGATACGCGGGAAAGCGGTATCGGGCGCGCCGATCATCAGCGGAGCAAAATAATTGCCGAAGCCGCCGAAGGTGGCGGGCATCACCACGAAGAACACCATGATCAGCGCATGGGCGGTGGTGAACACATTATACATGTGCTTGCCGGCGTCGAGGGCGGCATCGCCTTCCACGCCATAGGTCATGGCGGCAAGGCCATGGAAAATCTGGATGCCCGGCTCCTGCAATTCCATGCGCATGACGCCGGACAGCAGGCCGCCGACAATGCCGGCGACGATCGAGAAGATCAGGTACATCACACCAATGTCTTTGTGATTGGTGGAATAGAGCCAGCGGCGCCAGCCGGTGGGCTGGTGCGCATCATGGGCGTGGTCATGTCCCGTGGCGTGGGCTTCGAGGTGAGCGGTATCGGCCATTTTTGTTAGTGTCCCCTAAGCCTTACTGGAGCGCCGCGAGCGTCGCATTGGCGGCAGCATAATCGCCGCCCTTGAAGGCCGCGATGAAGGCCGCGAACTCTTCCTTGGTAACGACGCGCACCGCGATGGGCATGAACGCATGGTCCTTGCCGCATAGTTCCGAGCACTGGCCGTAATAAACGCCGGTTTCACGCGCATTGAACCAGGTTTCGTTCAGGCGGCCCGGCACGGCGTCGATCTTGATGCCGAAGGAGGGCACCGCGAAAGCGTGGATCACGCCGGTCGGATCGGCGGTGATCTGCATGCGTACCGTGGTATCCACCGGAACGACCAGTTCGTTGTCGACGGCCAGCAGGCGCGGCTGATTTGGCTTGAGCGCCAGACGCCCCTGGTCGCCATCTTCCTGCAGCATTAGCGAGGTCAGTGCGACACCCTGATCGACATATTCATAGTCCCAATACCATTGCTGGCCGGTGGCCTTGATGGTCAACTCGGGCGCCGGCACATCGACTTCGCCGAACGAGAAAATGTTGGAGCCCAGATATTTGCGCTCTCCATCGGGTGTCGTCAGCTGATCGCTGAGCACGCCGAACGAGGGAATGGCGATGATGATCAGCACCACGATGGGCAGCACGGTCCACACCACTTCGACCAGCGTATTGTGGGTGAAGCGCGCCGGGGTGGGATTGGCCTTGGCGTTGAACCGGACGACGATGACGATCAGCAGCGCCAGCACGAAGAGCACGATCAGGCTGATCGTCCACATCAGGATGCCATCGTGGAATGCGGTGATGGAATCCATGATCGGGGTCACCGACCGCTGCAGATGGAACTGGCCGGGCAGAGGATGTCCCGCCGTATAGCCCGCTTCCTCCGTCGCCTCTTGCGCAACGGCAAGGGCAGGCATCAGCGCCATGGCGGCGGCCGACACGGCTCCCATCCCTTTGAAGAACTGTCCGGTCACCACTTAACCCCCTAATCGACTGCCGTTGGTGCACACGCGCCAAGAATTGAGGGGATAAAAACAGCGGCATAGCTACGCCGCCCCGACTCAACCTCGGAGCGCAAAAACTCTGCGCTGACCTAAATCACATCAGAATGGCGGAGTCTATTGGCCCGATTGAACCCCTCGCTGCGTCATAATGTTCCCCCTCAGCGCAAAAACGCCTCACCCTTGCCGCAGTTTTCCAGCCATATTCCCAATGAATCCGGGCTTTGGTTGACTTGCACCCTCCCCTGTTGGAAACAGGGACAACCTCACGCGGGCGCCCGATTCGTTCAGGAGAAGTGATAGAGTGAAGCCGAATTTGAAGCGTCTGGCCGTTGGCGGCCTTGCCCTGCTCGCCCTTGCCGGCACTATGGGCAGTTCCATGGCCCAGGGTGTGGTCAAGGCTCAGTATGGCGACTGGCAGATGAGCTGCGATACCCCGCCTGGCGCCAGCTTTGAGCAATGCGCGATCATCCAGAACGTGATGGCCGAGGATCAGCCCAATGTGGGCCTCTCCGTCATCGTGCTGCGCACGGCCGATCGCGAAGCGCGCCTGCTGCGCGTATTGGCGCCGCTCGGCGTGCTGCTGCCCAATGGCCTGGGGCTCAATGTCGATGGCAAGGACATGGGCCGCGTCGCCTTCGTGCGTTGCCTGCCCAATGGCTGCGTTGCCGAAGTGGTGCTGGACGACAGCCTGATCGAGACGCTATCCAATGGCAAGGACGCCATTTTCGTGGTGTTCAAGACTCCCGAAGAAGGCATCGGCATTCCGGTGTCGCTCAACGGCTTCAAAGACGGATTTGCCCAACTCCCCTGATCTGGAGTTTCCAATGACCGAAGAACAGCGTGCCGCCCCGCGCCAGCGTGTGCTCAAGGGCGGCAAAATCGTCATCAATGACGGCTTCTCGACCTTTCAATGCACCGTGCGCAATCTCTCCGAGACCGGCGCCCGGCTCAAGGTCACCAGCATTATCGGCATTCCCGACACGTTTGAGCTGGCCATGGATGACGGTCGCAAGCATGCCTGCACCGTCGCGTGGAAAACAGCGACCGAAATCGGCGTCAAGTTCGGCTGATCCAATCCCCAAATGAAAAAAGCCGGACAAGTGCCTCGGCACTGTCCGGCAAGTCATCAGGAAACGGGACCGGTGGCAAAACCGGCCCGGGAGATGGCACAAGCACTCCAAGGGAATGTCCGTACCAACGGAAGAGCGCCGGCCGCATGGGTAGCCGACGCAAAGGGAATTTCAGGGGGTCGCGGGTTCAAACGGAATCAGAACCTCACATCCCCATCTCCTTGTTGCCGCTCCGATTTGGTCCGAAACATGGCAACAGGTTTTACGCGATCCTAGCGCCGGGCGTTGCTGGCGCGCGCCATATTGAGCGCCAGACTCGCTGCCGGACCGTGATTGCGCACGGCATCGACGACATCCTGGCGCGTAATGCCCAGGTCATTGAGCCGGGCATGGTCCAGCTCAAGCAGGCTCGTCAGCGCAGTTCGGCGGGTGCGGGCTGCTTGCGCCTTGGCGATCCAGCGCACGAATGCGGCAAACGGACGAAAGGGCGTGGCGGCCGCGACTGACCGCTCGCCGAAAAGCGAGAGAGCCATGAAAAGTCTCCAGGAATGTGGTTGTGCCGAAGGGAGGCCGGCGGGACTGGCGCGGTGTCGTTTCGCGTCGATAATGATGTGATAGCGCACTGGACTTCCATTCGTCTAACAAATAGATTTCATCCGATCTATCAATTTGAGTGATGAGGTATCGGAATGACCGCCCCTCTCGATCTGGACCAATTGCAGAGCTTCTGCGCCATTGCCGATTGCGGCAGTTTCACCGAGGCGGCCCGCCGGGTGAACAAGACCCAGTCGGCCGTCTCCATGCAGATCAAACGCCTTGAGGAGCGGCTGGGCCAGCCGCTATTGACGCGTGACGGCCGCACTGTCGCTTTGACCAATCACGGCGAGGCGCTTTACGCGCGGGCGCGGCGCATGTTGCGCACCAATGCCGAAATTCTCGACCATTTCTCCGATGGGGACCTGTCCGGCCAGATCCGCTTCGGCGTGCCGGACGATTACGCCGTGCGGCTGCTGCCGGTGATCCTTTCCAGCTTCCAGCGGACCCATCCCAAGATCGCGGTGGATGTGGCCTGCATGGCGTCCGAAGACTTGCTCTCGGGCATGCGATCGGGACGCTATGACATCATCGTCTTCACCCAGGGCACCGAGCAGAATTACGGCGAGCTGTTCCGCACCGAAAAGATGTATTGGGTCGCCAGCCATGGCGGACGGGCCCTGGCTAGCGAACCGCTGGCCATTGCCTGCGGCTCGCCCGGTTGCATCTGGCGCAAGAGCGCCATGGAGGCGCTGAACCGCGACGGCACCGATTATCGCGTCGCCTATACCTCCTCCAATGCCACTGCCATTTCGAGCGCGGTGCTCTCCGACCTTGCCGTGGGCTTCCTGCCGGAAAGCGCCATGCAGCCGGGCATGCGCGTGATCAGCGAAGATATGGGCCTGCCCCGCCTGGCCGACGCCGAAATCGCCCTGATGCGCGCCAGCCACGCCTATGGCGGCATCTATGATGCGCTCGCCAACCATATCGTGCAGTCCATGGGCAATCTCGAACCCGCCCCCGCCCACGCCGAGGCGGCTGAGTAGCCGCTACCCTATCCGGCCCCAGATCCCTCCTCCCCACCACTCTCCTCGGGCTCGACCCGAGGGGCCCTCCCAATTCGGCACAAGCGGCGAGCGACCCTCGGGGCAGGCCCGAGGGAGAATTGTGGATGTGGAGAGCCCCGATCTGCCTCCCTCCCCCTTGTGGGTAGGGATCGAGGGTGGGGCTGCGCTCCCCACCGGCATTGAGCATCTGGAGGCCACCCCTCCCTGGCCCTCCCCAAGGTGGAGGGAATTAGATCGTGGCTCTCGGCTCCGCCCTTGACCTCCTCCGCCAATTGCCGCACCAGAGTGGCATGTCTGATGCCCTCACCAATGCTGCCGAATTTACCGTTTCCGAGATCGCCCAGGCGGTCAAACGGACGGTTGAGGATGAATTTGGGCATGTGCGGGTGCGCGGGGAAATCTCCGGCTATCGCGGGCAGCATTCCTCGGGCCACGCCTATTTCACCCTCAAGGACGAGAATGCCTCGATCGACGCGGTGGTGTGGAAGGGCAATTATGCCAAGCTGACCTTCAAGCCCGAAGAAGGGCTCGAAGTGATCGCCACCGGGCGGCTGACCACTTTCCCGCGCTCCTCGAAATACCAGATCGTCATCGACAATATCGAGCCCGCCGGTGCCGGCGCCCTGATGGCGCTGCTCGAAGAGCGCCGCAAGAAGCTGCTGGCCGAGGGCCTCTTCGCGCGCGAGCGCAAGCGCGACCTGCCCTATCTGCCGCGCGTCATTGGCGTCGTCACTTCGCCCACCGGCGCAGTGATCCGCGATATCCTGCATCGCCTCAATGACCGCTTCCCCAGCCATGTGCTGGTCTGGCCCGTGCGGGTGCAGGGCGATACCTGCGCGCCCGAAGTGGTCAATGCCATCGAGGGCTTCAACGCGCTGCTGCCCAATGGCCCCATTCCGCGCCCCGATATTCTGATCGTGGCGCGCGGCGGTGGCTCCATCGAGGATCTGTGGGGCTTCAACGAAGAAGCCGTGGTGCGCGCCGTGGCCGCCAGCGCCATCCCGATCATTTCGGCCGTGGGCCACGAAACCGATACGACGCTGATCGACTATGCCTCGGACATGCGCGCACCCACCCCCACCGCCGCCGCCGAAGCGGCCGTGCCGGTGCGGGCCGAACTGATCGGCTATGTCGACGATCTCGGCGGTCGCCAGCGCCAGGCCGCACGGCGGCTGACGTTGAGCGCCCGCGACCGGTTGCGCGCCGCGACCGCAGGTCTGCCCCGCCCGGCAGATCTGGTCGCCACCCAGCGCCAGCGCCTCGATCACGCGGCGAGCAATCTGGGCGCGGCCCTGCGCCATTCGGTGCAGGCCCAGCGCGTGCATCTCTCCCGGGTCGAGCCGCGCCTCGTGCCGCAATTGCTGGCGCGCCGCCGGCTCGAAATGGCCGAGCGGCTGGGCAATCTGGAGATGCGCAGCAATGCCGGCCTGCGTAAAACCGTCGAGCGCGCCCGGCTCACTCATGATCCCCGCGCGGAGCGGCTGGCCAATGCGGCCGTGCGGCTGGTTGAACGCAAGCGCGCTTTGCTCGACGCCATCGGCCCCAAGCTTTCGCCCAATGCCCTGCGCGCCGAATTGCGCCATTCGCGCAGCCAGTTGGCCCCGCTGGCGGCAAACCTGCTCACCAGCGTCACCCAGGCCATGGCCGACCGGCGCTCCGCCCTCAGCCAATCGTCCAAGCTGCTGCTCTCGCTCAGCTATAAAAGCGTGCTGGCGCGCGGCTATGCCGTGATCAAGGACGAGGAGGGCAATCTGGTGCAGGATAAGTCTGCGCTTTCGCCGGGCGACGCGGTCGCAATCGAGTTTGCCGATGGCGCCGTGGGCGCTACTATAGCGGGCAGCCCGGTCATCAAAAAGAAACCGCGTCCACCATCGGATGGCGGCACGCAGGAAAGCCTCTTTTGAGCCGGTGATTTCATCGCTATATCCAGAGACGGACTGTCAGGAATTCAGCCATGAACATTTTCGACAAAGGCTTTGCTCCCTCAGAAGCGGTGATCCGCTATCTCGATGGAGACTATGTCGTGCTCAAGCCCGGCAGCTTTGTGCGCTGCGCCATTTCCGGCAAGCCGATCCCGGTGGATGAATTGACCTATTGGAACGTCGACCGGCAGGAGGCCTATGCCGATGCGGCCAATGCCCATGCGGCGTTCGAGCGGTACGGCATCGGAGCCTGATCGTGGCGGAAGCGTCAGTCCGCCTACGATATCTCTTTATTTCCAACGGGCATGGCGAGGATTGGATCTCCGCCGCGATCGTGGCGCGTTTGCCCAAATGGATCGAGGCGGAAGCCTATCCGATGATCGGGGCCGGCAATGCCTATGCCAATGTGTGCCGCATTGTCGGGCCGCGGGCGTCGCTGGCCTCCGAAGGCTGGCGCAATGTGAAGGGCTCGCTGCGGCGGGATCTCGCTACCGGCGGGTTGCGCACCGTGCCCCCTGCCCTCTCATTCCTGCGCAAGATGCGCGGCAAATATGATCGCGTCGTCGTGGTAGGGGATATGGTGGGGGTGCTGGCGTGCCTGGGTACCGGCCATCGTGACCTGATTTATCTCGATGTCTACAAGACCGGCGCGGCCCGGCTCTATTCCGTCCCCGAGCGCTGGGCCATCAAGCGCGCCTGTGCCACCGTGTTCTGCCGCAGCGATAACCTCGCGCGCACGCTGGAGCATATCGGCGTCGATGCCCGCTGCGCCGGCAATATCATGATGGACACGATCCCCAGTGGGGACTACGACGCCCGCGCCCGCCGCACCAAATCCACAGCCGTCACGCTCCTGCCAGGCAGCCGCGCGCTGACCGCCGAGAGCTTTGCGCTGCAGGTCGATGGCCTGCGCACCCTGCCGCCCGACTTGCGGCCCGATATTTTCCTTGCCGTAGCCGGCAGTATCAATGTCGATGACCTCGCCAAAAAAACCGGCCTGCGCCGCACCTCCATGCTGAGCGCGGAATCCGCGGATCTGGGTGAATTGTCCGATGGCACACTGACCATCCACATGGCCAAAGGCAGCGCCATGGGTAATCTCTTGGCGGCGTCCGATCTCGTGCTGTCGCAAGCCGGCACCGCGACAGTGCAGGCGCTCGGCCTGGGCAAGCCCGCCATCACCGTGGTCAATCCCCGCGACCGCCGCTCACGCTTTACCGACGAACAAATGCTGTTTGGTGAAGCCCGCACCGTGGTGCCGGACGAACCGGCCGCCATCGGAGCCGCCCTGCGCCATCTGCTCCAAGATGACAGCGAACGCCGGCGCCTCGCCAAAATCGGCCGCGAACGCATTGGCGGTCCGGGCGCAATCCATGCTGTGCTCGATCGGTTGATGGAGCAGTAGGCCCCTCCCGTCTAAAGGAAGAGACCCCTCATCCGCCCCTGCGGGGCACCTTCTCCCTCAAGAGGAGAAGGGAGGCTTGCGCCAAGGGAGCCACGATGCCACCCCTCTCCCCTTGAGGGAGAGGGACAGTAATTTCTTCGTTCAGAAGAAATTACAGGGTGAGGGGTTGGGAGCCACCGCCGCTAATATGACCTACTTCTTATCCGTCTCCGGATCGAGCAGCCGGTGCAGATGCACGATGAAATACCGCGTTTGCGCGCTATCGACCGTCAATTGCGCCTTCTGCCGCCACACCGCGAAAGCTGCAGCGTAGTTCGGATAGACGCCGACAATGTCGACCTTGTCGAGATCGGCAAAGGTGACGTCCTCGATGCTGGACAGTTCGCCGCCGATAACGAGGTGCAGAAGTTGCTTATTGGGTGCTTCTTTGTCGGCCATTTGGCGCTCCGTCAGGTCAGTGTCGTTTGCTGCGGCGTCTCGGTTTCGCTGGGACAGCCATAAACCTTGATCAGGGCCGCATGCACGAGCGGTTTTAGGCTCATGTCGCCAAGCGCCGCAAGCGCCCCGTGGCGCGTATCTCGCTTGTTAAATTGTGGGAACCCGCTGCACACATCGGCAAAGCCGATCCCGGTTTCATCCAGGATCAGTGCCGCCGCCGCAATATCCCAATCCTGGCTGCCCCGCCGCGACACGGCGGCATCCAGCTTGCCGGTCGCCACCTGTACCAGCCGGTAGGCGAGCGAGGGATACATCGGCCCACGCGAATAATGCAGGCCCGCCGATTGCATCTCCTGATGCACCGCGCCCGGCGCCGGGATCAATGGCGGCGCGCCAGCCCGGCGGCTACGCACAATGGGCTTGCCATTCAGCCGCGCCCCGCCACCTTTAATGGCGTCATACATTTCGTCCCGCACGGGCGCGTAAACCACCCCGGCCACCGGCACGCCGTTTTCGACCACCGCCAGCGACACCGTCCAGCTATCCTCGCCACGCAGGAAGCCGCGCGTGCCATCGATTGGGTCAACGACAAACACCCGCTCGCAATCCAGCCGGGATGGATTGTCGGCGGTTTCCTCGCTGAGCCAGCCATAGCTTGGCCGCGCCGCCAGCAATGACGCGGCCAGATACCGGTCGACCAATATGTCGGCTTCGCTCACCGGGGAGTCATGGTCCTTGGTCCAGCTCTTTACATCGCGACGAAAAAAGCCGCTGGCAATAATGCCTGCTGCCACCGCTGAAGAGCGGAGCAGTTCAAGATCATCACTATAGATACTGGGAGGAAGCGTCATTTTCCCCGCGCTTTTAGGCTGGCCGCCGGTTTTGAACAAGGCCAGTGCGAACACATTGCTTCGAGCGCTCGGGATAAGTGCTTAGGACGGCGGCATAATTGACGGTCCCGGCGCTCAAATCGGGCTGGTTAACAGTCCCATTCCACAATCGGTTAATCGCTCCCTACACCGAGTCAGGTCCTGCTAACCCTCTCGGAAAACAAGATAAACTTAACCGAACCGATTAAGGAGGCGGCTAAGGGGACGCGCTAAGGTGGGGTCATAAAAGAGAGCGCAAAAAACAGCTCTTGAAGTTGACAGGTATAAGGCGGAACAAAAATGGTTCATGGCGTTGCGATGGAAGGTTCATCGGTCGTTCTGGCGTTCGGCAAGCCGGCAATAGCAGATCGCCGCTTCGTGGCCGCCAATGACAATGGTCCCAAAGACCCGGTCAAAACCGTCACCGTTCGCAGAATGCTCGAACAGAGCGGCGTTTCGATCAAGATCAAGGTGCCCGTCACCGAGTTCATCGGCGTGGCCGTGGCGACCGCGATTTCCGAAGAAGGCGTGTTGATGAGCTCGATCGAGCTGGTCCATTCCGATAGCGAGCTCAACTACCGCGTGTTCGAGGAACAGGGCAATCACAACGTCGTCGCCGAATGGCAGAACTGGGGCAAGAAGCTCCGCCTGCCGCTGTTCATCAAGGCCGGCGATGGCCAATACATGCCCTATAGCCAGCAGGTCGATGGCGTCATGCTGGGCAGCTCGGCCAGCCGCCGCAAACTCGCCGCCGAAGCCAACCGTCGCCCCCGCTTCCTCAATCGCCGCAAGCCCGGCCAGAGCGAAGCCAACTAATCAGCTACTGCCTCCAAAGCACGACAAAGGGGTTAGCCGGTGGTGCGGCCAGCCCCTTTGTCGTTTTTTTTGGCCCTCGGGGTGGCACGACCTCGTCCTTCGACAGGCTCAGGATGAGGTCTACTGATTGGCATGCGGTCTAAAAGTAGACCTCATGGTGAGCCTGTCGAACCACGAGGTCGTGGCACAGTCTACCAAACCCACTCCGCCAGCAGCGCCAGCACCAGCGCAATCCCCACATAATGGTTGAGCTTGAACCGCGCCGCCGGGTTCTCCGGCACTTTGCCGTCCAGCGTCCAGACCTGCCAGGCCAGCAATCCCCCTGCGACCAGCGAGAGGAAAAAGAACACCAACCCCGCCCCCGCCATGATCGCCCCGACGAGCCACAGCAGATAAGCTCCGGCATAAAACCCGCCCACAATTGGGCGCGTCTTGCTGCCGAACAGGCGCGCCGTGGATTTAACCCCGATCAGCGCATCATCCTCGATATCCTGCAGCGCATAGATGGTGTCATAGCCGATGACCCACATTATCGTGCCGAAATAGACCAGCAGGATCGCCACCGAAAAGCCGCCGGTCTGGCTGCTCCAGCCCACCAGCGCACCATAGGAAAAGGCCAGCCCCAAAAACGCCTGCGGCCACCACGTCACCCGCTTCATGAAGGGATAAATCGCCACCAGCACCAGCGAAGCCACGCCGGCGATGACGGTGAAGCGATTGAACTGGAACAGCACAATCGCGCCCAGCAGCGCCTGCGCCACGAGAAAAATCAGCGCCTGCTTGGCTGTGACCTGCCCTGAAGGAATGGGCCGCGAGCGGGTGCGCGCCACCTGCATATCGATGTCGCGATCGACAATGTCGTTAAACGTACACCCCGCGCCGCGCATCAAAGCCGCGCCGATAAACATCAGGACACAGGCGATCCAGTCAAAGCCCCGCGCCGGATTGGCCACCGCCGCCAGCGCCAGCCCCCAGGTGCAGGGCCAGAACAGCAACCAGATGCCGATCGGCCGATCCCACCGCGCCAGCCGCGCATAGGGCTTGAGCCAATCGGGGGCATAGCGATCCACCCAATTGCCCGATTGGGCATCGGCGACTGTGCCGGGGACGGGATTTGGTTGGTCAGTATTGCTCATCGCAGCTCTCGACACTGTGCCACGACCGCCTCCTTCGTCCTTCAGAAGGCTCAGGATGAGGTCTGTTGCTAACTCCGTTGCAGGTCTACTGCGTTCGCCGCGTTTAGAGTAGACCTCATGGTGAGCTTGTCGAACCACGAGGTCGTGGCACATTGCCACTTTGCCCATGCCCCGCACCCACGCTTCCCTACCGCGCCTCCACATCGAACCGGACCTTGCCGCCAATGCCCAACTCACACTGGGCAAGGACCAATCGCTCTATCTCGCCGCCGTTTTGCGCAAAAGCGTGGGCGATGAGGTCGTGCTGTTCAATGGCCGCGACGGGGCGTGGCTGGCCCGCCTCGCCAGCGATTCCAAAAAATCGGTGACGCTTGATCTGGTCGAACAGATCGCGCCGCAGACCCCGGTTTCCGATCTTTGGTATGGTTTTGCCCCGCTCAAGACCGAGCGACTGGATTATGTGGTGCAAAAGGCCGTCGAGATGGGCGCCGGCGTCATCCAGCCTGTCCTGACCAAGTTCACCCAGGTCAGCCGCCTCAAGCATGAAAAGCTGGTCGCCAATGCCATCGAGGCCGCCGAGCAATGCGAAGTGCTGAGCGTTCCCAGGGTCGCCGCCGAGATCACGCTGGACCGCCTGATCGATGGCTGGGCCACAGAACAAGGCGAACGCAAGCTGATCCTCGCCGATGAAAGCGCCGCCTCAGCCTCCCCGCTTGAGACTCTCACGGCCCTCCGCGGCCAGCCCATCGGCGTGTTGATCGGCCCCGAAGGCGGCTTTTCCGACGACGAGCGCATGAAGCTGCGCGCTCAAAACTTTGTCATTCCAGTCAGCCTCGGCCCCCGCATTCTGCGCGCCGACACCGCTGCCGTGGCCGCTTTGGCCGTGATTCAAGCGACCATCGGTGATTGGCGATAAAAGCCGATTGCTTTCGGCTTGCGCCTCGCTATGTTCGCGCCCAACAATGACCCCCTCATCGCAAGAGGACTTTAATGGCCGGCGCCGACACATATTCGCCCCTGATTGAATCGCGGGCCGACCTCATCGACGGCATGGCGCGGGGCAATAAGCCTGCCGAGCAATGGCGCATCGGCACCGAGCACGAAAAGCACGTGTTCCACACCAATCCGCTCCGCCCAGTTGCTTACGAGGGTCCAAACGGCGTTCGCGCCCTGCTCGACGGCGTTGCCGAACGCACCGGCTGGGAGCCCTTTTTCGACGAGGGCAATCCCATCGGCCTGTGGGACAAGGACGCGCATGGCGGCATTTCGCTCGAGCCGGGCGGGCAGTTCGAGCTCTCCGGCGCGCCGCAGCCGGACCTGCATGCCACCGCCGCGGAGACCGCCGAGCATATGCGCGTGGTCAAGGAGGTCGGCGCCCCGCTCGACATTCATTTCCTGGGCCTGGGTGTCACCCCGCTCTGGAGCGTGCCCGAAATCGAGGTCATGCCCAAATCGCGCTATGGCATCATGGCGCCCTATATGGACAAGGTCGGCACGCTGGGCACCTCAATGATGTTCCGCTCCGCCACGGTACAGACCAATCTCGATTTTTCGAGCGAAGCCGACATGGTCAAGAAGTTCCGTGTCTCGCTAGCCCTGCAGCCAGTGGCCACCGCGCTGTTTGCCAATTCGCCCTTCGTCGATGGCAAGGATAGCGGCTATCTCAGCTTCCGCAGCCATATCTGGCTCAATACCGACAATGCCCGCACCGGCATGCTGCCCTTCGTGTTCGAAGAAGGCTTCGGCTTCGAGCAATATGCCGATTATGCGCTGGATGTGCCGATGTATTTCGTCCTTCGGGATGGCCATTACATCAACGTCGCCGGCGAGAGTTTCCGCGCCTTCCTCGAAGGCAAGCTGCCGCAACTGCCCGGCGAAAAGCCGACACGACGCGACTGGAACTACCATCTGGGCACCATTTTCCCTGAAGTGCGCCTCAAGCAATTCCTCGAAATGCGTGGCGCCGATATGGGCGACGAGAAATCCGTCACCGCGCTTTCGGCCTTCTGGGTCGGGCTGCTCTATGACGATGTCTCCCTCGAAGCCGCCTATGAGTTGATCCAGCCCTGGACCGACGAAGAACGCGAGCACATGCGCCGCGAAGTCCCCCGCCTGGGCCTCAATACCCCGCATGACCGCTCCAATCTCTACGACATCGCCGCCCAGGCCGTCGGCATTGCCGAAGCGGGCCTCGTCCGCCGCAACCGCCGCAACGCCAAGGGCCAGGACGAGACCATCCACCTCGCCCCCCTCGAAGAAACCATCCGCCTCGCCAAATCCCCGGCCGAACGCTGGCTCGAGAAATTCCACGGCGAATGGAATGGCGATCTGACCCGGATTTTCAAAGAAGCCGAGATGTAATTTTTGCCTATTTGCCGCTGAGGCAAGGCAAGGGCACCCAGCCCCATCTCCACCACGGTGTCATTCCGGCGAAGGCCGGAATCCATGCTGAAGACCATCCCCAAGCTGGATGTATGCGGCGCACCACGGACCTGGATCCCGGCCTCCGCCGGGATGACATCGGGGGTGGGATATATTTTGCACAAACCATCCCCACCCACCGTTCTCCCTCGGGCCCGACCCGAGGGCCATTCCCCACCCGGCACAAGCGGCGAGCGGCCCTCGGATCAAGTCCGAGGGTGACCCGGTGGTTGGAATGGGATTGAGAACCCCTTGCCTCCCCGCTCTATCTCGTGCATCACCCCGCCCATAGCGGCGGAGGGCAAGCATGCGGGTTCTGGTCATTGGTAGCGGTGGGCGCGAACATGCCCTGGCGTGGAAAATCGCGCAGTCCCCCAAGCTCACCAAACTCTTCATCGCGCCGGGCAATGGCGGCACCGCAGAGGTCGCCAAAAACCTAGCGGTCGATATCACCAACCATGACGCGGTGATCGCCCTCTGCCACCAGCACGCAATCGATTTCGTGGTCGTCGGCCCCGATGCCCAGGTCGTGGCCGGCCTCGGCGATGACCTCCGCGCCGCCGGCTTCGCCTGTTTCTGCCCCTCCAAAGCTGCCGGCCAGCTCGAAGGCTCCAAGGGCTTTACCAAGGCCCTCTGCGACGAGATGGACATCCCCACCGCCGCCTATGGCCGCTTTGACACTGAAGCCGCCGCGCTGGCCCACATCTACGCAAATGGCGCGCCCATCGTGATCAAGGCCGATGGCCTGGCCGCCGGCAAGGGCGTCACGGTCGCGATGAGCGTCGAGGAAGCCGAAGAGGCCGTGATCGATTGCTTTGCCGGCGCCTTTGGCGCTTCGGGCGCGGAAGTCGTGATCGAGGAGTTCATGGAGGGCGAGGAAGTCAGCCTTTTCGTGCTCTGCGATGGCACCAATATTCTCCCCCTGACCACCGCACAGGATCACAAGCGAGCCTTTGATGGCGATACCGGCCCCAATACCGGCGGCATGGGCGCCTATTCGCCCGCCGATGTGATGACGATCGAGCAATATGACGACGCCATGGCCCGCATCATCGAGCCGACCGTGCGGGGCCTTGCCGCGCGCGGCACCCCGTATCAGGGCGTGCTCTATGCCGGGCTGATGCTCACTGCCGACGGGCCCAAGCTCGTCGAATACAATGCCCGCTTCGGCGACCCCGAAACGCAGGCCATGATGATACGGCTCGAGAGCGACCTACTGGAGTTGCTGTTTGCCACCGCAACCGGCGCGCTGGCGGGCCAGCATGTGGTCTGGAAAGACCAATATGCCGTTACCGTCATCATGGCGACCAATGGCTATCCCGGCGATTACGGCAAGGGCAGCGAAATCAAAAACGCCGAGGGCCTGAATACACCGGACCTGCATGTCTTTCATGCGGGAACGCGCCGCGAGGGCCAGCGTTTACTTGCTGCCGGCGGGCGCGTGCTGAATGTCACCGCGCTGGGCTCGACCGTAAAAGAGGCGCAGCAGCGTGCTTACGCAGGCGTGGATCAGATTATTTGGCCAGAGGGCTTTTGCCGCCGAGATATCGGCTGGCGGCAGATTGCCCGCGAATTCACCACATCGGCGTGAACCCTTTCGCAATCCCGGCGACCTACCCTATCTTTCCGAGCAGAAGCCGCCGACGCGCCCGCTAGTCCCCATCCAGCTCCGGGGTCAGGCACTGGCGGATCGGCTTCGCCCGGATGGCAAGGAGCGGGCCAGAGTGAGCACCACAGCCGGACCACGCATCGGAGTAGCCCTGGGCGGCGGGTCGGCACGCGGGCTGACCCATATTCCCTATATCGAGGCGATGGACGAGCTGGGGATCAAACCTGCCGTGATCGCCGGCACCTCGATCGGCGCGCTGATCGGGGCGGGCTGGGCCGCCGGCATGACCGGGGCGGAATTGCGCGAGCATTCCTTCAAGGTGCTGGGCACCATGAAAATCATCGCCACCAAGCTCTGGGCCACCCAGATCCGCGGCATTAGCGGCATTCTCAAGAACGGCATTTCGATGCAGCTGGACGCCACCAATGTGGTCGATGCCTTCACCCCGCCCAACTTCCCGCGCGAGTTCAAAGACCTCAAGATCCCGCTTTATGTGGTGGCGACCGATTTCCAGTCCTGGCATCAGGTCGTGTTCAATTCGGGCCTATTGCGCCCCGCCATTGCCGGCTCGATCGCCATTCCGAGCCTGTTCCGGCCCGTGGTGTATGCCAATCACATCCTGGTCGATGGCGGCGTGGTCAATCCGCTGCCGCTCGACCAGGCCGATATCGACACCGATTTCCTCATCGGCATCGACGTCAATGGCGATCCCTCCGAAGGCATCGCCAAGACCGATCACAAGCCGCTCGACGTGTGGTTCGGCTCAGCCCAGATCATGATGCATTCGCTGACCGCTCATATGATGGCGGCCTATCCCCCCGACATCTATATCCGCCCCCATGTTACCAATTTCGGCGCCCTGGAATTCTGGCGGGTCCGCGAAATCGTCGCCAATGCCGAGCCGGAGAAGGAGCGCTTCAAGCGCATGCTGGAGACGAAAATCGAAGCCTATATCCAGGGCAAGGTGCCGGTGATCCCGAGCAATTAGGGCCTAGCCCTCTTTACACTCACCGTTCTCTCCATCCCCGCCTTTCTCTCCCCACCCACCGTTCTCCCTCGGGCTCGACCCGAGGGCCTCCAAGGTTATGCACAATGCTTGGCACAAGTGGCGAGAGGCCCTCGGGTCAAGCCCGAGGGAGAACCGGTGATTGGAATAGAAACGGAACCCTTAAACCTCGCGCGGATCAACATCCGCAGAATAATCCACCCCACCAAGCCCAAAGCCGAACAGCTTCAAAAACTCGGCGCGATACGTCTTCAAATCCGCCAGTTCCGGCAGTGTCTCGGTCGACAGCAGCGGCCAGCGGCGGACCATTTCGGCCTGCACCGTCGGCGACAGCTCCCAGTCGTCAACACGCAGGCGGTGCGCTTCGTCGATCACCGGATCGGCCAGCTTGGTGCGGAACAGGCGGTCGATCTGCTCGATCGTACCCTCGTTCAGGCCCATCTCGGCCATCACCTTGAGCAGCAGCGTGCCATAAAGCGGCACCACTGGAATAGCCGAGCTGGCCTGGGTCACCACGGCCTTGAGCGCCACGACATAGGCACTCGTGTCGCCAAAGCGGCTGCGGATTTCCCCGGCAGCACGGTCCAGGTCGGCCTTGGCCACGCCCAGCGTGCCCTTGTGATAGATCGGCCAGGTCAGCTCACTGCCCAGATAGGTGTAGTTCAGCGTGGTGAAGCCATCGGCCAGCACGCCGGCATCGGCCAGCGCCGAAATCCACAGCTGCCAATCCTCGCCACCCATCACCTTGACGGTGGCGGCGGCTTCTTCGTCGGTCGCGGGCTCGATCACCACTTCGGAGACTTCACCGGTCGCCGTGTTGAGCGTCTTGGCTGCCACAGCGGCGCCAAAGGGCTTGATGGCCGAGCGGTAGGTTTCCCCAGTGGCCGGATCGGTGCGCACGGGCGAGGCCAGGCTATAAACGATCAGATCGATCTGACCCAAATTCTGGCGGATCGCCTCGATGGTCTCGGCCTTGATGGCATCCGAGAAGGCGTCGCCTTCAATGGTCAGCGCCAACCGGCCGGCAGCCTTGGCGCGCTGCTCGAAAGCGCGGTTATTGTACCAGCCGGCACTGGCCGTCTTGTTTTCAGCCGGCGGCTTTTCGAACGAGACACCGATCGTGTCGGCGCCGCTGCCAAAGGTCGTGACGATCCGTGACGCCAGCCCATAGCCGGTCGAGCAGCCCAGCACCAGCACCCGGCGACGGGCCGATGGGATCTCGCCCTTGACCACGACATGGTCGATCTGGCGCTGAACATTGGTGGCGCAGCCAACGGGATGCGCGGTGGTGCAGATGAAGCCGCGGATTTTGGGCTCGATTATCATGGGCGTGGGCTCCGAATGGTCTTGCCTTGGCAATAGCGCGCCAAACGGCGCAGGGCTAGGGTGATGTCGCTTCTAGTCGCTACGCAGTCCCCGGAAAAAGTCGCGCAACAGCGCTTCCGACCGGCTGGCGCCGATGCCGCCGATGACTTCGGGATGATGATGACAGGTCGGTTGTTCGAACAGCCGCACGCCGTTTTCCACTGCCCCTGCCTTGATATCCTCGGCCGCGAAATAGACCCGCCGCAGCCGCACATGAGCAATCGCCCCCGCACACATGGCGCAGGGCTCGAGCGTCACATAGAGATCGCAACCATCGAGCCGCCCCGTCCCCCGCTTGGCCAAGGCCACCCGGATGGCCAGCATTTCAGCGTGGCTGGTGGGATCATTCAGCGCCTTCATCCGATTGCGCTCGGCGGCGAGCACGACATCGCCCTCCATCACCACCGCACCCACCGGCGCTTCGCCATGCGCGGCGGCCTCCTCGGCCAGAGCCAGCGCCAGATCCATGGGTGAGCGTGAAGCGGTCATGGCTCTTCCTAGCCGTTTGCCCGCGCGCTGCCAACCATGGCCAGAAACGCCTCGGCCGCCTTGGTGCGATAGCGCTCCTTGTGCCGCAGCAGATAAAAACTGCGGCGCACAATGGGCAGATCAACCACCGTGAGCAGCCCCGCAACCACCCGCGCCCGCGCCACCGCCCGCGACACCAAAGTCGCCCCCAGCCCCGCCTCCACCACACCCAGCACCGCCTCATTGCCCGGCAGCACCATGGCAATATCCAGCGCCGCCGCATCAATCCCGGCCCTCGCAATCATGCCATCGAACGCCGCCCGCGTGCCGGACCCCGTCTCGCGCAATACCCAGGCCGTGCCGCCATAGCCCGCCGCCTGCGCCACGCCCGGCTCGGTCCAGGCATGCCCGGCCCCCACCACCACGATCATTTCGTCCTGATCGAGCAGGTCCACGCTCAGCGCCGGCCGGTTCACCTGCCCCTCTACCAGCCCTAGCTCGGCCAGCCCGCTCTCGACCCCATCGGCCACCTGGCCGGTATTGCCGAATGCCATGTCCAGCTCGATCCGCGGATGCATCTGCCGATAGGCCACCAGCCGGCGCGGCAGCCAGTAATCAGCCACAGTCTGGCTCGCCATCACCGACAGCCGCCCCCGCAACAGCCGCGACAGATCATCCAGCGCCCCTTGCGCCGCCTTGGCCCGGTCCAACACCGCCTGCGCCTCAGGCAAAAACGTCCGCCCCGCCTCATTGAGCACAATGGACCGCCCCACCCGGTCGAACAGCGTTACGCCATGCCGATTTTCCAGCGCCGACACCGCCGCGCTGACCGCCGACTGGGTCATATGCAGCCCCTCGGCTGCCCGCGTGATGTGCTGGCGCTCCGCGACGGCCAGAAAAATCCGCAATTGTTCGAGGGTCATGGGCGCTCACCAATCAATCGATATTCTCGAATGATCTCACATAAATCATGCGTTGGAAACGAACATCGCTGCGGCGCTATTGCTCGGCGCAGAGGTTCCCCATGTCTATCGCCGTCGCCAGCATCCGCCCCCTGTCCCGCCTTGCCAGCCCGGCCGATGCGGTGCGCTTTTTCACGCCCAATTGGTTTGCCGCCACCATGGGCACCGGCATTCTGGCGATCGCGCTAGGCCAATTTCCCGACATGCCGCTGCTGTTCGCCGCCGGCACGGGACTGTGGCTGTTCAACATAGCGCTCTTCACCCTCTTCACCGCGCTTTATGCCACCCGCTGGATCACCCATTATGCCGGCGCCAAGCGCATCCTGGCGCATTCGAGCATGTCCATGTCGCTGGGCTGCATTCCCATGGGCCTGGCGACCATCATCAATGGCGCCGTCCTGTTCGGCCTGCCCACCTTCGGCACGGCCATAATCCCGGTCGCCCATGCCCTGTGGTGGATCGATGGCGCACTGGCGCTGGCCTGCGGCATCGGCGTGCCCTTCATGATGTTCACCCGCCAGAGCCATTCGCCCCAGCAGATGACTGCCATCTGGCTATTGCCCATCGTCGCCGCCGAGGTCACCGCCGCCAGTGGCGGCCTGCTCCTGCCCCATCTCGGTTCGGCCGACCAATTGACCGTGACCCTGCTCAGCTATTGCCTCTGGGCCTGTTCGGTGCCGCTGGCGCTGGGCATGCTCGTCGTGTTGGTGGTGCGGATGATCGTGCACAATCTGCCCGACGCCAATATGGCCAGCTCCTGCTGGCTGGCGCTTGGTCCCATCGCCACCGCCGCGCTGGGCATGCTGCTGCTGGCCGAGCACGCGCCCCAGGTGCTCGAGGCCAATAGCCTTGGCGCCTATGCAGGTGCGGTGGGTGGCGCCAGCTTTCTCATTGCCGTGCTGCTCTGGGGCTATGGAATATGGTGGCTGGGCATGGCGGGCCTGATCACCCTGCGCTATTTCCGGGACGCTGTGCCGTTCAACCTGGGCTGGTGGGCCTTCACTTTCCCGCTGGGTGTCTATGCTGTCACCACGCTCAAGCTCGCCCATATCGTGCCATTCGCCCCGCTTATGGTGTTTGGCAGCGTGCTGGTTGGCGTGCTGGTGCTGGTCTGGCTCATCGTGGCCTCTCGCACCCTATCCGGCGCCTGGCGGGGCGAGCTGTTCTCGGCGCCGTGTCTGGTCGATGACTGAGCCGGTGAAAACGGGGAAACCGGGTCGGAAACTCCCCCGCCATCGCCTATATTCTCCGCTCAGGAGAATCGATCCTTGCCCATTCGCCAACTGCCCGAAGATCTGATCAACCGCATCGCCGCCGGCGAGGTGGTGGAGCGGCCTGCCAGCGTGGTCAAGGAATTGGTCGAAAACGCCATCGATGCCGGCGCCAGCCGCATCGTGGTCACCACCTCGGGCGGCGGCAAACTGCTGATGCGCATCGAGGATGACGGCCATGGCATGGACCAGGCCGATCTGTTGCTCTCGGTCGAGCGCCACGCCACCTCCAAGCTCAGTGTCGATGATCTCGACGATATCCGCACGCTGGGCTTTCGCGGCGAAGCGCTGGCCTCGATCGGCTCGGTTGCCGAGCTGACCGTCTCCTCCCGCCCCGCCCATGCCGAAAGCGGGTTGCGCATCGAGGTGCGCAGTGGCGTGCGCACCGGCCCCGTGCCGCAGGCCATGAACCGGGGTACCCTCGTCGAGGTCAAGAACCTCTTCGGCAATGTCCCCGCGCGGCTGAAATTTTTAAAAACCGACCGGGCCGAGGCCGGGGCCATCACCGACGTGATGAAACGCCTCGCCATGGCCAATCCGGGCGTGCATTTCGTGCTCAACGGCACCGACCGCTCCCCCGTCAACTGGCCCGCCGTCAGCGGCAGCGGCGCGCTGGAAGCACGGCTGGCCCAGGTTATTGGCGATGATTTCGCGCAAAACGCCGTGCGGCTAGCCACTTCGCGCCATGGCGTAGTCGTGGCGGGACTGGCGGGTCTGCCCACCTATACCCGCGCCAATTCGCTGTCGCAGTTCTACTTCGTCAATGGCCGCTCGGTGCGCGACAAGGTGCTGGTCGGCGCCATCCGCGCCGCCTATGCCGATTACACCTTCCGCGACCGCTTCCCTGTCGTCGCCCTCTACATCGCCATCGACCCCGCCGAGGTTGACGTCAATGTGCACCCCGCCAAGGCCGAATTGCGCTTCCGCGATGCGGGCGCGGTGCGGAGCGCCGTCATCCGCGCCATTGGCGAAGCGCTGACCGCTGCGGGCTTTAAAGCCTCCACCAGCGTTGCCGACGACATTCTGGGGGCGTTCACCGCCCCGCAATATGAAACCACCAGCGCCGCGCCGCCGCGCCAGGATTTCAACCGCCCGGCCATGCCCTTTGCCAGCTATGACCGCGCCTCGGGCTATGGCAGCGCCAATCCCTTCTCGCCCCAATACGGCGCCTCCGCCCAACAAGGTATCGACGGCCTCAACGAGCCCAGCGCCCGCGTCGAGAGCGAAGCCGCTCCCGCGCTGATGGAATTCCCTCTCGGCACCGCCCGCGCGCAGATGTTCGACAATTTCATCATCGCCCAGAATAGCGAGGGCCTCTTGCTGGTCGATCAGCACGCCGCCCATGAACGCCTGGTTTATGAACGCTTCAAGGCCCAGCTCGCCGCCGGCCCCGTGCCCAGCCAGGCCCAGCTGATCCCCCTGGTCATCGAGCTACCCGAAGAAGATTGCGCCCGGCTCGAGGACGCCGCGCCGGACCTCGAACGTTTCGGGCTCTACCTCGAACGCTTCGGCCCCCGCGCCATCGCCGTGCGCGAGACCCCGGCTCTGCTCGGCAATTCCGATATCGATGGCCTTGTGCGGGACGTGGCCGATGGCCTGGCCGAATGGGACAATTCCACCGCCGTTGCCGACCGCATGGACGAGATCATCGCCCGCATGGCCTGCCACGGCTCGGTCCGCTCCGGCCGGCGCCTACGCGTCGACGAAATGAACGCCCTGCTCCGCGACATGGAAGCCACCCCCCATTCCGGCCAATGCATCCACGGCCGCCCGACCTATGTCGAGCTCAAGCAGAAGGATATCGAGCGGTTGTTTGGGCGCAGCCGATAAGATCTCAGCCAACCACGGTGTCATCCCGGCGCAGGCCGGGATCCATGCTGAAGGCCAATCACCACATCCAGCTTGGGGACAGGGCACAGCATGGATTCCGGCCTGCGCCGGAATGACGTTGTGGGTGGGGCTAGATCGTGCCCACCCACCGGCCCGATATATTTCGATCTCCCCACCCCCACCGCATCTCCCTCGGGCTTGACCCGAGGGCCGCTCGCCGCTTGTGCCGAGTTGAGAATGGCCCTCGGGTCAAGCCCGAGGGAGGACGCGGTGTTGGGGATGGATGGGTCCCCTAAGCCGCCAACGGCCCAATATATTTCGACTGCGGCCGGATCAGCCGACCATGATCGATCTGCTCACGCGCATGCCCGATCCAGCCACCAACCCGCCCCGCCGCAAACACGCAGGTAAACGCCTCGCGCGGCAGGCCAAGCGCCTCCAGCAACAGCGCCGTATAAAACTCCACATTGGTTTCCAGCGCCCGATCCGGCTTCTTCTGCCGCAGCAAAGCCAGCGCCGAACGCTCAACAGCCTCCGCCAAAGCCAGCCGGTCGGCCGGCACCGCGCCCGCCTCGGCCAGTTGCCGCAAGGCATTCTTGAGCGCATCGGCGCGCGGGTCGCGCACGCGGTAAATCCGATGCCCAAAGCCCATCAACCGCTCACCACGCGCCAGTTCGGCCGCCAGCCATGGCTCGGCCCGGTCGGGCGTACCGATAGCATCCAGCATATCGAGCACCGGGCCAGGCGCGCCGCCATGCAGCGGGCCCTTGAGCGCACTCAGCGCCGCCAGAATGGCCGAAGTCACCCCGGCGCGGGTCGAGGCCACCACGCGGGCGGCGAAGGTGGAGGCGTTCAGCCCGTGGTCGGACACGGTCACCAGATAGGTATCGAGCGCATTGACCTGCGCCTGGGTCGGCGCTGTGCCGGTCAACATGGCCAGCATATCGGCGGCGTGGCCAAGTGTATCGCTGGGTGCGACCACCGGCAGACCCTGCTGCAGGCGCAGCAAAGCGGGCGTGAACACTGCCGGGGCGGCCAGCAGCCGATAGGCGGTATCGCGATCCTCGCCATCGGGCAGCCGGGCGATCATGGCGCGCAGGCCCTCAATGGGGCTCAGCGCCAGAATGGCCGCATCGACACCCTCGATATAGCCATGCACTTCCTTGCGGGCCGCAGCCAGATGGCGGGTGATGGTGGCCACGTCCGCTTCAAGGAAATCCCCCAGCAACAAAGCCAGCATGGCCTCATAGCTGGTGTGCCCCGCCAGCGCGTCGAGCGAGTGGCCGGCGATGATCAGCCGTCCATTGAGCCCATCCACATCCGACAACATGGTTTCGGCTGCGATTACGTCGTCCAATCCAGAGATCATCTTGTCTCTCCTCTGCTTCATGGGGTAAATGGGCTTGCTCAAGATTGACGTCAATCTTGATGCTACCGATCAATGTGAGGTTCCATGGGCTGGATCACGGCAGAGCAGGCCTTGCAGCGTCTGGGCACCAAGCCGCAGACGCTGTATGCCAATGTCAGCCGCGGCCGGATCGCGGCCAAGCCCGACGCCACCGACCCACGCCGTAGTCTCTACAGCACCGAGGATATCGACCGCCTCGCCAGCCGCCAGCATGGCCGTCGCAAGGCCGAGACCGTGGCGGCGCAGTCCATCGCCTGGGGCGACCCGGTGCTGCCGACGACGATTTCGACCGTGCAGGATGGGCTTCTCTATTATCGCGGCGAGGATGCCGCGGTCCTGTCGCGCACGGCCGATCTGGAAGCCGTGGCCGGTCTGCTCTGGGGCGGCAAGCGGCCGCGTTTTCCCATCATGCCGGGCGAAGAAACGGCAGGTCTGCCCCAAGCCTTCACCGTGCTCGGCCGCCTCGCCGCCAGCGATATGCCCACGCTGGGACGCGGCAGCGCCGTGCTGCATGCTGATGCGGCGCGGGTGATGGGCGCAGTCTCCCGCGCGCTGGCGGGCTCGACTGCAACCGAATTGACCGCCCATGAGCGCCTGGCCCGCCACTGGCATCGCCCCGAGGCTGCCGACATCATCCGGCGCGCCCTGGTGCTCCTGGCCGAGCACGAACTCAACACCTCGACCTTTTGCGCGCGGATCACGGTATCAACCGGCGCTCCCCTTTCGGCGGCTGTGCTGTCCGGCCTCTGCACGCTGAGCGGCCCGCTGCATGGCGGTGCCGCAGCGGCAATGGATGAATTGGTCGACGCGGCCGAACGGCTCGGGCCGGAACAAGCCATCCAGCTCAGCCTGCGACAGGGCCGCGCCCTGCCCTGTTTCGGCCACCGGCTCTATCCCCATGGCGATGTCCGCGCGGCCGAATTGCTGGCTCACTTCGAAGCGCCATCGCTCTATCGCGACCTCGCGACAATCGGCGAGGCCCTGGTGGGTGAAAAGCCCAATATCGATTTCGCGCTCTCGGCCATGGCCGCCGCCTTCAGCCTGCCGCCGGCGGCGCCCTTGATCCTCTTCACGCTGGCGCGCTCGGTGGGGTGGCTGGCCCATGCGCTGGAGCAGATCGAGACCGGATCATTGATCCGGCCCCGCGCGCGTTATGTGGGGCCGGCTCCCGCCTATTGAAAGACGCTGGCGCCGCGATCGGCGACGCCGACCAGGCTACGGAATCCGGCAAACAGTTCGCGGCCCATGCCGAAATGCTGGGGCCGCAAATCCTCGGTGGCCGGCGTGCGGGCGAAGAATTCCTTTTCGTCGCCCAGGAAGGTCAGCGTGCCTTCATTGGCGTCGAGCCGGATCATGTCGCCATCGCGGATCTTGCTGATCGGCCCGCCATCGACGGCTTCCGGCGTCATGTGGATCGCCGCCGGCACCTTGCCCGAAGCACCCGACATGCGGCCATCGGTCAGCAGCGCCACCTTGAACCCACGATCCTGCAACACGCCCAGCGGGGGCGTCAGCTTGTGCAATTCGGGCATGCCGAGCGCCCTCGGACCAGAGAACCGCACCACGGCGATCACGTCGCCGGTCAGCTCGCCCGCCTTGAACGCGGCCAGCAGCCCATCCTGCCCATGGAACACGCGGGCCGGCGCTTCGATCACGCGATGCTCGGGCTTGACCGCCGAGACCTTGATGACCGAACGCCCCAGATTGCCACTGAGCAATTTCAGGCCACCAGTTTCCTGGAACGGCGTCTTGGTCGAGGTCAAAACCTTGGGGAGCGCGGATTCCTTGGGCGCCGCCTCGAAGGCCAGCTTGTCCTCGATCAGCTTGGCTTCCACGGTGTAATTGGACAGCCCATTGCCCCAGACGGTCTTGACGTCTTCGTGCAAATGCCCGCTTTCGAGCAATTCCTGGATCAAAAAGCCCATGCCGCCCGCCGCGTGGAAATGGTTCACATCGGCCACGCCATTGGGATAGACGCGGGCCAAAAGCGGCGTCGCGTCCGAGAGATCGCTCATATCGTCCCAGGTGACATGCAGGCCCGCCGCCGCAGCGATGGCGATCAGGTGCATGGTGTGGTTGGTCGAGCCGCCCGTGGCGTGCAGACCCACCAGCCCATTGACGATGGCCTTTTCGTCGATGACGTGACCGGCCGGGGTATAATCATTGCCCTGCGCGCTCAGCGACAGCGCCCGCACCGTGGCTTCCTTGGTCAGCGCATCGCGTAAAGGCGTACCCGGATTGACGAAGCTGGCGCCCGGCAGGTGCAGGCCCATGATTTCCATCAGCATCTGATTGGAATTGGCCGTGCCATAGAAGGTGCACGTCCCCGCCGAATGGTAGGACTTGCTCTCAGCTTCGAGCAGTTCGGCGCGGCCGACCTTGCCCTCCATATAGAGCTGGCGGACCTTGCTCTTTTCGTCATTGGGCAGGCCCGAAGGCATCGGCCCTGCGGGCACGAAAACCGCCGGCAAATGCCCGAAGGTCAGCGCCCCGATCAACAGGCCCGGCACGATCTTGTCGCAAATCCCCAGATACACCGCCGCGTCGAACATATTGTGGCTGAGCGAAATGGCCGTCGACATGGCGATCACGTCGCGCGAAAACAGCGACAAATCCATGCCCGGCTGGCCTTGCGTCACCCCATCGCACATGGCCGGCACGCCGCCGGCAACCTGGGCCGTAGCGCCCATCTCGCGGGCCGCCTGCTTGATGATTTCGGGATAGAATTGATAGGGCTGATGGGCACTCAGCATGTCGTTATAGCTGGTGATAATGCCCAGGTTCAGCGTCTTGTTGCCCGCCAGAGCCGCCTTTTCCGAAGGGGTGCAGGCGGCAAAGCCGTGCGCGAGATTGCCGCAGGAGAGGGTCGAGCGATAGACGCCCGCCTCACGGGCCGCATCGAGCCGGTTGAGATAATCCTTGCGGCTATCGCGACTGCGCGCGGCGATGCGGTCGGTCACATCCTGGATGGCTTGGCGAACGGACATAGTGAGCTCCTAACTCAGTTGTCGCGTCCTCGCGCGGACAAGTGAGGGGTCACTTGTTCCGAAAAGAGAACGCTGCTGCGGAGCCGCGTAGTGGCCAAGGCAGTCGATTGGGGACCGCCGAGGGGACTATGGGCACCAGTAGACAGTTACAGGCGTGCCGGAGCGCAATACGGCACGGATGGGGAGGTCCTCAACGGGACCATCTCCCAGAGCCGCGTCGAGAACGACGGCCTTTTCCTCCCCTTCGATGTGAAGGTATAGCCCATCCGTGTGGAGGAGACGCGGTAGGGTAAAGGTGATGCGCGGTTCGCCCGCGCCCGGAGCGTGGATCGCAATGGCGGGGCCGGCCGAGGTCAGCGCCTCGGTCAGCGTATCGCCGCCGGGGAAGAACGAAGCGGTATGCCCATCCCCGCCCATGCCGAGCACGACGGCGGCAAATTGCTCGGGCAGGTCCGCCAGCAATGCGTTGGTCTTGGCCACTTCGGTCACGCCGGGTTCGTCACCGCCCGAATAGAGCGGGAAGAAGCGCGCCACCGCTGCCGGGCCTTGCAGCATTTTTTCGTTGACCAGCAAAGCGTTCGAGCGGTCACTGGTCTCGTCGACCCAGCGCTCGTCAACCAGGGTGACGATCACCTTGGTCCAGTCGATATCCTTGGTTTTGCCCAAAGCCTGGAAAAACCGGGCCGGGGTGGAGCCCCCGCTCACCGCAATCGCGGCCACGCCCCGCTCGGCAATCGCCGTGCGGATACGATCTGCCACCGCCTCGGCCAATTCCTTGGCCAGGGTCGGCTTGTCAGCAAAGGTGCGGCGCTCGAGCTGGGGCTGTGCAGTCACTTAATTGTCGTCCTCATACCATGTCCGCCCATCGCGCTCGATCAGGGCGATGGAGCCGGTCGGGCCCCAGGTGCCCGCCGTATAGGGTTGGGGCGGCTCGCTCGAACGGTCCCACGCTTCGCGGATCGGGTCCACCCATTTCCACGCCGCTTCCAGCTCGTCGCGGCGCATGAACAGCGTCTGGTTGCCACGGATCACGTCGAGCAGCAGGCGCTCATAGGCTTCGGGCGTGCGCTCGGCAAAGGTTGCGGCAAAGCTCAGGTTCAGCGGCACTTCGCGCAGGCGCATGCCGCCCGGACCCGGATCCTTGATCATCATCAGCAGCTTGACGCCTTCGTCGGGCTGCAGGCGGATGATCAGCTTATTGGCCTTGGGCGCGCCTTCGGCATGGTCGAAAATCGAATGCGGGATCGGCTTGAACTGGATGCAGATTTCCGACACCCGGTTGGCCATGCGCTTGCCGGTGCGGAAATAGAACGGCACGCCGGACCAGCGCCAGTTTTCCACTTCCGCCTTGAGCGCGACGAAGGTCTCGGTGCGGCTGCCCTTCTTGTCTTCGGGCAATTCGTCCTGGTAGCCGGCCACGGCGGTGGTCTCGGATTTGACGCCGCGGTACTGGCCGCGCACGGTGTTCTTGGACACATCGCCGTTGACGATCGGCTTGAGCGCGCGCAGCACTTTGAGCTTTTCGTCGCGCAAGGCATTGGCGTCGTCCGAAGCCGGCGGCTCCATGGCGACGAGGCACAGCAGCTGCAACATATGATTCTGGATCATGTCGCGTAGCGCGCCGCTCTCGTCATAATAGCCGCGCGTGCCGGCGCCCACCGACTCCGAGACGGTCAGCTGTACGTGGTCGATATGGGCCGAATTCCACACTGGCTCGAACAGCGCATTGGCAAAGCGCAGCGCCAGCAGGTTCTGCACCGTCTCTTTGCCCAGATAGTGATCGATGCGGTAGACCTGATCTTCCTTGAAGATCTTGGCCACGCCGTCATTGATTTCCATGGACGAGGCCAGGTCGTGGCCCAGCGGCTTTTCGATCACCACGCGGGCATCGCGGCGGTAATATTTCTTCTTGGCCAGATATTCGGCGATCGGCTCGAACAGGTCCGGCGCCACGGCGAGGTAAAATGCGCGCACGATATTGGGATCGTCGCGCAATTGCTTGCCCAGATCGCCGGCATTGGCCGGGTCGCTCACATCGACCGGTACATAGGAGAAAATCTGGATGAAGCGGTCGATCACCGCCTCGTCCTGATATTCCTTCTCGACGAATTGGATGATCGCGTCGCGCGCTGCCTTCTGGAAGTCGGCATCGCTGAGCTTGGAACGCGAGACGCCGATAATGCGGCTCTGCCCGTCGAACTGGCCGTCCTTGAAGCGGTGGTAGAGCGCGGGAATCAGCTTGCGCTTGGTCAGGTCGCCCGTGGCGCCGAACACCACATAATCGAAAGGCTGGACAGGAATGATACGGCTGGACACTTGGCAAGTCCTTGGTTTGACGCGTCGTTAGGCAGGAAAGTTCTGGCGTGCGAGGATCACCGCGCCATTGAGCGGCTCGAATTTGGGCAGGGCGACGAAATCGCCATAGCGCTGCTTGAGAATGGGGAACAGGCGTTCGCCAAAGCCGCCGACAATGGCCATCACCTTGGCATTGCGCGCCTGGAACCAGCGCACATAGGTATCGATATAGCCCAATTCGATATCGAGCATTTTCTGGGCCACCGGATCGCCCTGTTCCAGATAATCGATGAACAGCGGCATCAGCTTGCCGAATTCGGCCGGCGCCCGGCCGATCAGGGCGTCGTCGCACCCTTCTGTGCCATCGGCGCTGATGATCCTGAGATTCATTTCGGTGGCAAAGGCCCAGGTCATCACCGCCTGATTATTGCCGCCCAGCCGGTCGATCACGGCCCTGGTCAACGGCGAAGCCTCGACCAGACCATCCTCGGCCTCGACAGCATAGCGCACCAGCTCGCGCCCAAGAATGGCGCCACTCATCTGGTCGCCAATCGGAAAGCCCCAGCCGCCCGATTGAAAGCGCTGGCCATCGACAATGGCGAGCGCGGCCGAGCCGGTGCCCACGATGATCACCCCGCCCTCGCCGCCACCCAGCGCACCGGCATGGGCGATATCAATATCGTCGTAGACTTTGACATCGGCAAAGGGCCATGGCCGCGCGCGGAATTCGGCGCGGGCCGTATCCATGCGCCCGCCGGCCATGCCGAAACAGGCATAGGTATTGGCGGTTTCAGAGAAATCCACGCCGGCGGCCTTGAATACGTCTCGGGTGCCGTCGCTAATGGCTTTATAGGCCGGTTCACCGTCGTCGATCTGCAAGTTGGAGCGGCCGTTCTTGACTTCGGCGAGCGTCTTGAGATTCTCGTCGGCCAGACGCACGCGGCAATTGGTGCCGCCGCCATCAACGCCAAGATAATATCTGGGCACGCAATCGACTCCGTGGACTAGGGTGATTGATTGTAGGGGCTGGTTTCGGCGCGGACCATAATGCGAAAGATGCTAAGACGAAAGTAGAATAAGGCACAAAAAGCTGGTGCCAGAATGCAGTGCTGGCATGGCCTGATTGCAGCAATGGCGCAACCCCATCGCCGCTGAGGCTTTGTGATTCTGAACGGGGTGGGCGGACGGCACGAAGAGGAGCCGAAATGACACGACATGTATTGGTGCTGGGCGGCGCACGCTCGGGCAAAACCGGCTTTGCCGAGCGGCTGGCGCTGCATGGCGGGGTCAAGCCCGCCTACCTGGCGACAGCCGAAGCGTTGGACGGAGAAATGCGCGACCGCGTCGCCAGTCACAAGGCCGTGCGCGGCGAGCGCTTTGCCACGATCGAAGAACCGCTCAAGCTGCCCGACGCCCTGATCCGCGCTTCCAAGGACCATGACGTGATTCTGGTCGATTGCCTGACGCTATGGATCACCAATCTGCTGCTCGCCAATGAGGATGTCTCGAGCGCCGTCAGCGAACTGGGCGCCACGTTGATCCAGCTCAAAAGGGCCAAGGTCATCCTGGTCAGCAATGAAGTGGGGCTGGGCATCGTGCCCGACAATGCCATGGCCCGCACCTTCCGCGACCTGGCCGGCGCCGCTCACCAACGCCTCGCCGAAATCTGCGACGACGTCTATTTCGTGGTCGCGGGCCTGCCCATGACCCTCAAGGGCGAACCGCCGGAACAGACCCCGACGCATATCCACGAGGCTTGAAG
This sequence comes from Devosia neptuniae, assembly GCF_025452235.1. Taxonomy (NCBI): domain Bacteria; kingdom Pseudomonadati; phylum Pseudomonadota; class Alphaproteobacteria; order Hyphomicrobiales; family Devosiaceae; genus Devosia; species Devosia neptuniae. The sequence goes on from NZ_CP104965.1 coordinate 445,503, forward strand.
CGCGGCTTGGCGGGCACTCGATCCTGCCCCAAAAGTGGAGAGATCCCTCCCCCTATCAGGGGGAGGCTAGGAGGGGGTACTCCGATGCTCCATACCGGGCACAAGTTTCAAAATCGCGTGCCCCCTAGGCCCCTAATGCTATCGTCAACGCTAACAGTCCGCTCACCCCAAGCAGCACATTGAGCACCATAGTGTACAACGTGAGCGCACGGGTAATGTGGTAGCGGCCGAGCCGCCTATCCCCGTTACCCATCGTCGGCAGGTCGACCAGCTCGCCATCGTAATGCCTTGGCCCGCCAAGCGAAAATCCCAGCGCCCCAGCAAAAGCGGCCTCCGGCCATCCCGAGTTCGGCGACTTATGCCCCCGCGCATCCCGCCTTGCCGCCCCCCACGCCTTGGAAGGGCTGGCATCGGGCATAAAAAAGCAGGCAATGGTCACCAAAACCGCCGACAGCCGGGCGGGGATAAAGTTTACCACATCATCCAGCCGCGCCGCCGCCCAGCCATAATCCCGATAGCGCTCATTGAGATGCCCGATCATGGAATCGGCCGTATTGATCGCCTTGTAGAGCACGATGCCGGGCAGCCCGAGCAGCACCAGCCAGAACCACGGTGCCACCACCCCATCCGAAGTGCTTTCGGCCAGCGTCTCGATCGCGGCGCGGGAAACACCAGTCTCATCAAGGGCTTGCGGATCGCGCCCGACGATCTGGCTGACCGCCTCGCGCCCCGCCGCCAGTGAAATACCCAGCGCATCCGCCACCGCCTCGACCGCCCGGCCCAGTTCCTTCTGCGCCAGAAACGGCGTCGCCAGCAGCATTTCAAGCAGCCAGCCCAGCGGAATGGATCGCGTGACCTGCTGCACCAGCAACGCCCCCGCCAGCGCCACCAGCAGCAACAAAGCCAGCGACACGACCCCCGCCAGTTTGCGCTGCGACGCCGTCCGGCTGGCCGTGTTAGTGCGTTGTTCCATATAGGCAATCAGCCAGCCAAACCACATGACGGGATGCCCGATCCGGGCGGTCAAAAGCGGCGGATAGCCCACAAAACGTTCGAGCAGCAGGGCCAAGGGCGGGATCAGGAAAAACATCAGGCAAGGCTCACAGGTTCAGCCAGCGCCAGCAGCGCATCGATATCGAGATGGGTTTGGAGGTGAAGCGCCAGATCATCCAGCGCCCGCTCGACCCCAGCCTCATAGCCGAGATCAGGACTGGCGGCATTGCCCAGAAAGGCCCGGCGGAAGCCATCGGCGGCGAAGAGACCATGCAGATAGGTCCCCGTCACCAGCCCATCGGCACTCACCGCCCCCTCCAAAGCCCCGGAAATGCTGGCAAAAGCCCGCTGACGGTCGGCACCCTCGGTGACGCCCATATGCATGTGATAGCCGCTGATCGGCAGCCCGGAGGCGGTATGAATCGCTTGTTCGACCCGCAACTGCTTGACCGGCTCCAGCGTGGTTTCCACATCGAGCAGGCCCAGCCCCGCACTGACGCCGGGCTCGCCCTCGATGCCATCGGGATCGGCGATGGTCCGGCCAAGCATCTGATACCCCCCACAAATCCCCAGAATGCGGCCGCCAGCGCGGTGATGGGCCAGCAGGTCAATGTCCCAGCCATTGGCCCGCAAAGCCGCCAGATCGCTGCGCGTCGCCTTGGAACCGGGCAGGATGACGAGATCGGCATCGCGCGGGATAGGTTGGCCCGGCTCGACCAGCACAAGATTGACGCCCGGCTCGGCGCGGAGCGGGTCGAGGTCGTCAAAATTGGCAATGCGCGGCAGGCGCGGCACGGCGATGGTAAAACCGCCAGAAGCCCGGGAAACATAGCTTTCGAGCGCCAAAACATCCTCGGCGGGCAGCTTGGCAGCGTCGGCAAACCAGGGCACGGGGCCAAAGCAAGGCACGCCGGTACGCTGGGCGATAAAGTCGATACCCGCCGCGAACAGCGATGGATCGCCCTGGAATTTATTGACCAGAGTGGCCCGGATCAGCCCGGCATCGGCCTCGCCGATCACCGCGAAGGTGCCGACAATCGAGGCAATGACGCCGCCGCGATGGATATCCCCGATCAGTACGACCGGCAGTTCGGCGGCCTGGGCGAAGCCGAAATTGGCGATGTCATTGGCCCGCAGGTTGACCTCTGAGGCACTGCCGGCGCCTTCGACGATGACATAGTCACAATCGGCCGCCAGCTCCTGAAAAGCCGCGAGAACCTCGGGCATCAGCTTACCCCGCTGCGCCCAATATGCCCGCGCAGACATGGACGCCCGCCGCTGCCCCCGCACCACCACTTGCGAGCCGGTTTCCTGCTCCGGCTTGAGCAAAACCGGGTTCATCGCGGTGATAGGTTCACGCCGCGCCGCCCGCGCCTGCAGCGCCTGCGCCCGGCCGATTTCGCCGCCATCGGCGGTGACAGCAGCATTGTTGGACATGTTCTGCGGCTTGAAGGGGGCCACCCGCAGCCCACGATTGGCCAGCACGCGGCACAGGCCCGCCACCAGCAGCGACTTGCCGACATCAGACCCGGTGCCCATGAACATCAATGACTTGGCCATGACAGGCTTATGCCGCATCAATCACGTGGGCGTAAGACCCCATCACCCTGCCGATCACCGCACCCATCGGCGGGACGGTGGGGTCTTACGCCCGTGACCCCGGCCATGGACTTATCGTAACCAAGTCATTGATGTTCATGGGCACCAGGTCTGATGTCGGCGGGTCTTGCTGTGGCCGGAGCCTGTACACGTGCTGGCCAATGAGCTGGGTGGCTGGGGCTATGTCAACAATGCTGCTGTCTGCCGATGAGCGAAATCAGCCGGAACAGCGAGCACCGAGCAGCCACCGTGAGCCTATCACCACGATGAACCCGGTTTTGCTCCAGGCCGGGCGGGGGGCTCGGCTCGCAGGCGTGGTGGTGCCGGGGCACATCTGTCTGCGCGGGCATGACAGGCACCGGCGGGGATGGTGACCCGCGGGTTCGCGGCTTTTCGGGGGCTGGCGGCCGATTGGCGTTGCTGTCGTCGTCGAGCACCGGCGGTGCCTCAGAGGCTCAACCTGCAGACCCGTGACATCGCCAATTTCGGCTCGCCCAACCTGGAGCTTACTGATCGCGGGGATATCCGGCATCGCGGCGGCGTCGATACCTCGATTATCGGCACCTTCGCGGTGATCGGCGGACCGGTGCCGGGCTGATCCCGAGGCCCGCTCCTGGTCCAGTGGAATTCCGAGACGATCCGCCGCTGTTCGCGGCGAGGTATCGACTGTCGCCAGCGCCACCGGCGTGCTGCCCAGCGGCCCCCGTTGCCCTGGTTCCGACGCTGGGCGATAAAGTCGATACCCGCCGCGAACAGCGATGGATCGCCCTGGAATTTATTGACCAGAGTGGCCCGGATCAGCCCGGCATCGGCCTCGCCGATCACCGCGAAGGTGCCGACAATCGAGGCAATGACGCCGCCGCGATGGATATCCCCGATCAGTACGACCGGCAGTTCGGCGGCCTGGGCGAAGCCGAAATTGGCGATGTCATTGGCCCGCAGGTTGACCTCTGAGGCACTGCCGGCGCCTTCGACGATGACATAGTCACAATCGGCCGCCAGCTCCTGAAAAGCCGCGAGAACCTCGGGCATCAGCTTACCCCGCTGCGCCCAATATGCCCGCGCAGACATGGACGCCCGCCGCTGCCCCCGCACCACCACTTGCGAGCCGGTTTCCTGCTCCGGCTTGAGCAAAACCGGGTTCATCGCGGTGATAGGTTCACGCCGCGCCGCCCGCGCCTGCAGCGCCTGCGCCCGGCCGATTTCGCCGCCATCGGCGGTGACAGCAGCATTGTTGGACATGTTCTGCGGCTTGAAGGGGGCCACCCGCAGCCCACGATTGGCCAGCACGCGGCACAGGCCCGCCACCAGCAGCGACTTGCCGACATCAGACCCGGTGCCCATGAACATCAATGACTTGGCCATGACAGGCTTATGCCGCATCAATCACGTGGGCGTAAGACCCCATCACCCTGCCGATCACCGCACCCATCGGCGGTAGCGCCTGGCCGGTCGCGTCGGTAGCGGCAAAGAGCGGCGTCAGGCGGGATTGTTTGGCCGAGGAATAGTGGAATTCGTGGCCGTGCAACTGCCCCGGCCAAGGCAGCGCCCCGGCATGCACCAGCCGCCGATAACCCAGCGTGCGTTTTGGCCTGTCGATGCGGGTGGTGACGGGCAAGAGGCCCGCCATGGCGTGGCTTTGGCCAGCCTTGTCCACCAACGCCTCGCCCAGCACCATGAAGCCCCCACATTCGCCATAGATCAGCGCATTACGATCCCGCGCCGCGACAAGGCCGGTCTTGAATATGTCGGCGGCGGACAGAGTGGCGCCATGCAATTCGGGATAGCCGCCGGGCAGGAAGACTGCGTCGGAATCAGCGGCGGGAGCCTCGTTGGCGAGGGGGGAGAAGAAGCTGAGTTCGGCCCCCATGGCCCGCCAACCATCGAGCAGATGGGGATAGAGGAAGGCAAAGGCCGCGTCTTGGGCGATAGCGATGCGTTGGCCCAATGGCGGGAGGGACGGCGCCGGTTCAGTGGCCTCGGGCAAGGGGGCGGCCAAGGCGCGCAGGCCGTCGAGATCGACATAGTCGCCGACCATTTCGGCGGCGGTGTCGAGGAAGGTCTCGAAGGCGGTGACTTCGCCGGGTAGCACGAGGCCGAGATGGCGTTCGGGCACGGCCAGGGCCGGATTGCGCGGAATGGCGCCCAGGCAGGGAATACCGGTGGCGGCCAGGGCTTCGACCAGCATGCGCTCATGTTTCATCGAAGCGATGCGATTGAGGATGACACCGGCGACCCGCACGCCGACGCGCCAATTGGCAAAGCCTGCGACCAGCGGGGCGACGGACTGGCTTTGCCGGTCGGCATCGACCACGAAGATAACGGGCAGATCTAGTAATTCAGCAAGGTCGGCGGTGGAGCCAAAGCCATCGGCGGCGGCGTCGAACAGGCCCATGACGCCTTCGACCAGCAGGAGTTCGGCGCCCGTTGCCTGGACCGAGGCCAGATGCTTGAGGCGGGCGGGGCTCATCGACCAGGGATCAAGATTGACCGCCTCGCGCAGGGCGGCGCGGGTGAGAAAGGCGGGGTCGATATAGTCGGGACCGGTTTTGGCCGGCGCGACAATGACGCCCCGGCGACGCAAGGCAGCGAGCAGCCCGAGCGTGACGAGTGTCTTTCCCGAACCCGAGCGGGGGGCGGCGATGACGAGGCCCTTAGCCAAAGACATGGTTCCGGGCGCTGTGCACATACCAATCCAGCGTCTGGCTATAGGCACCGACGGGGCCGAGCACGATTATGGCCGGCGTGGGCACGTCCGTGAGGCTCGACGCGTCGGCCAGAGTGGTCGAGATGGCGGATTGCTGGGGCGTGGCAACGTGGGAGACGATGGTCAGCCGGTCGTCGGTCGCACGGCCGGCGGCGATCAGCTTTTCGGCGATGGAGCCCAGATGCTTGACCGCCATATACATGACGATGACCGGGGCGGCATTGGCGATGGCGCCCCAATCGACGCCCTGTGGTACGGCGCCGGTATCGTCATGGCCGGTGAGGAAAACCACGGCATGGTTGGTGTCGCGATGGGTGACGGGAATGCCGGCATAGGCCAGCCCGCCCAGGCCCGAGGAAATGCCGGGCACGATGCGGAAAGGCACACCGGCCCGGGCCAGGGCACCGGCCTCTTCGCCGCCACGACCGAACATGAAAGGGTCGCCGCCCTTGAGGCGCAGCACGCGTTTGCCGGCCTTGGCCAGGTCTATCAGCTGCAGCGAAATGTCGGCCTGCTTGGGCGAAGGTTTGCCGCCCCGCTTGCCGGCAAACAATAGCTCCGCGCGGCGGGGCGCCATGGCCAGCAGGGCATCGGAAACCAGCGCGTCATGCACGACCACATCGGCCTGGCCGAGGCCGTGATAGCCCAATAGCGAGACCAGGCCGGGGCCGCCGGGACCAGCGCCGACGAGCCAGACTGTGCCGGGTTCCAGCGGGGGGAAATCGGCATTGTCGAGGGCGGCGAAATGGCCCTTACGGCGGGGGCGGGTGATCCAGTCAAACATTGGGAAGGCTCGGCGCTTGAGCCCTGGGGGCGAAATGGGCAGAGTGGGGCGGAAGCTGTGGGATAAACAAAAGACTATGAAAATCCTGATCCTGGGCGGAACGGCGGAGGCGCGGGAGCTGGCCGATCGGCTGGTGGCCATGGGGCACGACGTCATCACCTCGCTGGCGGGGCGAACGCAAGACCCCAAATTGCCCAAGGGCGATATTCGCATGGGCAAATTCGGCGGCATCCCTGGGCTGTGTGCGTATCTGCGGGCGGCGGGTATTGAGCGGCTGGTGGATGCGACCCATCCTTATGCCGGGCTGATGTCGATCAATGCCGTCGCTGCGGCGCGGGCCACGGGTATTGCGCTGGTGCGCTATATGCGGCCGGCCTGGGAGCAGAAGCCGGGCGCCGATTGGCTGACCGTGGAAACGGCGGCCGAGGCGGCAGCCGCCCTGCCCCACAATGCCGATGTGCTGCTGACCACCGGGCATACCGGGCTCGAACACTTCTTGCAGCGCGACGACTGTCAATTCGTGGTGCGCACCATCGAGGCCCCGGCCGAACCGCTGCCGCGCTTTGCCAGCCTGTTGCAATCGCGGCCGCCCTATAAACTGGCTGATGAAATGGCGCTGATGGAGCGCGAGGGCATAACTCATCTGGTCACCAAGAATTCGGGCGGCGGGCAGACTTCGGCCAAGCTCGAAGCAGCGCAAAGGCTGGGGGTCAAGGTGATCATGATTGCCCGCCCCGCCTATGGCCCGGCCCGGGAAGTATCGAGCGTAGATGACGCCATTGCGGCGCTCGAACTGGGGTAAAGCGCGGCGCTGCCGAACTGGGCGAGGTCGAAATCGGGGCCGCAGGCGGCAAGGGCGCAGGTGGCGTGGGCCGATTTGCGCTTGCCGAGCAGGAGTGGTCCGGCGGCGGCGGCGACCGCTTCGGCAACGGCGGGTAGGCCGATATGAGCGAGGACGCTTGGGGATGGCGCGGCAGGAGCCAGGTCGGCATCGCCCAGCAGGCGCAGCGGAACGTCGAAATGCTCCGCTGCAGCGTATAATGGCTGAACGTCATGCTTGCGCTGATGGGAGGCTATCGCGAGTAGCGCCGCTGGAGGCAGCCCCGCCTCGGCCAGGCACGCATTGATCAGGGCGATGATCTCGCTGGAGGTCGCGGCACTGCCGCAACCGATGCCGGCAATAACCTTCTGCTGGTTCGGCACGGCTCTCGCGGGCTTTCGCCTCTCGCCAATCGTCATAGTCGCCTCTTTGCAGCTCTGGACTTGGTCCCCGATTTGGGTCGACCGCACCAGACTGTGTTTCAGTTCCGTGCTGGGGAACGCTGCGCTGCTCCGGTTCTAGGACGGGGGAAGCGCGTGGTCAATCAATGGCTTGGCCGTGATCGCCGATACATCGGAATGCTTCTGAAAATGATTTGCAAATACAATGGGTTGCGCCCGTTGGGCGGCGGCGTTATGTGCAGAAACCAGCTGCTGCTTCGGCGCAGCACGATCAGGGCAGAACTCAATCATGACCAATCAACGAACGCTGGCTGTGGCCGGGGCGAGTCTTGTTATCGGGTTGATTGTGCTCGGGCTCAAGGGACTGGCCTGGCAGATGACCGGTTCGGTAGCGCTTTACTCGGACGCGCTGGAATCCATCGTCAATGTGGTGACGGCAATCGTCGCATTGATCGCGGTGCGGCTGGCGCAGAAGCCGGCCGACGCCGCCCTGCCCTATGGCTATCACAAGGCTGAATATTTCTCGGCGGTGATCGTGGGGGTGATGATTATCGTCGCGGCGATCCTGATCGTGCGCGAGGCCTATTTCGGGCTGATGGCGCCGGAAATGCCCGATGCGCCGGTCGAGGGCCTGATGATCAGCGGTGTGGCAACGGTGATCAACCTGGTCTGGGCCTATGTGCTGATCCGCTATGGCCGCAAGGTGCGCTCGCCAGCGCTGGAGGCTGATGGCAAGCATTTGCTGACCGATGTGATTTCGACTGTCGGCGTGCTGGTGGGGCTGGTGCTGGTGTTCACCACCGGCTTTGCGCCGCTCGATTCGATCCTGGCGGGCCTCGTGGCGCTCAACATCCTGTGGTCGGGCTGGGGCGTGATCCGCGACAGCGTGGGCGGGCTAATGGACGTGGCGGTGCCGCCCGAAACGCAGAAGGTGATCCGCGAGGTGATCGCGGGCAATGCCGAGGGCGCCATCGAGGCCCATGATATCCGCACGCGGCAGGCGGGCAAGATGACGTTCATCGACTTCCACCTGGTGGTGCCGGGGCTGATGAGTGTCGAGGCGGCGCATGCCATTTGCGATGGGATCGAGGCCAAGCTGCGCGAGGCGGTGGAGGATGTGATGATCACAATCCATGTCGAGCCCGAGGAAAAAGCCAAGCATAACGGGATCGTGGTCGTCTAATGTGATCAGGGCCTTGGCCCGCTACGCGCGAAAGAAGTCACACATGCGAATCCTGATTGTTCTGCTTGCCCTTATCACTCTTCCGGTGTCCGCCCAGGAACTGGGCTGGGGCCGCTATGACAATGCCCGCTTTGGTTATACCAGCGAAATCCCGCCCGGCTTTTCCGGCTATGGCGAAAGCGACAATGGCGACGGGCAGATCTTCGACAATGCCGGCAAGGCCCAGGTGCTATCGTTCTGGGGCGCCAATATCACGGCCGAGGATTTCGAAGCCGAAGTGGCCGCCCGCATGGGCTATGCCGAGCGCGACGGCTGGAACATCGCCTATCAGGCAACGACATCGTATTGGGCCAGTTTTTCCGGCGTCATGGGGCAACGCATGTTCTATACCCGGATGATCGCGCTATGCGACGGGCTGAGCTATGCGGCGATGACCGTGCAATATTCGGCGGCTCAGGCAGCGGATATGAAGCCGCGGGTGGAGCGGCTGGTGGCGGGGTTCCGGGATTTGGGATGTTAGGGACACCCCCTGCTCTGTAGCTCCTAGCTAAAACTCGATGCCCGCCTGTGCTTTCACGCCGGCCCGGAAGTGGTGCTTGATTTCGGTCATTTCGGTGACGAGGTCGGCGATTTCGATCAGCTCGTCCTTGGCGTTGCGGCCGGTGACGATGACGTGTTTGTCAGCCGGCTTGTCCTTGAGGAAGGCCACGACTTCCTCAAGCGGCAGATAATCGTAGCGCAGGCAGATATTGAGCTCGTCGAGCAGGACCAGCTTGTAGGCGGGATCGGCGATCAACAGCTTGGCCTGTTCCCAGGCGGCACGGGCGGCGGCGAGGTCGCGCTGGCGATCCTGAACATCCCAGGTGAAGCCTTCGCCCATGGCGTTGATGGTGACCAGCTCGGGAAACTTGAGCAGCACGTCGCGCTCGCCGGTGTCCCAGGCGCCTTTGACGAATTGCACCACACCCACTTTCATGCCGTGGCCAATGGCACGGAACACCATGCCGAAGGCAGCGGTGGACTTGCCCTTGCCCTTGCCGGTGTGAACGATCAGCAGACCGCGCTCCTCGGTCTTGGTGGCGAGGATCTTGTTGCGCGCCTCCTGCTTTTTCTTCATTTTTTCAGCATGATAGGCGTTGCGCTCCGCCTCGCTCATCAGGTCGGTCTTTTTGACGGGCTTGTCGTTCATGCCAGGCGCTCCGCGTGTTCGATGATGAGGCGAGCCGCTTCGGCGGGCGGCAGATGGGTGGTGTCGAGATCGAGCCGATTGGGATGATCGAGGCGCACCAATGGTCGCGTATGTCGTTTGCGCTCGGCCTTTTCCGCATCCGTCGTTTTGAGCCGCGATTCGCGCTCCGGCGAGGGGATACGGGCGGCATGGGCCGCATCCGATGCGGTGAGGAAAACGGGGACGAAAATGCCCCCGCGCTGGCGGGCCGCTTCCATCACCTCGTGCAGCGCCTGCCGGTCCATCGGGTCATCGTCCATCAAGGCGTTGGTGAGTACAAAGCTGGCCTGTGGCCCGGCGAGGTGGACCATTGCCGACAAGGCCTGGCGCCGAATGGTCATGATAAGTGGCCAAACGCCCTCGGGCAGCGGCGTGGAGCCATCGGCGCGGACCAGCGAGAAAATAACGTTGTTGGCCAGATGGTTGTCGAACAGACGCGCGTCGGTCGCGGCGCAGATTGCCTTGCCGATGGTCAGTTTGCCGACGCCATAATGGCCGATCAAGTAGATGATAGTATTATTCATAACTCCCCCGCGAGCAGACCATAAGCCGAGTTGGAACGTGGGGTCCACAAGCCGCGCCGGCGCGCCTCGTTAAACTTGGCGATCAGCTCATCATAACCGTAGCGGTTGCTGGCGAGGATAAACTGGCGCGTTGCTGCGTCTTCGACGAAGGCTTCGAAGGCCAGATCGAAATGGTGAGTCTTGACCGCGCCGGTGGTGGCGGCGAAGGCGAGCATAAAATCGACGGTGGCGATGATCTCGAAAGCGCCCTTATAGCCATGGCGTTTGACGCCGGCGATCCATTTCGGATTGACCACGCGGGAGCGCATGACGTGGCTGATTTCTTCCTCAAGGGTGCGGATGAGCGGGCGTTCGGGGCGGGAATGGTCGTTGTGATAGGCGGCGGGTTGGTGGCCGGACAGTATTTCGGCGGCGGCGGAGAGACCGCCTTCGAACTGGTAGTAATTGTCGCTGTCGAGCAGGTCGTGTTCGCGATTGTCCTGATTGTGGACGATCGCATCGACGCTGGCGAGGCGGGCGGCGAAGCGGGCGCGTTCGGGGATGCCGGCGGCTTGAGCGCCATAGGCATATTGGCCCCAATCGAGGGCGGCTTTGGCCAGATCCGCGCGGGTGGACCAGGTGCCGGAATCGACCAGCGCATTGAGGCCGGCGCCGTAAGAGCCTGGTTTGGAACCGAAAATCCGGTGGCCGGCGGCGAGGCCCGCTCCGGCTTCGGACTGGCCCTGGGCGATCAGGCCCAGCGCGTCACTGCGCATGCGGGCGGCGATGGGGTTGTCTTCACTCGGTTCATCCAGCGCGCCGATGGCCCGGGCGGCGCGGTCGAACAGGGCGATCTGGGCCGGGAAGGCATCGCGGAAAAAGCCGGAAATGCGCAGGGTTACGTCGATGCGGGGGCGGCCGAGCCTGGCGAGCGGGATGATCTCGTAGCCCGAGACGCGGAGGGAGGATGGGTCCCAGACCGGCTTGGCGCCGATCAGCGCCAGCGCCTGGGCGATGTCGTCGCCGCCGGTGCGCATGTTCGCCGTGCCCCAGACCGAGAGGGCGAGGGATTGCAGATAGGTGCCGTGGTCCTGAAAGTGCCGCAAAACCAGGCTTTCGGCGGATTTTTTTCCGAGTTCCCAGGCGGTGGGCGTGGGGATTGCGCGGCTATCGACAGAATAGAAATTGCGGCCGGTGGGCAGCACATCGAGGCGGCCGCGCGAGGGGGCGCCGGAGGGGCCGGGCGCGATGAATTTGCCATCGAGCCCATCAAGTAGCGCCGCCATTTCGGCCGGCCCGGAGGCGGCGAGGCGGGGTTGGATTAGGCTGGTGACGGTGGCGAGGACAGATCGGGTCGCGTGCCAATCGGGGGCGGGGATAAGTTTGCCCTCGACCAGATCAGCGGCGATGATTTCGAGTACCTCAACCACGTCGCCAATGTGCCTTAGTGCTAAAGGACTGTTAGCATTGAGCGCGAGATAGGGTGCAAACACGTTGGGGCCGTGCCACGGGTCGCCGAGGCGGGCCGTCAGCGGGTCGATGCCGAGCTTGAGATCATCGGCCAAGGCGCGGATCAGCGAGTTATCCCCCGGGGCGTCGCCGCGCGGTACTCTGGCCAGAGCCACGGTGAGGTCGCGGGCGAGATCGCCCTGCGGCGATTGGCCGAAGACGTGCAGCCCATCGCGGATTTGCGCTTCCTTCAGGTCGCAGAGGAAGTTGTCGATTTTGATCAGCGCTTCGGTTTCGTCTTCGGGCAGGCCGATATCGCGATCGAGCCGGCTGTCGCGGGTGAAATCGAGGATGCGGCGGCGCAGATCGGCGAGGCGCCGGCGGTCCATGCCGGAGGCGGCGTAATATTCGTCGAGCAGGGCCTCGAGGTCCTTGAGGGGGCCATAGGTTTCGGCGCGGGTGAGCGGGGGCACGAGGTGGTCAATGATGACCGCGCCGGTGCGCCGCTTGGCCTGGGTGCCCTCACCGGGGTCGTTGACGATGAAGGGATAGAGATGGGGCAGTTGGCCCCAGAGTGCATCGGGGTAGCTGGCGGCATCCAGCGCGGTGGCCTTGCCGGGGAGCCATTCGAGCGTGCCGTGCTTGCCATTGTGGATCAGCGCATGGGCTGAGAATTCGTGGCGCAGCCAGAGATAGGCGGCGATGTAGGCATGGGGCGGGACCAGGGCCGGATCGTGGTAGCTGGTGGTCTCGTCGAGGTGATAGCCACGGGCAGGCTGGAGCAGGATGGCGACGTTGCCGAAGATGAGGGCGGGAAGGTGGAAGGTGTCGTCGCGCACGAACGGGTCCGTCGTGGGATCGCCCCAGCGGGTGGTGACCTCTTGCTGGATTTTTGCTGGGAGAGTGGCGAAGAGCTCGGCGTAGCGCGCAAGGGTGAGCGTGGCGGGAGAGGTGCCACGGGCGGGGTTGGCGTTGGTGGGGCCGGATTGGAGGGCGGTGATGAGGGCTGCGGAGTCAGAGGGGAAGGCCCCCTCACCCAGCGGCTGCGCCGCCGAGCTCTCCCTCGAGGGGAGAGGTGAAAGAGTGTAACCTGCCCCCTCCAGTGCCCGCAAAATCTCGACTGTGGATTGCGGGGCATCGTAGCCCACGCCGTTGGCGAGGCGGCCGTCGCGGGTGGGGTAGTTGGCGAGGACTATTGCGACTTTGCGGTGGGCGCGGGGGGTGGTGCGGAGGTGGGACCAGTTGGCGGCTAGGGTTACGGCGCGGGTGATGCCGGAGGGATCGGGGGCGTAGGCGGAGAGGGGGACCTGGCAGCGCTCGTGCCAGACGGCGTCGGCTTTGTGGCCGATGATGAGGCCGCCGATGCGGCCGTCGACTTCGGGCATGACGAGGAACATGGCCAGGTCTTTGGAGCTCAGGCCCTGGCTGTCGGCCAGCCATTGGGCTTCGGGGCGGCCGGACTGGATCAGTTGGATGACGGGCGCGTCGGTGCCGGAAAACGGGTTGGATTTGGCGTCGAGGCTATCGAGGCCGAGAGCGAAGCCAGTGAGGTTGAGGATGGTGGCGGGCGGGAAGGCGGCGAGCGCGTTTTGCACGAAACGGACGCAGGGGGCTTCCTTGAGGGAGGACACCAAGAGGGGGACGGGCGCCAGGTTCTGGCGCTCGAGTTCGGCGATGAGGGCGGTGATGGTGGCGGTGCCGGCGCCTTCGAGGGCGGCGCGGTAGAAGAGGATAGGGATGAATGGGCGGGCATCGGAGTACCCCCTCCTAGCCTCCCCCTGATAGGGGGAGGGACCGCCCAGTGGGTGGGCGTGGATTGAGCGTAAGGCGGATTCGTCGGTGATGCCGAGGCTGGGGTGCCAGAGGCCGAAGCGGGCGAAGGGGGTGGGGGTGAGGGCGGTGAGAAAGGCCCCCTCATCCGCCCTTCGGGCACCTTCTCCCACGAGGGGAGAAGGAAGGGGGGCAGCGAGGAGAGCGAACGCCTTCAGGATGGTATCGGCATTATCCGGACCGCCGGCGATGAAGAGATTGTGGAGGCGCGTCCAGTCGTCGGGGTGGATGGTGGAGCGGGATTGCAGGATGGGGTCGGGATTGGCGTCGCCGGGGATGAGGGCGAGCGGGATTTTGTGGTTGGTGCAGAGGGCGGTGAGCTCGTCGACGCCATATTGGAAATAGGCGGCGCCGCCGATGAGGCGGAGGACGACCAGGCGGGCGTGACCCACCGTTTTTTCCAGCCAGAGATCGACCGAGAGATTGTTGGAGAGGCGCAGGGTATTGGCGAGGCGCAGTTCGCTCTCCCCTGCCCGGTCGGCGGCACCGGCGAGCATGGCCAGTTCGCTATCGGCGGCGGAGGCGAAGATCAGCGCGCCGGGGCGCTGGTTGAGATCGATGGCTTCGCCTTCCTGCTGGATGGCGCCGGCCTGGGCGGAGAGCAGATGCATCAGGCGGCCGTCTTGCGGGTGAACCAGGCGAAGATGGCGGTGCAGCCGAGCAGCGCGACGGCGCCGGCAACGGCTGACACGAGCTGGAGCTCGGTGTTGAAATATTTGTTGGCGCCGAAGGAGGAGACGAACAGCGTCATGCCGAACCAGCCGGCGGCGGCGCCGAGGGGAATGGCGGCGAGCATTTGGGCGCGCAGGTTGTGGTAGCGGTGGCTGAAGACGCCCATGACCACGGCGCCGACCAGGGCGGGGAACAGGCCCAGTGCGTAGCCGAACAGCAGGACGAGGGGGGCGTCTTCGAACAGGTCGGGCATGCGGCTGGGATTGTCCGGCCAATCGGCCAATGCGCCGGCGAGGAGGAAGACCACCGCGCCCACGGCCGGGCCGACAAACAGGGTCAGCAGGAAGCGGGGGATTGCTGATGTGGTGGAGGTGGCCATCAGGCTTTTTTCAGGAACTCGGTGCGCAGCACGAGGCCTTTGACCTTTTCGGCATTGCACTCGATTTCGGCGGTGTCGTCGGTGAGGCGGATGTTCTTGACCAGAGTGCCGCGCTTGAGCGTGACCGAGGTGCCTTTGACCTTGAGGTCCTTGATCAGGGTGACGGCGTCGCCATCATTGAGCTGGGTGCCGTTGGAGTCCTTGGTGATCTCGGCCATTGGGGAGGTCCTTTTTTTAGGGGGATACCCCCTCCTAGCCTCCCCCTGACAGGGGGAGGGATGGATTGGGGCTTGCGGGCCTAGGCGGCAACGGCCAGGGCGCGTTGCAGACTAGCGGTGATGGCGGCGTGGTCGAGGGGGGATTGGCCGATGACGACGAGGGCTGTTTCGCGCAGCTCGCCATCTTTCCAGGGGCGGTCGAAATAGGCGGTGACGCGGGGGCCGACGGCCTGGATGGCGAGGCGGGCATTGGCGCCGGGAACGGCGGCAAAGCCCTTGAGGCGCAGCACATCGTGATCGCGGATGGTGGCTTCGATGACGGCGAGCAGCTCATCCTTGCTGCCGATGGACGGCAGACGGATGGAGAAGCTGTCGAAATCGTCGTGCTCGTGGGTTTCCCCGCCATGTTCCAGCTCATGGTGGCTGGGGCGATTGGCGATATCGTCTTCCGAGGACATGCCCATGCCGAGCAGGGCCGCGATATCGACGTGACCATTGCGGGCGCGGATTAGGCCGACGCCGGGGCGCATTTCGGCGCGCAGGTTAGCTTCGACGATATCGAGCATGGCGGGATCGACCAGATCGGCCTTGTTGACGATGACGAGATCGGCCACCGAAAGCTGGTCTTCGAACAGCTCGCCCAGCGGCGTTTCATGATCGAGCATTTCGTCCTGGCGGCGCTGGGCGTCGACGGCGGCTTCGTCTGAGGCAAAGCGGCCTTCGGCGAGGGCGGCGGCATCGGCGACAGTGACGATGCCGTCAATGGTGACCTGCGCCTTGATTTCGGGCCAGTTGAAGGCGCGGATCAGCGGCTGGGGCAAAGCCAGGCCCGAGGTTTCGATGACGATGTGATCGAACTTTTCGGGGCGGGCGAGCAGCGCCTGCATGGTGGGGATGAATTCATCGGCCACGGTGCAGCAAATGCAGCCATTGGACAGCTCGACCATATCCTCTTCGCGGCAGGTATCGTCGCCGCAACCGGCCAGGATGTCCTTGTCGACACCCAGATCACCGAATTCGTTGATGATCAGGGCGATGCGCTTGCCCTTGGGGGCATGGGCGAGGAGGTGGCGGACCAGGGTGGTTTTGCCGGCGCCGAGAAAGCCGGTGATGACAGTAGTGGGGATCTTTTCGATCATGCAATGGCTCCGATCGGGGTGGCCGCCGAGCGGGCGGCAAAGAGGTCGTTGAGGCGGCCGAACAGGGTGCCGAGCACGGCCCAGAACACGGCGGAGGTGCCCAGGGTAATGGCGGCGAATTCGGTTGCGAGGTGGGCGGGCACGGCGCTGGGCTCATCGGGGGCGACGGGCGCGCCGATAATGTGGGGAGCAGCGATCAGCGCGACGGAAACGGCAATGGCCCAGCTGGCGCGAGTCTTGGCGAGCAGCACGAAGGCGGCGCCGGTGGCGATGGCGGTGCCCACCCACCAGAGCTGGCGGGCGAACAGATCAGCCGCAGGCATGCCGGGGAGCTCGGGCGCCAGGCCATAGGCGGGGGCCAGCGAGAAGGTGATGAAACCGGCGGCGCCCCAGAGCAGGCCATTGGCGAAGGTGATGGGGATATTGGCGAACATGGAGATGGCGCCGATGACCAGGGCAAAGCCGGCGGCGGCGAGGACGGTGGCGAGCGTCGTATAGGCAGTGCGCTCGAAGCCGTCCTGCGGGGCCCATTCTTCGGGCTCGGCGGCCGTGCTGGCGGCGGCGTCAGCGTGGCTGTGTTCGGCCGTGCCGGGGGCGTGTTCGTGGTCAGCGACTACGGCAGCTTCGCCATGGCTGTGGCCGCCTTCACCCTCGAAGGTTTCGGCATGCAGAATGAGCGGGGTGACGCGGAAATGCTGGATGGCGGCGGTCAATAGGCCAGCGGCCAGCGCTGCGAAGAGCGCAGCGGCAAACAAATTGCGGATCATTTTTTCTCTCGTGCTCTGCCTTAGTGGCAGGGGAAGCCCATGGCGTGGCGGGTGTCGTGGGCGCCGTTATGCAGGCGGAAATCGCCGGCAAAGCCGGTGCCGACCAGAAGGGTCAGACCGAGCATGAGGGCCAGAACACCAGCAATGAGGCGCTGGGACAGCGAGAGAGACGTGGAGACGGCGGTCGTCGTATTGATCGTGGTATTCATGGCAGCACCCTCCGTGCGCGGAATAGATTGGGCTTTTCGCCCGGCTGATGTGCCGGCAGGTCTCCTGGCTCGCGGTGATAACCACTCCCCTCGCCTTCCCGGCTATTCGCCAGTGGCATGAAAGGGGAATGCACCGCTTACAGTTGCGGGGGCAGCCACGGTTTTGCGCCCTGATGGGTACGTCGCACCGTGTTCCCTTTTCCCGCCTGTCGCTTGCGGCGTGATGCCGGGCTGCAAATGCCAGTTTGCTGCGCTCCGGTGCTCACGTACCAACGTACGCTCCGCTCCGGTGCTCGCGCACCGCCATTTTCGCCTCGGCCTGACGCCGCAGGCATCGGGCGGGGTATCCCCTTGCCACAACGGACGCGGGGAACCAACACGAGGATTGGTTTGCCACTAAATCGGGGCGACTGCAATGTGGTTGGTAGGAAAAGCGGCGCCAGGTCAAGCGCGAGGTCGGCGCGTTCAAGCCAATTTGGCGAACGGCGAAACCGGCGACTCGCAGTAGACCTGATCGCCAGAACCTGCGGAGACATAAGATGAAACCGATCAAATTCAGCCGCGAGGAAACCAAGGCGATCGTGGATGAGATCCGCGACTATTTCCGCAACGAGTTGGACCAGGATATCGGCTCCATTCCGGCCGAGATGCTGATGATGTTCTTTGCCGACAAGATGGGCGCCTATTTCTACAATCGCGGGGTTTATGACGCGCAGGCCCTGGTGCGCGAGCGGATGGATAATCTGAGCGATGATCTGTTCGGGTTGGAGCAGCCGACCAAGCATGTGCGCTAGGGCATAAGCACGAATGCGAAATCCACTTTCGCGGCAATGCGGCGCCGGATAAGCAGTGAGACCGCCAATGGGCGGTTTTCTGGCCTTTTCAGGAGGAAGCCTTGGGCTTCAACTTTGCCACTTTTGCCCCGATCGGGCTGCTGCTCGCGTCCAATGTGTTCATGACCTTTGCCTGGTATGGGCATCTGAAATGGCCGACATCGGCGCTGTGGCTGGCGGTGATGATCAGCTGGGGCATCGCGTTTTTCGAATATTGGCTGGCGGTGCCGGCCAATCGGATCGGGGAAGCGGTCTATAGCCCGTCCGAACTCAAGACCATTCAGGAAGTCATCTCGCTGTCGGTGTTCGCGGTGTTCACCGTGTTCTACTTTGGCGAGAAGCTGACGCTGAACCACGGCATCGGGTTCGGGATGATCGCGCTGGGGGCATTTTTTATCTTCAAGGGCCCGATCAAGTAGGATCGGCTGTTGGCTGTGATGTGAGGTCTTGACGATTGCGACCGTAATGTTATTACGTTGCGTCGACACATGTATAGCACAAGAACGGCCATGGCTCACCAGCATACGCATCCGCACGCCCCGGTAAAATCGAGGGGGCGCAGCTTTGGCCTGGCGCAGATGAGTGCGCTGGCGCGGCTGGCCATCGTGGTTCCGGCGATCGTGTTGATCTGGCTGGTGCTGTGGCTGTTGGTGCGGTCATGAGTGCCATCCGCATCGAAGACCTGACGCTGGGCTATGACGCGCATCCGGCGGTGCATCATCTGGACGGGGCGTTCGAGCGCGGTTCGCTGACGGCGGTAATGGGGCCCAATGGCTCGGGCAAGTCGACGCTGCTCAAGGGCATGATCGGGGCGATCAAGCCGCTGAGCGGACGGGTGACGCTCGATGGCATCGACAGCCGCGACATTGCCTACCTGCCGCAGATTGCCGAAATCGACCGGAGCTTTCCGGCGGTGGTGGCGGATCTGGTGGCGCTTGGATTCTGGAAGCGGCGGGGGCTATTTTCGGCCATTCGCGGCGTTGATCGCAAAGAGATGGAAGCGGCTTTGGCGGCGGTGGGTCTTGTCGGCTTTGAGCGGCGGCCGATCGATACGCTGTCGGGTGGGCAATTGCAGCGGGCGCTGTTTGCCCGGGTGCTGGTGCAGGATGCGCCGGTGATCCTGCTCGACGAGCCATTCGCCGCCATCGACCAGCGCACCGTGGCGGACCTGACCGAGCTGATCAAGCACTGGCATGGCGAAGCGCGCACGGTGATTGCCGTGCTGCATGATGCCGAGCTGGTGCGGGAAGCCTTTCCGCGCACGCTGCTATTGGCACGCGAGGCGATTGCCTGGGGCGACACGGAAGAAGCGCTGACGGCGGATAATCTGCGCCGGGCACGGCAGATGGTGGAGGCCTGGGACGAGCATGCGCCCTGGCATGAGCATGATGGCCATGGCCACAAGCATGGGGCACACCAATGAACCTCTATGATTTCCTGATCGGGCCGTTCGTGCAATTCGGCTTCATGAACCGCGCCTTGGCCGGTGCCATCATCCTGTCGCTGAGCGCGGGACCGGTTGGCGTGTTCCTGATGCTACGCCGGATGAGCCTGACCGGCGACGCCATGGCCCATGCCATTCTGCCCGGTGCGGCGGCGGGGTTTCTCGTATCGGGGCTGGCTATTCTGCCGATGACGCTGGGGGGCTTTGCCGCCGGGCTGATCGTTGCGGTGCTGGCGGGGCTGGTGTCGCGCTTCACCATTCAGCGCGAGGACAATTCTCTGGCGGCCTTCTATCTGATTTCGCTGGCGCTGGGCGTGATGCTGGTGAGCCTCAAGGGCTCCAATGTGGACCTGATGCATGTGCTGTTCGGCACGGTGCTGGCGCTGAACAATGATGCGCTGATCATGATCGGCGCCATTGTGACGGTCAGCCTGGTGGCCCTGGCCATGTTGTGGCGGCCGCTGGTGGCGGAGTGTCTCGATCCCAGCTTCCTGCGCAGTGTCAGCAAGGCGGGTCACCCGGTGCACCTGATTTTTCTGGCGCTGGTGGTGCTCAATCTGGTGGGCGGGTTCCAAGCGCTCGGGACACTGCTGGCGGTGGGGCTGATGATGCTGCCGGCGGCGGCGGCGCGGTTCTGGGTGCGCAGCCTTGAGGCCACCTGCGGGCTGGCGGTGCTGATCGCGGTGGTCTCGAGCTATTTCGGGCTGCTCGCCTCCTATCACCTGAGCATCGCCTCGGGGCCGGCCATTATCCTCGTCGCCGGGGCGATTTACCTCATGTCGCTGCTGTTTGGACGGCGCGGCGTCATCACCAATGCCACGCGGCCGGCCCGGCATCGGGTGGCCTGAAATGTGTGGTGCCGCGGGCTCGATATTTGCTGAGACCCCGACACCCCCACCCTTGATCCCTCCCCTCAAGGGGGAGGGAGACGACTGCACCCTCAAGTCTCTCTCCGGGCGGCAGACCCGCTCACTCTCAAAGGAAGTCCAAGAATGTTTCTGAAGCTCATAACCGCTACACTGCTCACTTCCGCGATGCTGGCGCTGCCCGCGAGTGCGGCGGAAGTCAAAGTCGTGGCCAGTTTTTCCATTCTCGGGGATATCGTTGCCCGTGTCGGCGGCGACCGGGTGGAGTTGACGACGATCGTCGGTGCCAATGCCGATACGCATGTCTATGAACCCAAGCCGGCCGATGCGCAGGCGCTGAGCCATGCGCAGGTGTTTTTCGTCAATGGGCTGGGCTTTGAGGGCTGGCTGGACCGGCTGGTCGAAGCGACGGGCTTTGCCGGCCCGGTGGTGGTGGCCAGCGAGGGCGTCAAAACCCACGCCATGGCCGAGGAGGAGCATGGCCATGAGGGGCATGACCATGGCGAGACCGATCCGCATGCCTGGCAGAGCCTGAAAAACGGGCTGCTCTATGTGAAGAATGTGGCGGCGGGGCTGTGCGCGGTCGATCCGGATGGCTGCGCGGTTTATGAGGCCAATGCGGCCGAATATTCGACGGAGATTTCGGCACTCGACGCCAAGGTGATCGCCGATATCGATACCGTGCCGGAAGCGCAGCGCAAGGTGATTACCACCCATGATGCGTTCGGCTATTTCGGCGAGGAATATGGCGTGGAATTTCTAGCCCCCGAAGGCATTTCGACCGATAGCGAGGCTTCAGCCGCCGATGTGGGCAAGCTGATCGAGCAAATCCGGGCCGATGGGGTCAAGGCGCTGTTTATCGAGAACATGAGCGACGGCCGGCTGATCCGGCAGATCGCCAGCGAAACCGGCGTGACAGTGGGCGGCGAGCTTTATGCCGATGCGTTGTCAGAACCCGGCCAGGGGGCAGCGAGCTATCTCGGTATGTTCAAACATAACGTTGAACTGCTGGTGCCAGCGATGGCAGGAAAGTAGTCTGACTACAGGAGGCATGACAATGGCACATTCGCATGATGACCACAGCGGCCACAACCATGTGTGGGCTGATGATCTGACGAAGAACCAGGGGTTGGTGCTGGGTGCGTTGACGCATTCGGACGGGCCATTGTCTGCCTACGATATCCTCGACAAGCTGCGCGGCGACGGGCTGCGGGCGCCGCTGCAGGTGTATCGGGCGCTCGACAAGCTGGTGGAACGGGGCCTCGCGCATAGGCTGGAATCGCTCAATGCGTTTGTGGCTTGTGCGGATGAGCATTGCCATCGCAGTGGGCTGATTGCTTTCGCGATCTGCGAGGGCTGCGGGAAGGTGGATGAATTCGCCGACGCGGTGATCGAGGAGCGGCTGGGGGATTGGGCCGGGCAGAAGGGCTTTAAGGTCGAGCGGACCACGATGGAGATTCGTGGGCGGTGTGCGGAGTGTGTGGCGGCGTAAGGCACTGGGATCGGAGTACCCCCTCCTAACCTCCCCCTGATAGGGAGAGGGACCGCCCGGTGGTTGGGGCGGGAGTGGAACGCTTAGGCAGCCACGCTCAAGAAATGCACGGCGGCGGCGCCGTATTCGCGGCGGTCTTCCAGGGTGAAGCCGGCGGGGAGCGTGATCGTGGCTTCGGTGCTGTCTTCGAGGACCATGGTGGCGCCGGGGGCGAGCCAGCCATTGGTGCGGAGCCCCGCCAGCGCCTGTTCGCCCAGGCCCTTGTTGTAGGGCGGGTCGAGGAAGACCAGGTTGAACTGGCCGAACGTGCCGGGCGTGCCCAGGTCGGTGGCGTCGCGGCGCAGGAGTTTGGTGATGCCCCCTGCCCCGAAGGCCTCGATGTGGTCGCGGATGATGCCGCGGGCTTCCGCACCGGTATCAACGAAGGTGACGTGGGCGGCCCCGCGCGAGAGGGCTTCGAGGCCCAGCGCGCCGGTGCCGGCGAAGAGGTCGAGCACGCGGATGCCATCAAAGACCGGGCCGAGGCGGCTGGCGAGGATGTTGAACATGCTCTCGCGGACGCGGTCGGCGGTGGGGCGGATGGACTCGTCGGAAGGCGAGGTCAGCTGCTTGCCACGAAATTTTCCGGCGACGATGCGCATGGATATCTCCATATTTCACCGCCCTTTCCTCTATCTCACGGTGTCATTCCCGCAAAAGCGGGAACCTCTGTTTGCGAATAGGGAAAGGAAACGGAGGTCCCCGCTTTCGCGGGGATGACATTGTGGGTGGGGCCTAATGTTTACGCCTTGGGACGGCGCGGGCCAGTGGGGCGGGCGCCACCGGACGGACGACCAGCGCCAGCACTAGGGCGGCCACCCGAAGCGGGGCGACCACCCGAGCTGGGACGACCGGCGGCGGCAGGGCGGCCACCGGGCTTGGGGCCGCGCTGGGGGGCAGCGCCGTCGCGCTTGGGATGGGGCTTGCCATCGGGGCGGGTCTTGGGCTTGCCGTAGGTCTTGGCTTCCGAACCTAGATTGTCACGGCCCGGACGAGCGGCGCGATCCGGCCGGGGGCCGCGATCAGGACGCGGGGCGCGGTCGGCATCGGGCCGGAAGCTGCGCGGCTTTTCCGAGAAATTGCGGCCGGGACGCTTGGGCGCGCCTGTAAAGGCTGCGCCGTCGCCGCGTTCGCTGTCGGGGCGGAGGCGGGGCGCAAAGCTGCGCTCTGGGCGCTCGCCCGCTGCTGCATCGCTACGACGGGGGCCGCGCGGCGTGCCGGTGAAGGCACGATCCTGCGGGGGACGGCCGCCTTCGGGACGCGGAGAACGGGGACGCTCGGCAAAGCCGCGCTGGGGCGCGCCGGCATCGTCACGACGGGGCGGACGATCACCGAAATCGCGCTTGGGGCGCTCGCTGCGCTCGGCAAAGCCACGGGCGCCGGCGGGACGCTCGCTAAAGGCGCGCTTGGGACGGTCGCCGAAGGCCGGCTTGTCGCCAAAGGATTTTTTATCGCCATAGGGCTTTTTGTCGCCAAACGACTTCTTATCGCCGTAGGGCTTTTTGTCCCCGAAGGATTTCTTGTCACCAAACGGCTTTTTATCGCCGAAGGACTTCTTCTCGCCAAAGGCTGGCTTGGCGGGGCGTTCGGGACGCTTGCCGAAGGTGCGGGCGGGCTGATCGTCGGGATCGCGCCAGGCGGGCTTGTTGCCGCCGCGCTTGGCGACGAATTCCTCGGGGGCACGGCCATCTTCGTCGAAATGAATATGACGGGGCGGCGCCATCTCTTCTTCGGCACGCGGATCGACACGCTTGGTCGGCTTGCGGCTGTCGAAGCGGCCGGGGCGATCCTGGCGCGGACGCTCGGCGCGGATTTCTTCCTCGGTCTTTTCGGCGTGGTCGGTGAAGCGGAAACGCTGGCGGGCGATTTCGACGGTATTGGTG
The DNA here is from genome assembly GCF_025452235.1 of Devosia neptuniae. Classification (NCBI taxonomy): domain Bacteria; kingdom Pseudomonadati; phylum Pseudomonadota; class Alphaproteobacteria; order Hyphomicrobiales; family Devosiaceae; genus Devosia; species Devosia neptuniae. Next base: position 468,941 of record NZ_CP104965.1, read on the forward strand.
CCGCGGCCGGTGAGGCGATCACGGGTGGGCTTGCCGACGAGCTGGTTGATTTCGGGCATTTCGCTGTCGAAATCGACATCGGCGGCCTCGGCCAGCTTCTTGCCGAGCTGTTCGCGCAGGGTCGCGGCCTTGACGGTTTCGATGGCGCCGACCGGGATATCGTTGAGCTGGAACGGGCCATAGGAGACGCGGATCAGGCGATTGACCTCAAGGCCAAGCGCGCCGAGCACGTTCTTGACTTCGCGGTTCTTGCCTTCGCGCAGGGCCATGACGATCCACACATTGGAGCCCTGGTCGCGCTCGAGCGTGGCTTCGATGGAGCCGTATTTAATGCCGTCGATCTCGATGCCATCCTTGAGGCGATCGAGCGCCGCCTGGGTGACACTGCCATGGGCGCGCACACGATAGCGGCGCAGCCAGCCGGTGGCGGGCAATTCGAGGACACGCTTGAGGCCGCCATCATTGGTGACCAGCAGCAGGCCTTCGGTATTGATATCGAGGCGGCCAACGGAGACGACGCGCGGCAGGCCGTGTTGTTCCAGCGCTTCGAAAACGGTGGGGCGGCCTTCGGGATCTTTCTCGGTGACCACGAGCCCTGCAGGCTTGTGATAGAGCCAGACGCGGGTGCCCTGGCGGGCGGCGAGCGGGGCGCCGTCAACCATGACCTTGTCGCGGCCGGTGACGTTGAAGGCTGGGGTCAGCACCTTCTTGCCGTTGACGCTGACGCGGCCGGTGGTGATCCAGGCTTCGGCGTCGCGGCGGGAACAGAGGCCGGAGCGGGCAATGACCTTGGCGAGGCGGTCGCCGGTGTCGGGAGTGGCGGGAGAATCGGTCATTGGCGAAGTGCCTTCATGTCATGCGGGACCCATTTGGGCGGCGCTGGTGGAGCAATGGGACATCCCATCGCACAAAAAGAACGCCCCGCACAGGGCGGGGCGCAGGGAAAGATGCCAGAAGAGCTGGCGATCAGTCTTTCTTCATATCCCGGATTTCCGAATCGATGGCACCGCCAAGCATGCCCGACCCGGTCGGGCCAGCGCTGCGCAGGGCGCGGCGGATTTCCTCGGGGCAGCTCGGATCGCTGAGCGAAACGATCTGGCCAGCTGGATTGCGGCAGACCATGTCGGCATTGCCGACGCGGGTGAAATATTCGTCCGGCGGCAGATAGAGCGGGCGCTTGCCATTGACCCCGACCGCCATATTGGCGGCCGTCATGCGGGCAGTCAGTGCGCGGGCTTCGGCTTCGGTCAGCGGGCGGCCGGACATGGAGCGCAGGTCGACGACCTTGGCATTGCGCAGGCGAGTGAGGTCGGCTTCGGTGAGGCCGGACGCATCGATCCGCACCGCGTCGCTATTGGCGGGCAGTTGGGCGACGGCAACGGCCGTGGTGGGAGCCGGCAGATTTTCGGCATTGCGCGGCAGCACCAGCGGGGCGCGGGCCTGGGTGGGTTCTTCCTTGGGCGTTTCGCCGGGGATCAGGCCGAAGCCGCGGGCGGTGGAGCTCATCACCTCGCGCTCGAATGTACCCGCATCGGTAAGGGCATTGGTGCCCTCCACGGTCGTGCAGGCAGCCAGGGTGGCCGCAAGCAACAGGCCCAGTGACGCCATTGAGGCCTTGCGAGCAATCGCGCGCCCGATCAATCCAATACGCATGCAACGTCCTTCACGATTTCGGCCGCGCTTATATAGCATCCTGCCGCGTAAGGCCAGATTCTGGCAGTAAAGTGTTCGCCAATGAAATCACGCCTTGGCGGCGCGCGGGCGGCCGATGCCCAACATGTCGGCAATGAGCAGGATGACGCCCAGCGTGATGGCCACATCGGCGATGTTGAAGATGTAGAACGAATAGCTCTGCCAGTGGAAATGGAAGAAATCAGCCACCGCGCCATAGAGCAGGCGATCGAGCGCATTGGACAGCGCCCCGCCAATGCAGAGGGCGAGACCCATGCGGATCAGCCGCGAATCGGCGCGCCACCACCAGATCGACAATAGCGCGATGGCGACCAGCATGATGGCGCCCAGGCCCCAGACCGGCAGGCTATCGAACAGGCCGTAGGAAATGCCGGTATTCCAAACCAGGACATAGTCGAAGAAATCGGTGACGCGGACGACTTCGCCACCGCGCCAATTGGTCATGGAGACGGGAATGTAGGAGGTGAAGACCTCGACGCAGGGCGCCGCGCCCAGCGCGATGCAATCGGCTGAGACCTGGAAGGCCTTGTGGGCGCGATCGATGCCGAAGGCGAGAATGGCGGCGGTGAGGGAGAAGTAGGTGGCGGGGTTGGTGAGTTTGGTGATGTTCATTCTTTTGGCCCGGCTCCTCTCTTCCCTTCTCCCCTTGAGGGAGAAGGTGCCCCGAAGGGGCGGATGAGGGGTATCTTCCCTCGGCATTGCAGCAATGGGTGGGCGCAGGACCCCTCACCCTGTCATTTCTGCTGAACGCAGAAATGTCGTCCCTCTCCCTCAAGGGGAGAGGGAAGGAAGTGGCTACAGCCCCAATTCGGCGCGTTCGCGCAGGGCTTGAGCGTCGCGCAGGGAAACGTCGGGGAAGTCGGGGTCGGAGCCGACTTCGGGCAGAACTTTCCACGAGCGGGCGCAGCGATTGCCGACGGCCAGAGCTGGGACGACCGCGACGCCGGGGACGTCTTCGAGGCGGAAGCCGTCGGCCGGGCCTTCGCTGGTTGCCAGGGAAATGCCCGAGGTGATGGCGATTTCGGCGAGGTCCTGGCCTTCGAGCGCGGTGAGATAGCGCTGGTCGGCGATGAAGACCTGGGGCGCGGCTTCGAGCGAGGAGCCGATGCGCTTTTCGCGGCGCTCTATTTCGAGCGCGCCGGTGACCACGCGGCGGACGGCGCGGATGAGCTGCCATTTATTGGCGAGATCATCATCGAGCCATTCGGCTGGGACTTCGGGCAAGAGGCGCAGGTGGACCGAGGCGCCCTCTTCGGGGTGCCGCTCCAGCCAGCATTCTTCCATGGTGAAAACCAGGATGGGCGCGAGCCAGGCCGTGAGGCAATCAAACAGGTGATGCAACACGGTGAGCGAGGCCTTGCGGCGCACCGAGGAGATCGGATCGCAATAAAGCGCGTCCTTGCGGATATCGAAGTAGAAGGCCGACAATTCGATATTCATGAAATTGCCGAGCAGGGTTACCACGCGCCGGAAATCATATTCCTTGAAGGCGGTGCGGACCTGACCATCGAGCTGGGCCAGACGGTGCAGCATGAGCCGTTCGAGCTCGGGCATATCGGCAAAGGCGACCACGTCGGTGGGCTGGTAATGGGCGAGATTGCCCAAGAGCCAACGCAAAGTGTTGCGCAGCTTGCGGTAGCTATCGACCGTGGTCTGGATGATTTCCTTGCCCAGGCGCAGGTCTTCCGAATAGTCGGAGGAGGCCACCCAGAGGCGCAGGATATCGGCGCCATATTGCTTGATGATGTCCTGCGGGGCGACGGTATTGCCCAGCGACTTGCTCATCTTGCGGCCTTCGCCATCCATGGTGAAGCCATGCGTGAGCACGCTGTCATAGGGGGCAAAGCCGTTGGTGGCGCAGCTTTCGAGCAGCGACGAATGGAACCAGCCGCGGTGCTGGTCGGAACCTTCGAGATACATCGAGGCCGGGAATTTCAGATGCGGCCATTTCTGTTTGTTGCGCAGCACGAAGGAGTGGGTCGAACCGGAGTCGAACCATACGTCGAGCACGTCGGTGACCATTTCATAGTCGTCGACCTTGTACTGCGAACCCAGATAGTGCTCGGCGGCGCCGGGCTTGTACCAGGCATCGGCGCCCTCTTCCTCGAAGGATTGGGCGATGCGGTGATTGACCACTTCGTCCTTGAGGATTTCGCCAGTTTGCTTGTTGACGAAAACCGTGATCGGTACGCCCCAGGCGCGCTGACGCGAGAGGACCCAATCGGGGCGGTCGGCGATCATCGAGCGGAGACGGTTCTGGCCCGCGGCGGGATAGAACTTGGTCTGGTCGATGGCGCGCAAGGCGCGGGCGCGCAATGTGTCTCCGTCCTGGGCGCTGATATCGCGGTCCATATAGACGAACCATTGCGGGGTATTGCGGAAAATCACCGGCTTTTTGGAGCGCCAGGAATGGGGGTATTGGTGCTTGACGCGGCCACGGGCGACCATGGCGTGGCGCTCGGCCAAAGCCGTGATGACGCGCTGATTGGCGTCGCCCTTTTTGCCATTGTCATCGATGACGCGAGCGCCGTCGAGGCCGGGGGCATCTTTGGTGTAGAAACCGTCATCGCCCACCACATAGGGGATGGCGCTGTCGATGCCCTGCTCGGCGAGCAGGCGGCCCGAATTCATCCAGATCTCGAAGTCATCGAGGCCGTGGCCAGGAGCGGTGTGGACGAAGCCCGTGCCGGCATCGTCGGTGACGTGGTCGCCATCGAGCAGGGGCACATCGAAATTGTAGCCGCCGCCAAAGCCGCGCAGCGGATGGGCGCAGGCCGTGATGGTGCCGGGATCGACATCATGCAGGCGCTTGGTGCCGGTGACCTTGGCTTTGGTGAAGACTTCGGCGGCAAGGTTATCGGCCAGCACATAGCGCTCGCCGGTGGTCGCCCAATTGCCTTCGGGCGCCTCGGTGATTTCGTAGAGGCCATAGCTGATCTTACTGGAATAGCTGATGGCGCGGTTGGCGGGGATGGTCCAGGGCGTTGTGGTCCAGATGACGACGAAGGCGCCATTAAGGCCACGGATGGCATCGGCGCTGGCGGCAAAGCCACCCTCGGCCTTGGTATCGACATTGGCCGCGGCGCCCAACACCGGGAATTTCACCCAGATCGTGTCGCTCTCGTAATCGGCATATTCGATTTCGGCTTCGGCCAAAGCGGTGCGCTCGACGACCGACCACATCACGGGCTTACTGCCGCGATAGAGCTGGCCGGACATCGAGACCTTCATCAGCTCGCGGGCGATCTGCGCCTCGGCATCAAAGCTCATGGTGAGATAGGGCACGTCCCACTCGCCCAGGATGCCCAGGCGCTTGAATTCCTCGCGCTGGATATCGACCCATTGCTCGGCAAAGGTGCGGCATTCCTGGCGGAATTCGATGATCGGAACGTCGTTCTTGTCCTTGCCCTTGGCGCGGTACTGCTCTTCGATCTTCCATTCGATGGGCAGGCCGTGGCAGTCCCAGCCGGGGACATAGGCAGCGTTGTTGCCCAGAAACTGCTGGGACCGGCTGATCATGTCTTTCAGCGTCTTGTTGAGCGCGTGGCCGATATGGATATTGCCATTGGCGTAGGGAGGGCCGTCATGCAGGGTGAACAGGGGCCGGTCGGCCGCCTGCTCGCGCTGCAGCTTATAAATGTCCATGTCTGCCCAGCGCTTGAGCCAGACGGGCTCGCGCTCGGGCAGGCCCGCGCGCATGGGGAAAGCGGTTTCCGGGAGGAAGAGCGTCGACGAATAATCGGTTTCGGCGGCGCCCGCAGCAGTATCGGTCATGGGGTAAGCAATCGCATGGGAAGAAGTGGCCGCCTTTTAGCAAGGCGTGGGCGATGGGGCAAAGGATGATTTTGGGGGACTTTCCTTCTCTCCTTGAGGGAGAAGGTGCCCCGCAGGGGCGGATGAGGGGTTCTGCGCCAGCCACGCGCATCAAAGCATGGGATGGCGCAGAACCCCTCACCCTCGAAAATCTGCTGAACGCAGATTTTCTCTCCCTCTCCCTCAAGGGGAGGGGAAGGTCGGCGCTAGTCCACAAACCCCAGACGCGCATCGAGCGCGCTGATGGGATTGGCGTCGGCGATGCAGGTGCGCGCCCGGCGGCTGTCGCGATCCATGGCCGCGATCAGTTCGTCCAGGCCGGAAAACACTTCCTGGCCGCGGATGTGGGCGATGAGGGCCACCGAAATGGTCTGGCCGTAAATGTCGCCGGCAAAATCGAACAAATGGGTTTCAAAGGGCGGGCGCTGATTGTCGAACATGGGCTTGCCGAAGGCGGCGACGCCGTCGAGGAGGCGATCTCCCAGGCGGGCGCGGACGGCGAAGACGCCCTGGGCGAGCTGGAAGCCGGTGGGGACGGCCATATTGGCGGTGGGATAGCCCAATTCGCGGCCGCGCTGGTCGCCCTGTTCGACTTTACCCTCGAAGAACCAGTGATAGCCGAGCAGGCGATTGGCGGCGGTGACGGCGCCTTCGGACAGCGCCGCGCGGATGCGCGAGGAGGAAATGGGCTCGTCGCCCTCATCCATCAGGCCGAGCGTTTCCACGGCGAAGCCGAGGCGGTCGCCTTCGGCCTTGAGGAAAGTGGGGGTGCCACGGCGCTGGCGACCGAAATGGAAATCGGTGCCGACGATAACGCCGGTGACGCCCAAGGCATCGACGAGGAAGCGGGAGACGAAGTCCTCAGCCTCGATCTGGGAGAAGGCGCGGTCGAAGTTCAGAATGGCGATGGCGTCGAGCCCCAAGGCCTCGGCAAGGCGCGCCTTGGCATCGCCCTGGGTGAGGCGGAACATGAAGGGGGTGGGCGCAAAGACGTCGCGCGGATGCGGCTCGAAGGTGAGCACGACGGCCGGCACGCCGGCCTGGGCGGCGCGGGCCTTGAGCACTTCGAGCACCGATTGGTGGCCGCGATGGAAGCCATCGAAATTGCCGATGGCGACATAGGCGCCGCGCAGCGAGGCCGGGACGGCAGCCAGATCGGAGAGGCGGAGAAAATCGGGCACGGCGATTACCAGGAGAGGCGCGGCAGGAAGCCGGCCAGATGAGCGCGGCTGGGGGCGACAAGATCGGCAATGGCCTGCGGATCGGGCTTGCCGAAGGCGTCGAGTTCGGCGGCGTGGATGGAGCCGGTGATGAACAGCAGATCGAGCCCGAACTGGGCGGCGCCGGTGGCATCGGTGCGCACGCTATCGCCGATGGCGAGGACGCGGGACTTGTCGAGCTTGCGGCCGGCAGCGACTTCGGCGAGGCGGAAGGCTTCCTCGTAAATGGGCTGATAGGGCTTGCCGGCCATCAGCACCATGCCGCCCATGGCGGCGTAGAGATCGCCCAGAGCGCCGCCGCAATAGATGATCTTGTCGCCATGCTCGACCACGCGGTCGGGATTGGCGCAGATCATGGGCAACTTGCGGGCGAGCCAGAGCCTGGCGCGCTCGCGGTACATTTCGGGCGTGTCTTCATCGGTATCGAGATCGGTGACCACGACCACTTCGGCCTCTTCGGGGCCGGTGCGACGGACATTGAGGCCTTCGTAGAGCGCGTCGTCCTCGGTGGCGGGGCCGACATGGTGGATGGCGCGGCCGGAATATTTGGCGATCATGGTGCGGGTGGCATCGCCCGAGGAGACGATGGCGTCATAGGCTTCGCGCACGACGCCCAGATCATCGAGCAGATCGACGATGGGGCCGGATGGCCGGGGCGCATTGGTGATGAAGACGGCCTTGCCCCCTGCCCGGCGGAATTCGGCCAGCGCCTCGACGGCACTGGGGAACGCGGCGACCCCGTTATGCACCACGCCCCAGACGTCGCTGAGGACGGCATCGTAACGGCCCGCCAGATCGGAAAGACCGGCAATGTTGGGAATGGTCTGGGTCATGGCTGAGATCCGGCGCGGTGGAAGGCACGTCCTATGTGGCAGCTTGCGGGCCAGGATCAAGCAAAAAGCGGCGCGGGGCGGGTTTGCAATGGGTGCAGGGAGGCGCCTAGACCTCGACGCGCTGGCGGGTGACTTGGCGGAGGGGTTCGGCCATGAGGTCGGGGCGGATGGGGCCGGGGCTGGCGATGTAAGGGCCTTGCACCAGGGTGATGCCGGTATCGAGCAGTTCGACGATCTGGGCTTCGCCGGCAATGCCGGTGGCGAGCAGGGTGACGTCGAAGCGGGCGAGGTAATTGGCGATATCGGCGGGGTGATAGTCGGTGAAATCCTCGGGGCGCTCAATGAAACGGGCGGCGTCGATGCGCAGGGAGCGGACGCCCTGGGCGGCGAGTTCGGCGATATCGACGCGCAGGGAAGTGACGCCCGACAACGAGAAGCTGACGCCTTTTTTGGCGATGGCATCGGCAATGGCGCGCTCGCCGGTGGTGAGGGCTTGCCACTGGTTGGCGTTGATGCGGAAACTCAGCGCGGCGGCGATGGCGCGGTTGGCCTCGAGCGTGGCCATGAGCTGGCCGAAGCCTTCGGCAGTGCCCAGGGTGGCGCGGGAGAGCGGAATATAGAGATTGACCGGCTGGCCACCGGTGCGGGCGCGGCGGGCGATAGTGATGGCTTCGAGCAGACCCACGGCCTCGATCTGGGTCAGCACATCATCGCCGCCCTGGCTGGGCATGAAATCGGCACTGTCGGCCAGGTCGCCATTTTCCAGCGTGAGGCGGGGCACCAGGTCATAGCCCTGCGGGCGGCGCTGGGGCAGCGTGACGATGGGCTGGGCATGATAGATGAGACGGTTTTCGGCGACCGAGCGGCGCAGCGTATCGAGCGGAATGATCGGCTCGGGTTCGCGTGTATTGGCCGGCAGCGGGGCAGTCCCGATGGGGCGGCGCGCAGGGCCGGGGCGAGCGGCGCGTTCTTCGATTTCGGCGACGGCTTCGGCGACCTGGCGGATGACGGTGCCCAGAACGGAAATATCGGCCTCGACGCCTTCAAGGCGCCCGCCAGCATCGAGATCAGTCAGGGCATTGATGCGTTGGCCCAGGACGGCCCCGGCCTGGGCATCGGTGGCGAGCAGGCGGGAGAGGTCTTCGATGGCCTTTTCGAGCCGGCGTTCGGCGCGCTGGCGCAGGCTGCGCTCGAGCAGGACGACGCAGACGCAGCCAAAGACCACGGCGGCGAGAATGGCTTCGGCGGGGGTGAAAGTCAGGCCGAAATAGGCGATGGCGCCAATGCCCACCGCTGCAAGTCCGATGAATGTGTAAACCAGTGCCTGCACGGGCGGACCTGAACCCTTTCCACGCGCCGGGATTCGGCTTCCCCTTCTAGCATCGCGCTATCCCGGGCAAAAGCGGCATTGGCGGGTTACCCCCGTCTGCTCTAGGTGACCAGCAGATGCCAGCTGCGGGAGAAGTAGCGGCGGTAGAGGTAGAGCTGGGCGGCGCCGGTGGCGGCGGCTGAGCTGGCCTGGACGCCGGGCTCGACGCGCGGGCGGGGGCGCACCAGATCGGGGATCTGGGCGAGATAATGGGTGGTCCGCTCGAGCAGGCGCGCGAGAATGGAACGGGGAATGACCCCGTCGATCACGGCCTTTTCGATATCGATCATGGCGCGGGTGCTGAGCACGGCGGTAGCCAGGGCCCGCCCAGCCTCATCGATCCAGGCGGAGGCGACGGGTTCGAGTGCGGTCCAATCCCACTCCTGCGGGAAGCCGCGCGGACGGCGCATTCCCGCTTCGGTCAGGCGGCGATCGAGCGCGTTGAGCGAGGCCACCATATGGGCATAGGTGGGGGCGCCATCGGCACCGGCGACAATGATGCTGCCCAGATCGGCGGCATTGCCCGAGGGGTCCTCCCACAGCGCGCCATTCATGACGATGCCGGCGCCCACAAAAGTGCCGACCTGGAAATAGGCGAAGGTGGTGGGGCGAGGCAGTGGCTGGGCCAGGATTTCGGCCCAGCAGGCGGCGCTGCCGTCATTGAACCAATCGGTGGGCAGGCCGGTGGCCGCAGCGAGGCGAGCGGCGACATCGATGCTGCGCCAGAGCTCGACCTGTTCGGGCGGCCCGCCGATGCGCTCGATGCTGCCATGGATGAAGGTGGGGGCGGCCAGGCCAATGCCGACCAGCCGCTCGAGATCCTGCGGCGACAGGGCGTCGCGCATAATTTGTACATCGGCGGCCAGATCGGCGAAAATCCTGGTTGCGTCGGGATATTCGTAGCTGGAGCGCAGGGTGGCGAGAGTGCGTCCGGCCAGGTCGTAGAGCAGGACTTCGCGGTGGCGCCAGCCGATTTCGACGCCAATGCAATAGGCGCCGCGGGGGTTGAGAAAAAGGGGGTCGCCGGCTGGCCGCGGCGGCCGCGCAGCACCTCGCCACGCATGACCATGGAGCGGGCTTCGAGGTCGGAGACGATGCGTGAGGTGGTTTGCGGCCCAAGCCCGGTGCGCCGGGCCAGATCCGCATTGGACAGGCCTGGGAAAATGGCGACCAGCGTCAGCACCGCGCGTTCATTGGCGATGCGCACCCCGGCCTGGGCAACGCCGCGGCCGATGGGTACGAACATGTCGACGGGGGGTTGGTCTTCTTCCATGGCGGCGACTTAATCGTGTGTGCGCGCAGCGATCAAGCGCCGAAACGGCACGCTCGAATACGGTTTATTTACCCTGTTGACCAACAATCGGGGCAACACCGGAGATGGGCGCCATGACGGCGTGCCGAAGCCGGGCGGATTTGACGTTTAAAGGACCGGCCGTATGGCGATGCACACTCGAAGCGACAGCATGTCGCAGGGCCGTTTGCTGCTGGTCGAGCGCGATGCGGTCGCCGCGCAGCTTACTGCCGAAGGCCTGGCGCAGAACCTGGTCACCGCGCCGCGAATCACGCTCGCCGCGACAGGACGGCAGGCTGCCGACGCGCTGCGCGAAGGGCGTTTCGATATTGTGCTGGCGGATTTGTCGAGCCTGAGCGATCTGGATGAGCGGAGCGAAGAGGCGGTAGCGCGGATGACGCGGCTGGCCAATGGTGCACTAATGCTGGCGCTGTCGGATGGGGCATCGGTTTCGGCAGCCGTGGGCGCAATGCGTGCCGGGGCGCATGATTATATGGCCAAGCCCGTGACCGGACCGGCTTTGGCCGCCAAGATCGGCGAATTGGCCGAGCGGCATGGCAAGGGCCGCGCGCTCAGCCTTGAAGCCAATAGCGGCGGGCGGATGGCCGATTATGCCGGATTTATCGGCGCTTCGAGCGCCATGCAGTTCGTTTATGAGCAGATCGGGCGGATCGCCACCTCGTCGGCACCGGTGTTCATCACCGGCGAGAGCGGCACGGGCAAGGATGTGTGCGCCGAGGCGCTGCATGCCGAGGGGCCGCGGGCCGGCAAGCGCATGGTGGCGATCAATTGCGCGGCCATTCCGCGCGACCTGATGGAAAGCGAATTGTTCGGCGTGGCGCGGGGCGCCTTTACCGGCGCGCATGAAGACCGCAAGGGCGCGGCCGAGCTGGCCGATGGCGGCACACTGTTTCTCGATGAAATCGGGGAAATGGATCTGTCGTTGCAGAGCAAGCTGTTGCGATTCCTGCAGACCGGGACCCTGAGCCGGGTGGGTGAATCGGGCGTGCGGCGAGTGGATGTGCGGGTGATCTGCGCCACCAATCGCAATCCGATGCAGCTGATTTCCGAGAAGAAGTTCCGCGAGGACCTGTTCTACCGGCTGCATGTGCTGCCCATTCATTTGCCGCCGCTGCGGCAGCGGCCGACCGATATCATGGTGCTGGCGCGGCATTTCCTCGAGCATTACGGGCGGGAAGAGCATAAGGGCTTTTCCGGCTTTACCAGCGAGGCCGGCGCCGTGCTGGCAGCGGCGAACTGGCCGGGCAATGTGCGGCAATTGCAGAACCTGGTGCGGCGGCTGGTGGTGATGTTCGACGGCGGGGACATCACTGCCGCCATGCTGTCGGCGGCCGATGTGGAATCGCGTGGGACGATGGCAGTGGCGACGCCAGCAGTGGGACGGCGGCCGGCGATCCTGCCAATGTGGCAGCAGGAACAGCGCATTATCGAGGACGCCATTGCCAGCTTTGGCGGCAATGTCTCGCTGGCGGCGGCGGCGCTGGAAATCAGCCCATCGACGATCTATCGCAAGCGGCAGGGTTGGGCGGAAATGGGCGTGGCGGGCGCGGCTTAGCGCCAAACGACCTCTATTCCAGTCCGGCGCTCGCGCGCAGGGCGGCGTTGATGCGGTCTTGCCAGCCGGGGCCGTCTTCCTGGAAATGCTCCAGCACATCGCGGTCGAGGCGCAGCGAGACCAGCTCCTTGCCGCTGGGCGGCGTTATCGTCTTTGGCGCGGGCGCGGCTTCGGCAGGTTTGCTGGTTACCGCCTTGAAGGCGGCTTCGGCCTGATCGAGGGCGCTGCCGCCGCGGCGCATGGGTGGTCGTGTCATGATCGGTTCCCTTTTCTTCGTTTTGCCACCGGCGAGCAGTGCCGACAACGAAAAAGGCGCGGTGTTTCCACCGCGCCTCCTGCAAAGTCCGTGACTGGGAAGTAACGAGACTTCGTAGCTCGGGATGAGGCTGGATTAGAAATCCATGCCGCCCATGCCGCCCATGCCGCCGCCGCCCGGCATTGCCGGTGCTGCGTCCTTGGGGGCTTCGACGATGAGCGCTTCGGTGGTGATCAGGAGCGAAGCAACCGAGGCTGCGTCCTGCAGGGCAGTGCGAACCACCTTCACCGGATCGATAACGCCCAGAGCCACGAGATCACCATATTCGCCGGTTGCGGCATTGTAGCCGAAGGTCAGCGAGGAATTCTCGAGGATCTTGCCGACGACTACGGAGCCTTCGGCACCGGCATTGTTGGCGATCGTGCGCACGGGCTCCTGCAGAGCGCGCTTGACGATGGCGATACCAGCGGCCTGATCGGCATTGGCACCCTTGACGGTCATGGCATTGGAAGCGCGCAGCAGCGCAACGCCACCGCCAGCAACGATACCTTCTTCAACGGCAGCGCGGGTTGCGTTCAGCGCGTCGTCGACGCGGTCCTTGCGCTCCTTGACTTCAACTTCCGTCGAGCCGCCAACCTTGATCACTGCAACGCCACCGGCGAGCTTCGCCAGACGTTCCTGCAGCTTTTCCTTGTCGTAGTCCGAAGTGGTTTCTTCGATCTGCGCCTTGATCTGGCCAACGCGACCCTGGATGTCTTCCTTGGTGCCGGCACCATCGACGATGGTGGTGTTTTCCTTGGTGATTTCAACGCGCTTGGCAGTGCCGAGCATGTCGATGGTCACGTTCTCAAGCTTGATGCCGAGATCTTCCGAGATCACCTGGCCACCGGTCAGGATGGCGATGTCTTCGAGCATGGCCTTGCGGCGATCGCCGAAGCCCGGAGCCTTGACGGCAGCAACCTTGAGGCCGCCACGCAGACGGTTGACGACGAGGGTCGCGAGAGCCTCACCTTCAATGTCTTCGGCAATGATCAGCAGCGGGCGCTGGCTCTGCACAACCGATTCGAGGATCGGCAGGATAGCCTGCAGATTGCTCAGCTTCTTCTCGTGCAGGAGGATCACGGGATCTTCCAGAACGGCGGTCATCTTCTCGGCATTGGTCACGAAGTAGGGCGAGAGGTACCCACGGTCGAACTGCATGCCTTCGACGACTTCGAGTTCGGTCTCAGCGGTCTTGGCTTCTTCGACGGTAATCACACCCTCATTGCCGACCTTCTGCATGGCTTCGGCAATCATGTCGCCGATGGCGGATTCGCCGTTGGCCGAGATGGTGCCGACCTGAGCGACTTCCGAAGACGACTTGATCTTGGACGAAGCGGCCTTGAGCGAAGCAACGACTTCTTCAACAGCCAGATCGATACCGCGCTTCAGATCCATCGGGTTGAAGCCGGCGGCAACAGCCTTGACGCCTTCGACAACGATAGCCTGACCCAGAACGGTCGCGGTGGTGGTGCCGTCGCCGGCAATGTCATTGGTCTTGGAAGCAACCGAACGCAGCAGCTGTGCGCCCAGGTTTTCGAACTTGTCTTCCAGTTCGATTTCCTTGGCAACGGTCACGCCGTCCTTGGTGATGCGCGGTGCGCCAAAGGACTTTTCGATGACGACGTTACGACCCTTGGGGCCGAGCGTTACCTTGACGGCGTTAGCCAGGATATTGACGCCGCGCAGCATCTTGTCGCGAGCATCGGTGGAGAATTTGACTTCTTTAGCGGCCATGAGGGCGCTCCTTAAGGACGGACAAAAAGAATGGGCAACAGAAGGGCTTAGCCTTCGATGATGCCCATGATGTCGGATTCTTTCATGATCAGCAGGTCTTCGCCGTCGACCTTGACCTCGGTGCCGCTCCACTTGCCGAACAGCACGCGGTCACCAGCCTTCACGTCAGGAACGACGCGAGCGCCGGCATCGTCACGGGCGCCGGGGCCTACGGAGACGATCACGCCCTCGGAGGGCTTTTCCTTGGCGGTGTCGGGGATGATGATCCCGCCTTTAGTCTTTTCTTCGCTGTCGAGGCGACGGACGACCACGCGGTCGTGCAGGGGACGGAAGCTCATGATTGCTCCTATGGCATCAATTTCAATGCAATATCGGACCTGTTAGCACTCGATAATGGAGAGTGCTAACAGGGTGCAGCGGATATAGGAGGGGGGCCTTGCGGAGTCAAGACAAACGCACCCGGCAAGCGATGAAGTTTGCCTAGTCCGCGACGATGAATTTATCACGACAGGCGCATCAAACTCGGTGTCACCCCGGCGCAGGCCGGGGCCCATCCTGAGATATCTCACATGCCGGCAGATAGATGCCCTGCCCCCACAACCTTGCGGCAGGGGCACAATCTCGAGATGGGCCCCGGCCTGCGCCGGGGTGACACCGTGGGTGTGTGAGCATTGTAAAGTACGAAGCATCGGCTTTGGACCAGCATAACCACGAAGCCATTGCGACACCGGCCTTGCCGCTATACCACAGGGGCCGATTTTCCCGGGTATTTGGACGCGTCATGGCCAGCACCGATGTTTCTCCCCGCTCGTCTGCCAATCCGGCGGTTTGGGCGCTTGTTCTGATCGGCGTTGCGCTGGTGCTGCGGCTGTGGGGGGCGACGGCCATCGGGCTGGGCACTGGCGAAGCCTATTATGTCAGCAGCGCCCGCGAGCTGCATCTGAGCTATTTCGACCAGCCGCCACTGTCGCTGTGGATTATCTGGGCGACCATGCAGTTGACCGGTTCGGAAGCAGTGTGGGTGCTGCGGCTCCCCTTCGTGCTGATGTTCGTGGTGACCTCCTGGCTGGCGTACCGGCTGGGCGAGCGGGTGCATTCGGGCTGGGCGGGCTTTTATGCCGTGCTGATCCTCAATGCCTCGGCGATCTTCTCGCTGTCGGTGGGCAGCTGGCTGCAGCCCGATGCGCCAATGATGCTGTTCTGGGCGGCCACCTGCCTGGTGCTGGTCGACATTTTCTGCAGGCAAGGCGGGGAACGGCCATGGCGCAATTGGCTCTTGGCTGGGCTATGGCTGGGGCTGACGCTGCTGTCGAAATATCATGGCGCGTTCATTGGGCTGGGCGCGGCTATTTTCATGTTGGCCAATGGCAATGCGCGGCGCTGGTTTGCCCATCCGGCGCCTTATGTCGCGGCGCTGCTGGCGCTGGTGATCTTCCTGCCGGTGCCGATCTGGAATGCGCAGAACCATTGGGCGTCCTTCGCCTTCCAGGGTGGCCGCGCCTTGGTGGAAGAAGGCTGGAACTGGGCGCGACTGATCCGCATGATTGTGGGGCAACTGCTCTATATCGTGCCCTGGCTGGCGCTGCCGGCGATCTGGGTTGGGCTGCACGCCATTTTTGCGGGACCACGTGCGCAATATCCGCAAGGCAGTGTGCCGGGCGCCGCGGCGCTGCTGGCCTATATCGGCGTGCCGCCGGTGATCTTCTTCACCCTCGTCGCTCTGTGGTCGGATACGCAGTTTCATTTCCACTGGCAGGCGCCGGGCTATATGTCGCTATTCATCATCCTGGCCGCTGCGACCGCTGTCATCGCGCGCCGTCACGCCTGGCTGGTCCGCACCTGGCTGGGCGCGACCGTGGCGGTCACCGTGCTGCTGATCGGGGCACTGCTGAGCCATGCGGCGACGGGCTGGGCGCGGCAGGCGTTTCCGGGCCAATGGGAAGATCCCACCGTGCCGCAAATGGCCTGGACCGAAGTGGGCGAGGCGCTGACCCGGCTTAATGCCTTTGCCAATCCCGACACGTTTGTGGGCAGCCTCAACTGGATCGATTGCGGGTATCTCGATGCGCAGACCGCCGGCCGCGTGCCGCTGCCCTGCATTGGCGATGATCCGCGCAATATCGCCTTCAACGTGAACCTGGCGGACCTGGCGGGCCGCAGCGGCTATTTCGTGACCCGCACCAGTGATCCGCAGGCGGCGATTGCATATCTGTCGCCGCTCTTCGACAGCGTGACGCTGGCGGAAAAGGTGGATATCCACCGCAATGGGCTGGTGGAGATTCCGGACCTGCAAATCCTGGCGGCGACCAATTTCCATTTCGATGGGCCGGTGCCGGGCGTTTCGGGGCGTACGGTGGCGCTGCTGGAATTGCCGCGCACCGCCATTACCCATGTGGAAGGGGAATTGAGCGGTTCGGGGTCCGCCGAACTCTGGTTCGACGGCGCGCTATTGGGTTCCGTCCAAGGCTCCGCCCCCTTCGCCTTTGACACCCCCGCGCGCTGGGATGTCGGGGCGCGGAATGTGACGCTGGAAATCCGGGGTGACGAGGGGGTGCAGTTTGGCGGGGTTTCGATCACGCGGAAATAAGCGGGGACGCGCGCCTGTCGCAACCCTCGCCAAATTGCTGCGTTAGGATGGGGTAACAGGAGACGCCTCATGGCACGTCAATGCCTCGACAAGGATATCAAGATCAAACCAGCAGCAGGCCGGGTGCATGTCATTTTTGACGGCGCCGAGATCGCCAGTTCGCTCAATGCGCTGGAGCTGGACGAGCCGGGCGCACCATTGCGGATCTATCTGCCGCGCGAGGATGTGCAGCCGGGGATATTGGAGGCCTCGGAGACCAAGACGGTGTGCCCGTATAAGGGGGAAGCGTCTTATTATACGCTCAAGACCCTCACCGCGACCGGGCCAGATCAGGTCTGGTATTATCCCGACCCCTGCCCGCTGGTCGAACCGATCCGCGACTATCTGGCATTCTGGGGCGATCGCATCGAATATAAGCGCAGTGACGTCTAGAGGCGGCTAAATCGCCAAAAACCCTCTTCCCCCTCGCCGCCACCTGCTGCATAAGACGGCCATGACCCAATTCACCGCACCCCTCGCCATCAAGCTGCGCCTCAAGGGCGGCAGCGGCCCCAATGCAAACTGGCACTGGGAAATCCACGACGCCGACGCCAAGGTCATCAAGACCGGCAGCGCCGTTGGCCCCGAGCACAAGGCTTTCGCCACCGCGCGCATCGCCAAGGAAAAGCTAGAGCAAACCGCCGGCAATTAGCCGCGCCCAAAAGCTGCCTTTGGCAGCACGAGATGTCCGTGACCAGTCTCCCTGCATCCAGTGCCTCCTCCGCTCACGCCGGGGGCACGCATGCATTGCGCGGCATCGGGCTCAAGGTCGCTTCGGTCTGCATCTTTGTCATCATGGCCACCTGCCTCAAGGCGGCCCAGGGCATTCCCGCGGGCCAACTGGTGTTCTTCCGTTCGCTGTTTGCAATTATCCCGGTGATCGGCTGGCTGCTGTGGAAGCGTCAGCTCGTGAGCGGGCTCAAGACCGCCAATCCGCTCGGGCATGTGCTGCGCGGGTTGATCGGGGTGGCCTCGATGGGGCTGGGCTTTTTCGGCCTGACCAAGCTGCCGCTGCCCGAATCCACGGCCATCGGCTATGCCTCGCCACTTCTGCTGGTCATTCTAGGCGCGCTGCTGCTTAAGGAACGCGTGTTCATTTATCGCTGGACGGCGGTCATTGTCGGGCTCGCGGGTGTCGGCATCATGCTGTGGCCGCGGTTGACGCTGCTGACCCATCCGGAAGGTTTGGGTGCCGAGGAAACGCTGGGTGTCATTGCCGCCCTGGGCGCGGCATTTCTGAGCGCCTTTGCCATGCTGCAGGTGCGCCGGCTGGTGCAGACCGAGCGTACCGAAGCGATCGTGCTGTATTTCTTCGTCACCGCGAGCCTGTTGTCGCTGCTGACCGCGCCGTTTGGCTGGGTGTGGCCCAATCCGCAGCAGGCGGCGTTGCTGGTTACGGCAGGCATTGCAGGGGGTATCGCGCAAATCCTGCTCACGGCCTGCTATCGCTATGCGGACCTGTCGGTCATTGCGCCGTTTGAATATACCTCGCTGCTGCTCAGCCTGGTGGTGGGGTATTTCATCTTCGGCGACATGCCGACGCTGATGATGATCATCGGCGCCTCGATCGTGGTTTGCTCGGGCATATTCGTGGTGCTGCGCGAGCATTATCTGGGGCTCGACCGGATCCGGTCGCGCGAGGCCAACACGCCCTAGGGACTAATCGAGATTCAGCTTATGCTGGCCTGCAAATGCCAGTTTTCTGCGCTTCCGGTGCTCACGTACCCCAAAGTACGTTGCGCTCCGGTTCTCGAAAACCGCCATTTTCGACTCAGCCTAAGCTGAATCTCGACCGGCCCCTCCTCCACTCCGGCCCTCCCACTCAGCGGAAGAAAATCAGCTTGAGGGCCAGAGCGATCGACACCACGGCGACCACGGGGCGGATGATCTTGGCGCCGTAGCGGATGCCGGTGCGGGCGCCGATATAGCCGCCGGCCAATTGGCCGATCGCCATGGCGATGGCGGCGGGCCAGACCACATCGCCGGCCGGGATGAAAATGACCAGCGCGGCAAGGTTGGACACCAGGTTCAGCGCCTTGGTGTGGCCCGAGGCGCGGGTGAGCCCGAGACCGAACAGGGTGACAAAGCCGATAGTAAAGAACGAGCCGGTGCCGGGGCCAAAAATGCCATCGTAAAAGCCGAGGACCAGGCCCATGAGCGGCACGAAGCGGGCAAAGGGCAGGCGCGCGGCCTTGTCGGCATCGGACAGGTTTGGTGCGAAGACGAAATAGAGCGCGATGCCGATCAGCGCGATGGGCACGGCCAGGGTGAGCAGGCTGGTATCGAGTTGCTTGACCGCCAGGGCCCCGCAGAAGCTGCCGGCAAAGGTGAGGGCAACGGCGGGGATCAGCGTTTTGAACGCGATGAAGCCGCGGCGCCAATAGGTGAAGGTGGCCATGGCGGTGCCGACCACGCCCTGCAGCTTGTTGGTGGCGAGCGCCGCAACCGGCGGCAGGCCGGCCGCCAGGAGCGCGGGAATGCCGATCATGCCGCCGCCGCCGGCAATGGCATCGACAAAGCCGGCCAGCATGCCGACCGCGGCCAGCGCCAGAAGAATCAGTGGATCGGAAATCATGTCGGGCCTGGTGGGTCGGGGGCGGCGGCGTGTTGTGAGGCAAATCGGTGCGGCGGGCAAGCCGGCTCAGCCGCCCCCACCCCCGCCGCCGTCTCCACCACCGCCGCCACTATCTCCGCCGCTACTGCCGCTATCTCCGCTGCTGCTGCCGCTATCGTGGCTGGAATGGCTGAAATGGCTGTCGTGGCCGGAATGGCTATCGCTGCCACCGTGATAGTGACCATCACCGCTGGAAGTGCCGGCGTCGCCACCATAGGCGGAGCCAGAATTGCCGGAGCGGCGTGCGCGGCGGTTGATGCGGCTCCCGCCGATTGTCTTGATCATCAGAAGCAGCACACTGCCCCAGACGAGAGGGACCAAAAGCGCCAGAAGAAGCAGTTCCATGGCGTCCTGCTGATCAGAAATCCGTTTCGGCAGCAAGACGTGTCAGCAGCGATTGCATACTGGCGCGGCGGGGGGCGGACCAGTTGGCGGTGCGCGACACGATCAGGCAGGCCTGGCTTTGCAGCATGACGCCATCTTCGAGGACGCGCAGATTGTTGGCCGCGAGGGTCGAGCCGGTGGTGGTGATGTCGACCACGATATCGGCAACGCCAGAAGCGGGGGCCGCCTCGGTGGCGCCCAGGCTTTCGACGGTACGGTATTCGGCAATGCCGGCCTTGGCGAAATGCTGGCGGGTGATGGTGATGTATTTGGTGGCGATGCGCAGCCAGCGGCCGTGGCGGGAGCGGAAATCGGACGCCACATCGGCCAGATCATGCAGATGGGTGACATCGATCCAGGCATCAGGCACGGCGACGACGACATCGGCATGGCCGAAATCGAGCGTCTTGGCGAAGGCGACCGATTGGGGGCCGGTTTCGCTGGTTTCGTGGATGAGATCGCGCCCGGTGACGCCAATATCGATCGTGCCGCGGATCAGCTCGCGAGCGATTTCGGAGGCCGGGAAGAAGCGCACGGTGACGTCGGGCAGGCCTTCAATGGCACCCAGATAAGAACGCGCGCCGCCGGGGCGGGCAATGGTGAGGCCATTGCTGGCGAACCAATCACGGGTGAGTTCTTCTAGGCGCCCCTTGGAGGGGACGGCGAGGGTGATTTCACTCATGAGCGAACCTCCGCTTCCAAACGATCGACCCAGACCGAACAGCCGGAGGCGGCGATGGGGGCTTTGGCGCCGAGGCGTTCGAGCAGGCGATCATATTGGCCGCCCGAGGCCAACACTTCGCCATTGGGGCCGGTCATTTCGAAGACGATGCCGGTGTAATAATCAAGGCGGGGGGAGAAGCTGGCATCGAAGCTGACGCGGGCTTCGCCCAGGCCGTTGAGATGACGGCGAATGGCGCGGATGGGGGCGCCGAGCATCAGCCGGTGTTCGGCAGCGAGGGCCTCGATACGGGTCAGCGCCTGGAGGACCGGGCCGGAAATGGCGAGATAATCGCGCAGCAATTTGAGTGTCTTGGCGGGAACGTGGGCGGCGTCGAGCGCCTGCTGTTCGAGATAGCGGTCGGCGATTTCCTGGGGCGTGCGGCCTTCGGACAGGGAGAGGCCGGCGGCGACCATTTGCTCGGTGACATCGGCGACCAGCGCCTCGCGGGAGGGCTGCTGTTCGCGCGGCAGATCGGGCGCCAGTTCGAGCCGGGTCAACAGACGTTCGAGCGCTTCGGTGTGGCCGAAGCGGTGGCGGATGCGCGAGCGCCATGGATCGGGCATGTCGGCCTGGGCCAAAAGACCTTCAAACAACCCTACCCCGCCGAGGCGGACGACGGGGCTGACTCCGAAAATGGAGAGCGCGGCGCGGGCAAAGGTCAGCACCTGATCGAGCGCCACGTCGCCATCGCGCTGGGCCAGCAATTCGATGCCGCCCTGATCGAATTCAGCCGCGCCGGTTTCGCGCTGGCGAAAAATGGGGCCGAGATAGGAAAAGGCGGCCGGTTCGCCCACGCCGTTAGCAATGTAATCGGCCACAATGGGCAGGGTGAAATCGGGGCGCAAGCAATATTCAGCGCCGGAGGCATCGGTGGTGAGCAACAGGCGGCGGCCGAATTCCTCGCCGGCGAGATCGAAATAGGGATCGGCCGGGAGAAGGAGCGGCGGGGTGGCGCGGGTGGCGCCCTGGGCTTCGACGAGGGATTCGAGATTGGCGCGGCGGAGAGCGGCGCCGGTCATGATGCTATCACCCGATATGTCCCAACCACCGGGTCATTCCGGCGCAGGCCGGAATCCATGCTGTGAGCTATCCACTTGCATGGTGCCGAAAAGAGGCCTTCAGCATGGGCCCCGGCCTGCGCCGGGGTGACATCCGGGGTGGGGAGAGTACGGGGGATCATTGTTCGCTCAGCAGCTTCTGGATGGCAGCGACCAAATCACCGCGCTTGACTTCGAACTGGCCGGGCCTTGCGGCTTTCCATTCGGCGTTGTCGGTGATGGCGGCGGCGGCCTCTTTGCCCGCGATCAGATCCTTGATCTGGATGATGCCCTGGTCGCGCTCCTGGCTGCCTTCGATGATGACGGCAGGCGAATTGCGCTTATCGGCATAGGAGACCTGCTTGCCGAAATTCTTGGTATTGCCGAGGAACATTTCGGCACGGATGCCGGCCTTGCGCAGTTCGACCACCATGGCCTGGTAGCCGGCCATCTGGTCCTTGTCCATGACGAGGACGACGACGGGGCCGACCGGTTCGGTGGCTTTGAGATTGCCGGTCAGCTTGAGCGCATGGGCGAGGCGGGAGACGCCAATCGAGCACCCCGTGGCCGGTACCGGTTCACGACGGAAGCGCGCGATAAGGCCGTCATAACGGCCACCGCTGCCAACAGCGCCGAACACCACGTCCTGGCCCTTTTCGTTCTGGACCTTGAAGGTCAATTCGACCTCGAAGACGGGACCGGTGTAATATTCGAGGCCGCGGACCACCGAGGGGTCGAGGATGACGCGGCCGCTGAAGCCGGCTGCGCTGATCAGGCCGAAAATGCTGGCCAGTTCCTGCAAGCCCTGCAGGCCGGCTTCCGAACCGCCGATAAGGCCGGCAAGGGTGTTGATGGTGGCGATGACATGGGCATTGCTGCCCTTTTCGACGCCGGGAGCGGGAACGCCGCTATCGACATAGGCGAGGATGGGTTCGATCTGCGCCGGCGTGAGGCCGGCGCCCTTGGTGAAGTCACCGCTCTCGTCCTTGCGTCCGGCGCCGAGCAGGAGCTTGACGCCTTCTGGCCCGAACTTGTCGAGCTTATCAATGGCGCGAAGCACCGTCAGCTTCTGCCCGTCGCTGGTGATGCCGGCGGTATCGAGGACGCCATCGAGCACCTTGCGGTTGTTGACCTTGACGACATACTGGCCCTTAAGGCCCAGTTCGTCCATCACGTCGGCAACCATCATGTACATTTCGGCATCGGCTTCGGGGCCGCCGGCGCCGACCGTGTCGGCATCGAATTGCATGAACTGGCGGAAGCGGCCGGGGCCGGGCTTTTCGTTGCGGAACACATAGCCCTGGCGATAGGACCGGTAGGGCTTGGGCAGGGTTTCGAAATTTTCGGCGAAGTAGCGGGCGAGCGGCGCTGTGAGATCGTAGCGCAGGCTCATCCACTGCTCGTCATCGTCCTGCAGGGAGAAGACGCCGGCATTGGGCCGGTCGGTATCGGGCAGGAATTTGCCCAGCGTTTCGGTGAGCTCCAGTAAAGGTGTTTCGACCGGGTCGAAGCCATAGCGCTCATAGACTTTCCTGATCGTGTCGATCATGGCGCCAACAGCGGCAATTTCGCCGGGCGTACGGTCCTCGAAGCCACGCGGCAGGCGCGGGGCGATGAGCTTGGCTTTTTCGGTCATTTTGGGCAGTCCTTCGGGAACGGGCCGTTGTTAGCGGATCGGGCATGGAGGGGCAACAGCAGAGCGGGGGAATGTGCCCCCTCGCCTTCCGGGAGAAAGCGAGGGGGCTGGGGCTACAAACCTGGCCTCCATAGGGGCGGTGGAATCTGAGGATTGTCCCCAGGCAGCAGCCATTGGTCAAAGCCGTCGGCAGGCGGCAGGCCCACATCGGCCCGCAGGCGAGCGGGCAGATCGATCACCCGCGCCATGCGGGGCCGGTTCCACCAGGCGGCAATTGCGGCCCGCAGAACGGAGAACAGGCCGCGCTGGTGCACGGCATCGGCGATGGAGAATTCAAGGCGCAGCACGATGCTGCCCTCGTTGAGTGCATTGTAAGACATAGCTTTGCCCGGCAGCGCTGTTGCGCGGACCGGCCTTCTAAGGTTGAGGAGCTTCGGGAGGCGGAATCAGGGTCAAGAAAGACCCGGCTTCAACCGGTTACGATGCTGGTTTGGGTGGGTGCCCGCGACACAAGTCGGCGGTGGTGACAACAAGGAGGCGTTAGCCCCGGGCCATTGGCCGCGCGTGTGTACCCAGATGGAGTGCATGTACAATATTCATGTAGCGCCTCCCTCTGGACTGGCGTTGTTGGACAATTTGCTTCTAGCTCACGGGCTCGTGAGCCGCAATATGGGGTGTGGCGGGTTGTCGCAGAAAGTGATGAATGTTGCCGATGGGCAACAGGACTTGGGGCGCGCTACTTCACCGGGCGCGGGAGAGCCGCCCGGGCCGCTTCTACCTCGGGCCGGCAGAAGCAGGTTTCGATGTGGTCGTTGACCATGCCCATGGACTGCATGAAGGCGTAGCAGGTGGTGGGGCCGACGAAATTGAATCCGCGCTTGCGCAAATCCTTGGAGAGGGCGCGGGAGGCGTCGGTTTGCGCGACGGCGCTGAGGGCGGACCAGGAATAGTCATCGGCGCGATGGCCGGACTGGGGCTCGAATTGCCAGATATAGGCGGCGAGGGAGCCGAATTCCTGCTGGATCTCGAGAGTTCGCCTGGCGTTGTTGATGGCCGCCGTGATCTTGCCGCGGTGGCGGATGATGCCAGCATCGAGCAGCAGGCGCTCGATATCGGCTTCAGTCATGGCGGCGACCTTGGCGATATCGAAGCCATGGAAGACCTCGCGGAAGCGGTCGCGCTTGCGCAGGATGGTGATCCAGGAGAGGCCCGACTGGAAGCCTTCGAGGCAGATCTTTTCGAAGAGCCTGGTATCGGAAGTGACCGGGCGGCCCCATTCAGTGTCGTGATAATGGCGATAGAGCGGGTCATCGCCCGGCCAGGGACAACGCGGCAGGCCATCCTGGGGCGAGATTTCGGTGGGCATGGCGGGCTCCGCTGCTCGTGCGCAATTGGCGCATAGGGGTAGCGGGGTGGCGCGATTCTGGGAATTGCGCCGGTGAAATTTCGGCCCGCCGAGTAGTTTTGGAGTATTGCGCGGGCGTGTGACTGACGCGGTTGTGAACGGTGCTTGCGGCCGGGTAAAACTTTATTGGCCGGTGGTGGTCTTTTAATAAGGAATATCACCGATATTCCGGCCTGCTCCGCTGTGGGGCGACAGATCCCACGGGTGCTAGCGTCATGCGTCCTTTCCTTCGGCTTGTCGCGCGATTCGGCCGCGACGAGAGCGGTGTATTTGCAATCATGTTCGGCCTGATGGCCGTGGTGCTGATCGCCATGGGCGGCGCCGTCGTCGACTATGTGCGGCTGGAGCAGACGCGGAACCGGGCACAGATCGCGCTGGATGCAGCGGCGCTGGCGCTGGAGAAGGATGCGTTCAGAACTGGCGTTACCAACAGCTGGCTGATCGAGAAAGCCCAGGCACTATTGGTCGACCGCATATCCGATCCCGATGTGACCGCCGAAGTGACACTTGCGCGAACGGACGCGGCCTTGGGTTCGCTCTACTTTGAAGCAACAATGAGCATGCCCACTCTGTTTGTGGGATTGGTGGGGGTGCATGATCTGGGCGCAGGCATCGTCTCGGAAGTGACGCGCGGCTCAATGGACATTGAAGTAGCGGTCGCGGTTGATCTGACAGGCTCGATGAACGACCCCATCGCAACCTCCGACGAGGGTACGGCACAACAGAGTAAAGTCGCAGCCCTCAAAACCGCGCTGGGACAATTGATCAATATCGTCGTGCAGGACGAGCAGACCCCGACCTATTCGAAAATGGCGCTTGTGCCCTATTCAATGGCGGTGAATGTGGGGAGCACCTATGCCGCAAGCATTCGCGGTGCAAGCAAAGCGCCCACGGCTATAACCGCGATCGGCTGGGCCAGCGGCGCTGGCAAGGTCGTTACCGGAGCGACAAAGAAAAATCCGGTCGTCATTACGTCGGTCAATCACGGATTCGTCACGGGTGATACCGTCTATATCAACAATGTAAGCGGCATGACGCAGCTCAACAACAAGATATTTACCGTCACAAAAGTGGACGCCGACTCCTATGAGCTGAAAGGCATAAACGGCGGCAACTATGGCAGCTACGTCAAATCGACGGGGACGGCGACCAAGTGCCTAGTCGCAACCTGCGAACTGGTCGTGACGTCGTCGGCGCATGGCCTAGCGAGCAATAGCCAAGCTTATATTTATGGCATCAACGGCATGCCCAGTCTCAACAACAACAGCGCCACGTCAGGGAACAACCTAGCTTGGACAATCGGCGCAGCAACAACCAATACTTTTGTGCTGCCAAACACGGCAAAAACGAACGGCATCAACTATGGCACCTATAGCTCTGGTGGCTCGGTTGCCTGCGTTCTTTCCGGTTGCGATTACTATCTGTTCTCTAACCCATATGGAAAGCAGCGCCGTTTTCCGATCAGTACCTGCATCACCGAACGCACGACAAATGCGTATACCGATGCTTCGCCGTCCACGGCACTACTTGGCCGGAACTATCCTGGCTCCGGCAATCCATGCATCAGCAATACGGTTCTGCCACTGACATCGAACAAGACCATCTTGCATGATGTAGCACAGAAACTGACGGCTGGCGGCTCGACCGCCGGGCATACGGGGGCAGCTTGGGCTTGGTATATGGTGTCCCCTAATTTCAACGGTCCCTGGCCTCAGGACAGCCAGCCTGCAGGTCCAGGAAAGGTCAATATCATCAAAGCCGTAGTGCTGATGACGGATGGGGAGTTCAACAGTTCTTATTGCAACGGCGTCATCAGTCAGAGTTCGACCTCTGGCAGCGGCGACACCAACGATCAGATCAACTGCGACGCACCCAATGGGAGTTCCTATTCGCAGACCCAGTCGCAGTGCAATGCCATGAAACGGGCGGGCATTATTGTCTACACCGTCGGGTTTGCGATTGTGAACTCGCAGAGCGCCATAAACCTGATGGCCAATTGCGCCACCGACGCGTCGCATGCCTACCAAGCCAATAGTGGCCAGGAGCTATCCGACGTGTTCAGCGAAATCGGGCGCAAACTCGCAGCCCTGCGCGTGACGCGTTAATGCCGAATCTATCTGGAAAATGGTACCACCTCTCGGGATCGAACCGAGGACCTCTAGATCCACAATCTAGCGCTCTAACCAACTGAGCTAAGGCGGCAGGGGCCTGTCGAGGGAGACCGTCAAGGTCGTCCCGAAAGCGGGCGGAACATAGGTCGAGAATTTCTCGATGACAAGCACCCATTTTGCCTCATTCCACCGCTCAGCGCTGCGCCTTTCCACAACAAGTGCATGACGGGCACGCAAACGTGACCATTCGTAAGGTTTTTGCACTTAACCATGGCGATCAAAGCGCGCGGAAGCGTGTGCCGGCCGCTCTGGACCATGCGACACGCGCACTATATTGAAGAAACCGTAAGGACGTTGGGCACATTTGTGCCGATCTGGCACAGCGCGGCGGAGCCCGCCCCTTCTCGACGGAATTTGGCTGTATATGGATGCCGACTGGATCACATCGCCGAGCGCCCGTCGCGTGCTGCAGCATGCCGATGATGCTCGCCCGGCCTGGCTGTGGTCGCGCGAAGGCGACCAGCTGATCTGGCAGAATGCCGCCTCCGGGCTGTTCCTGGCCAAAATCAAGAAACATGGGCTCAAGCGCGCGCCGCTCGCCACCCCGATCAAGGGGCAGGTGGCGCGAAACATCAGGCTCGGGTCCACCGGGCGGACCAGCCTGGCACGTATTCAGTTTCTGGCTGGCGGCAAGCCGGCCTCGAGCACCTGTGCGGCGACGCCGCTGATCTGGCAGGACGGGCAGCCGGTTTTGCTGATCGTGGGGGTCGATCCGATCGCGGACGAGATTCTGGCGGCCGGTGCGGCAGAGGATGACTCGGCAGAAGCCGAGGCCACGCCGCAAGACGATTCTGGCGTGGAAGCCGTTACAGTGGATGGCGAGCCTGCTGCCGAAACGACCGGCATGACTGACGAACCGCCGACGAGCGAGGGCAACGCGGACCTGCCACCCGAATCTACCGCGGAGGATCAGAGCAGCGACGCGCCAGCTGATGAGATCGTCACGAACGATGCGGTTGGCGATCTCATCGTGGCGGATGAGCGTGCCTATGAGCAGGAATTGGCCAATTGGCATGCGGCGGAGCCGGATGCTGCGCCGGCCGACGAGGCGGTAAGCGCAATGCCTGAGGAGCCGACGGCGTTTGAGGACGGGCCGGGCGCGGAATGGCATGAGAACGAGGATGACGTGGCGGCCGAATCGGTCAGCCGGCTTGCGGCGCTGGTCGACCGGCTGGCGGCGGATGAGGCGCTGTTTACCCCGCTGACGGCGGACGATGACGTGATGTATGCGACGAAGGAGCCGGAGACACCCGTGCCGGGGCAGCTTTATCGCGTGACGGGGCGCGGACTTGTCGCCAATGCAGGCGAGGATGATGCGCCTGCCGCCGAAATGGCGCCGGAGCTGGCTGGGACCGATCCGGAGAGCGTGGCGGCGGCGGTGGCCGAGATTGCGCCGGCTCTGCCGGAGGATCCCGAGGCCGTCGAGCGGGTGTCGCGGTATAATTTCGATGAATTGTCGCGGATTTTGAATGATCGGGTGGGTGCGGGCGAACCGGCTGCGGCGCCGATTGTGTCGCAGCCGCAAGTGCCATCAACGCCACAGCCGCAGCGGGCAGCGGGGGCGCTGATCAATCTGGGCGGGGAAACGCTGGTGCTGAACCGGCTGCCGCTGGGCATTTTGGTGTTCCGCGACCAGCAGGTGCTGTTTGCCAATCGGGCCATCACCGAAATGGTGGGCTATGATTCGGTGGAGCAGTTGCGCAATGCGGGGCTGGCTTCGGTGTTCCCCTCGGCGGGGCCGGATGAGCAGGAAGCGGGCCCCGTCAACCATTTGATGCAGCGGGACGGCACGTTGGTACCGGTAACGGCGCGGCTGCAATCGATCTCCTGGCAAGGGCGCCCTGCCCTGATGCTATCGGCTAGCGCCACCGAAGTGCGGACGGGTCACGAGGCCGCGGTGCGCGCCTTTGCCGAATCGTTTGCCGAGCTGCGCGGCGATGGCTTTTTCGATGCCAACCGGGCCGGGGTGATCAATCTGGCCAGCCCGCGCGCCGTGACGCTGTTGGCCGAGCCTGGCGCGGGCCTGGCCGGGCGGCCGCTGAGCGGGCTGGTGGCGGAAGATGCATTGCCGGCCTTGCGTGAATTTCTGGAGCGGCCGGCGCGCTTTGCCGAGACGGCGCGGCCTTGCATCGTGCTGGCCAGCGATGGCGGCAAGGCGGAAATGACGATTTTCGCGCAGGGCCAGGCGGGGATCATCACCGGCTATTTCGGCTTCGTTAGAGAGCGCGGCACAGCCCCCGCCCGGCTGCCGAATTCGGGTGAGCCCGATCCGGCGCTGCTGGCGCGGATCAGCCGCGGGGTGCGGCGGCCGCTCAATACGATTGTCGGATTCTCCGAACTGATCCGCTCGGAAGCGTTCGGGGCGCTGGGCAATGAGCGCTATGAAGAATATGCGCAGGACATTGCGGCGGCGGGGCAGGAAATTGCCGCGCTGGTCGATGAGCTGGATGATTATGCGCGGTTGCGCGATGGGCGTTATATGCCGCAGCGCGCCAGTATCGAGCTGACGAGCCTGCTGGAAAGCTGCGTGATGCGCATTCGCCAGCAGGCGAGCCATGCCCGTGTCATCGTGCGCAATGCGATTTCGGAGAGCCTGCCGCGGGTGACGGCGGATCGTGCGTCACTGGCACAGGCGGTGCTGAACCTGTTGGCCTCGGCCATCGACCAGACGCCGACGGGTGGCGCGGTGGTGATTTCGGCGCAGCGAGAGGATGATGGCGGCATTGCCATTCATGTGCGCGATAGCTCGACCGCCCCGGTGGATATGGCCGAACGGTTCGTCGTGTTCCGCGACGGGGTGAGCCGGGAGGGCCGCGCGCTGGCCCCCGTGCGCTCGAGCGTGGGGCTGGCGCTGACGCGCTCGCTGCTGGCGGTCAATGGATTTGCGCTGTCGGTGGACCCGGCGGGGGCGACCGGCATGCTGTTTACGCTGATGATCCCAGCGGACCTGGTGGATCGCCCTGCCCTGCAATCGGATCAGCCGAGCAGTTAAGCGCCTGATCGCGCAAGGCATTTACCGGCCAGATTTGAACCATTCCAATCGGTAAACTCTTGGTTTTATTGAGTTTATTGACAGGCGCGAGCTTGCGGCGCAAAACCGCTGTCCGATGCCGATGGAGAGCCCAATGATCAGGACCGTACTTGTTGCTTCGCTGTTGATGCTGAGCGCGCCGGCCTGGGCGCAATCGGGGGAGGTCAATGTCTATACCTATCGCGAGCCCGGCCTGATCCAGCCGCTGCTGGACCGGTTTACCGCGGAAACCGGGATCAAGACCAATGTGCTTTATGCGGCCGATGGGCTGATCGAGCGGGTGGCGGCGGAGGGGGAACTCTCGCCGGCCGATGTGATCGTCACGGTCGATATCGGCAATCTGGCCAATGCCAAGGACCTGGGCGTGTCGCAGACGATTTCGACGGCGGCTTTGGCGCGGGTGCCGGACCAATATCATGACCCCGATGGGCAATGGGTGGCTTTGTCGCTGCGGGCGCGGGTGTTTTATGCCTCGATCGACCGGGTGACCCAGACGGCGCTGACCTATGAGGACATTGCCAAGCCGGAATGGAAGGGGCGGCTCTGCACCCGCTCGGGCCAGCATGTCTACAATATCGGGCTGATCGCGACGCGCATTGCCCATTGGGGCGTGGACCGCACGCGGACCTGGCTGGGTGCGGTGCGGGATAATCTATCGCGGCCACCGACCGGGGCAGATCGCGACCAGGTCAAAGCGATCTTTGACGGCACCTGTGATCTGGCGATCGGCAATACCTATTATATGGGGCTGATGCTGACCAATGAGGCCGAGCCCGAGCAGAAGGATTGGGCGGCTTCCGCGCGGATCATCTATCCCGATGCGGATGGGGAGGGCACGCAGGTCAATGTGTCGGGGGCGATCCTGGCCAAATATGCGCCCAACAAGGACAATGCGGACCGACTGGTGGAATTCCTGCTGTCGGATGAAGCGCAGCATCTTTATGCCAGCGGCAATTATGAATTTCCGGTGGTGCCGGGGGTGGAGCCGTCGGAGCTGGTGGCAAGCTGGGGGACACTCAAGGCGGACCAGACGCCGCTGATCGAGATTGCCAGCCATCGCAAGGAAGCGGCGGCGCTGGTGGATGAGCTGAAGTTTGATGAGGGGCCGCAGCAGTAGGCTTGGTGGGGCGGTGTTCTTTGGGACCCGCATCCACCCACGATGTCATTCCGGCCTCCGCCGGGATGACGCCGCGCTTTTGAACGCGTTCTGAGTAACCCTCCTCCCAAAGGGGAACGGCAGCCACGGCGCAAATGTCGCATGGCAATAATATGATTTCCTAACTCAGCTAACGGATTGTTTTCGCACCGAATTTGGGACCTATATTTGAATGGTTCCAAGGTGCAAGCCATTGTTATTGCTATATTTTATTGACATGGCATGGATCAGCCAACACAAGGGCGTCCATTCGCGGGCTTTTAGCGGCCCGCCTTGGGAGAGAACCATGACAAAGACGACACGCCTTGCCTTTGCCCTGCTGAGTTCAACTGTTCTGTTGGGCCTCAGCACCCCCAGCTTTGCCCAGAGCGGCGAAGTCAATATTTACAGCTATCGCGAGCAGGGCCTGCTGCAGCCGCTGCTGGACAAGTTCACCGCCGAGACCGGTATCGAAGCCAAGGTGCTTTATGCTGGCGATGGCCTGCTGGAACGCGTAGCGGCCGAGGGCGAGCTGTCGCCGGCCGACGTGGTGCTGACCGTCGATATCGGTAATCTCGTGGGTGCCGAGGAGCAGGGCCTGACCCAGCCGATCACCACCGCAGCGCTGACCGAGCGCGTACCAGAAGCGTTCCGCGATGACGATGCCAATTGGACCGCGCTGTCGCTCCGCGCCCGGGTGTTCTACGTGTCCAAGGACCGCGTCGAGGATACGGCGCTGACCTATGAGGACATTACGGGCCCAGAATGGAAGGGGCGTCTGTGCACCCGTCCGGGCGACCATGCCTATAATATCGGGCTGATCGCGCAGCGCATTGCCGCGCATGGCCTCGACAATACGCGCGAATGGCTGACCAAGGTGCGTGATAACCTCGCCTATGCGCCCAATGGCGGCGACCGCGAAGGCGTCAAGAATATCCTGGCCGGAACGTGCGATCTGTCCATCACCAATACCTATTATATGGGCGTGATGCTGAATAACGAGGCCGAGCCGGAGCAGAAGGACTGGGCCAATTCGGCGCGGATCATCTATCCCGATGCCGAGGGCGAAGGCACCCAGGTCAATGTGGCCGGCGGGTTCATTGCCAAGCATGCGCCCAATGCCGAAAATGCCAATGCGCTGATCGAATTCCTGTTGTCAGACGAAGCCCAGCAGATCTATGCCGACACCAATTACGAATTCCCGGTAGTGGCTTCGGTGGCGCCGTCTGAGCTGACCCTGTCCTGGGGTGCGCTCAAGCCGGTGGCAACCCCGCTGGTCGAGGTCGCTGCCAATCGTGCAGCGGCGGCGGCTCTTGTCGATGAGCTCAAGTTCAACGAAGGTGCGCAGAACTAGGCGCTGCCCAGCTACGATGCCGCTGCAGCCTTTCAGCATGGATTCCGGCCTGCGCCGGAATGAGACGGTGGTTGTTTGACGGCTCTAAAGCGCGTGACCAAGAATCAGACCGGCGGGGCGAAAGCCTTGCCGGTCGTTGCGCTTGTGCTGGCGGTGGCGGCGGGGCTGCCGATCCTGTGGCTGGGCTGGGCGGCGGTGTCGAGCGGCAGCAATGGGCTGACCGCGACCATGTTGCCGACGGCCCTGCGGGAAACCGGCGTTCTGATGGGGTCGGTGGGGATATTGACCGGCGTTGCGGGCCTCGTCGCGGCGTGGCTGGTGACCCATTACGATTTCCCCCTGCGCCGGGTGTTTGACTGGATGCTGGTATTGCCGCTCGCGGTGCCGACTTATCTCGCGGCTTATGGCTATGTGGAATTTCTGGGCTTTACCGGGCCGTTGCAGACGGCCTTACGCGGGGTGACCGGGGCGCGGACGCTGCAGGATTATTGGTTTCCCGATATTCGCAGCCATTGGGGCGCGGCGATTGTGCTGTCCTCGGTGCTGTACCCCTATGTCTATGTCGCGTGCCGCGGCTTTTTCCTGATGCAATCGGCATCGCTCAATATCGCGGCGCGCACTTTGGGCGCGGGCGGGATGCGGACGTTTTTTGCGATCATCTTGCCGACCTCGCGGCCGGCGCTCGTCGTGGGCGTGACGCTGGCGATGATGGAAGTGGTCAACGATCTGGGGGCGGTGCAATATTTCGGCATCAATGCCATTACCGCCATTATCTATTCGACCTGGATCAACCGCTCGGACTTTGGCGGGGCGGCGCAATTGGCGGTGACGGTGGTTTTGGTCATTGGCCTCTTGATCGCGGCCGAACAGCGGGCGCGGCACAATCGGGTGTATCTCGCCAATCGCGATAGCCGGGTGCCGCCGGCGCGCGAGGAATTGCGGGGCGGGCGGGCCTGGGCCGCGTTCGGATTTTGCCTTGTGCTGCTGGGCATGGGCTTTGGCATTCCGGTGGGGGAATTGAGCTATCTGGCGTTCCGCTTGGTGCTACCCGAAACAATCAGCATGACGCTGGGCGCGCTGTGGCCGACGCTGATCCTCGCCTCGGCGGGGGCGGTGATCACCGTGATATTGGGGCTGGTGGCGGCCAAGATCGGCCAGCAGGCCGGGGGGATTTCGCGCGGCGCTATCCGGCTGGCGACGCTCGGTTATGCCATTCCCGGCACCGTGCTGGCGCTGGGGCTGTTGCAGCCGCTGGGCCAGGCCGATCTGTGGTTCAACCGCATGACCATGGCGCTGGCGGGATGGCGGCCAGGCTTGATCCTGTCGGGGTCGATGGCGGCGCTGCTCTATGTTTATGCGATCCGGTTTCTGGCGGTGAGCCATTCCACGCTCGACGCCGCGATCAAGAAGCGGGGCGATTCCATGCTGCATGCCGGGCGGGTGCTGGGGCAGAGCGGGCTGGGGCTCTTGCTGCGGGTGGATTTGCCGACGCTGATGCCGGCCATTGTGAGCGCGGCGACGCTGGTATTCGTCGAAATCGTCAAGGAATTGCCGGCGACCTTGCTGTTGCGGCCGCTGGGCGTGGATACGCTGGCGACGCTGGTTTACGGGCGGGCCAATGCGGGGCTATTTGCGCAGGCGGCAATGCCCGCGCTGTTCATTGTGTTGGCGGGGCTGGTTCCAGTGATCCTTGCTACGCGGCTGGGCGATCGGCGGAAAGTATAACTACACTTGCTACTGCCATATCGGCGCCATTGCCCTATACCATCGGGCCATGGGAGCTGGCGCCTCATGCACCAGCACGCGCGATGTTCCGGAGGGATGCCGGAACCGCCGTTTTTGGAGTTACGGAATGGGCAGGATTTTGACGGGCGCCGCGATGGCGCTGGCCTTGGTTGGTGCGCTGAGTGGCGCGGCACTGGCGCAGCAGCCGACCGAAGTGCGGATCGGGGTGGCGCTGGAGCCACCAATTCTCGACCCAACGGCGGGCGCGGCCGAGGCCATCGATATCGTGGTCTATCAGAACATCTTTGAAGGCCTGACCGCCATTGACGAAAATGGCGCGGTGCAGCCGGGGCTGGCCAGCTCATGGACCATTTCGGACGACAGCCTGACCTATACGTTCAAGCTGCATGAGGGGGTGACTTTTCATGACGGCACGAGCTTTGATGCCGACGACGTCAAATTCACCTTTGACAGGATTCTCGCCGCTGACAGCGTCAATGCGCATAAGGAACTCTATACCGACATCGCTGAAGCGAAGGTGGTCGATCCGTTTACAATCAGCTTCACGCTGAGCAAGCCGGTGGGGCTGTTCCTGTTCAATCTGGGCCGGGGCGATGCGGTGATCGTGGCGCCGGAAAGCGCCGATAATAATGCGACGACGCCGATCGGCACCGGGCCATTTGCCTTCGTTCAATGGGACAAAGGCAATCGCGTTTTGCTCGAGCGCTACGAGCCCTATTGGGGCACCCTGCCCGCGCTGAGCAAGGCGACCTATCTGTTCATCGGCGACACGGCGGCCATGACCAGCGCCTTGCTGGCAGGCGATATCGACGGCACCAATAATTTTGCGCCGGATTCGCTGGCGGTTTTCGAGGGCAATCCGCAATTCAAGGTGCTGGTGGGCACGACCGAAGGCGAGACTATCCTGGGGACTAATAATCGCAAGCCCCCGTTTGATAACCTCAAAGTGCGGCAGGCCATGGCCCATGCGCTGGATCGCCAGGCGATCATCGATGGGGCGACCTTTGGCTATGGCACGCCCATTGGCGCGCCCTTTGCGCCGCATAATGCCTATTATGTCGATCTGACCGGCACCTATCCCTATGACCCGGCAGCGGCCAAGGCGCTGCTGGCGGAAGCAGGCTATCCCGATGGGTTCAGCGCGACGCTGAAACTGCCGCCGTTGGGCTATGCGCGGCTCTCCGGGCAGATCATTGCCAGCCAGTTTGCGGCGGTGGGCATCAAGCTCGAGCTGATCAATGTGGAATTCGCGCAATGGCTGCAGGACGTCTATACCAATCATGACTTCGACCTGACCATCATCAGCCATGTCGAGCCGTTCGACATTGGAAATTATGCCAATCCAGACTACTACTTCGGCTATGACAATCCCGACTTCCAGGCGCTGATCAAGACACTCAATGAGACGGTTGACGACGCCAAACGCAAGGAACTGGCTATCGAGGCACAGACCATCCTGGCCAAGGATGCGGTCAATGGCTACCTGTTCGAGCTCGCCCAGACCGGCGTGTGGAACGCCAAGCTTGCCGGCATGTGGCAGAATTCGCCGATCGAGGGATTGGTGCTGCGCGGGATTCACTGGGTGGAGTAACGCCGCCCCAGATCAGGGCCAGCCGCCCCCTCCCCCGATAAGGCCTGGGGATTGGGGCGGCGCACGATGATCCTCTTCGCCCTACGCCGTTTCCTCGGTTTTGCCGCCACGCTGTTGCTGGCAGCCGTAGTGATTTTTTACCTCCTCGATCTGCTGCCCGGCGACCCGGCGCGGTTCACCCTGGGCATTACCGCCACGCCCGAGGCGGTAGCCAATTTGCGGGCGCAGATGGGGCTGGATGCGCCGGCGCATGAGCGGCTGTTGAGCTGGATTGCCGGCATGCTGCATGGGGATTTTGGCATGTCTTATACGCAGCGGGCGCCGGTGGCGGCGCTGCTGTGGGAGCGGCTGGCGGTGACGCTGCCGCTGACCGTGATGGCCATGATCATCTCCGTCCTAGTCGGGCTGCCGCTGGGGATCGTCTCGGCCCGGGCACGCGGCAAGGCGCCGGATACGGCCATTATGGTGCTGGCGCAGCTGGGTGTCGCTGTGCCCAATTTCTGGTTTGGCATGATGCTGACGCTGGTGTTTGCCGTGGCTCTGCGCTGGTTGCCGCCGGGCGGGTTTACGCCCTGGGGCGAAAACCCATGGCTCTCGCTGCGCGGGCTGGTGTTGCCGAGCCTGGCGCTGGCGCTGCCACAGGCGTCGATCCTGGCGCGGGTGATGCGCACGGCACTGGTCGATGTGCAGGGGCAGGATTTCATTCGCACGGCGCGGGCCAAGGGGCTGACCATGGGCGAGGCGGTGTGGCGGCATGGGGTGCGCAATGCCCTGCTGCCGGTGCTGACGATTCTAGGGCTGCAATTTGCCTTTCTGATCGCCGGCACGATCATCGTCGAGAATGTGTTCTATCTGCCGGGGCTGGGGCGGCTGATTTTCACCGCGATTTCCGAGCGCGACCTGATCCTGGTACGCGGGGCGACGGTGGTGTTGATCGTGGCGGTGACGGCGACGATGTTCGTGGTCGATCTGGCCTACGCGCTGGTCGATCCGCGCCTGCGGGAGCGCAGCACGCCATGAATTTTTTCAAGCGCCACCCCAATCTGGTGATCGGCCTGGTCGCGACCATGCTGTTTGCCCTGTTGGGGCTGATCTCGCTGGTGTGGACCCCCTACCCGATTGCGCAGATCGATATCGGCCGCCGCTTTCTGGGACCGATGGCCGCGCATTGGCTGGGCACGGACAATCTGGGCCGGGACATGGCTTCGCTGGTCATGTCGGGCACGCTGACGAGCTTTGTGGTGGCGGCTTTGGCCGTGGCCATTGGGGCGGGCCTTGGCGTGCCGCTGGGGCTGGCGGCGGCGGCATGGGGCGGGCCGGTGGAATGGCTGGTGCTGCGCTTTTCCGATTTCCTCTTCGCCTTCCCGGCCATCATCGTTGCGATTCTCGTGACCGCTTTGTTCGGGCCGGGCGCCATCAATGCGGTGCTGGCGATCGGGCTGTTCAACATCCCGGTGTTTGCGCGGGTGGCGCGGGGCGGTGCGCTGAGCATTGCGACGCTGGATTTCGTGGCGGCGGGACGGCTGGCGGGGCTGGGGCCGGCGGCCATCGCCTATCGGCACTTGCTGCCCAATATCATGAGCCTGATCATCGTGCAGGGCACCATCCAGCTCTCGCTGGGCATATTGGCCGAGGCGGGGCTGAGCTATGTGGGGCTAGGCACGCAGCCGCCGGCGACGAGTCTGGGACTGATGCTGCGCGATGCGCAATCGATGTTCCTGATCCATCCCTGGCTGACGCTGGTGCCGGGACTGTGCATCGTGCTGATCGTGATTGGTCTCAATATTGCCGGGGATGGGCTGCGCGACGCCATCGATCCGCGGCTGCGGCAGGTGAATGCCAATGTCGTTGCTTGAGGTCAAAGGGCTGTCGGTGCGCTTCGGCAGCGCCGAGGCGGTCAGCGATGTGAGCTTTACGCTGGAGCGCGGCGAGCGGTTCGGCATTATCGGGGAGAGCGGGTCGGGCAAGACGCTGACGGCGATGGCGGTGACGGGGCTATTGCCAGAGGGCGCCGTGATGGGCGGCAGTATCAGCATTGATGGGGTGCCCCTGCCCGCCAATGAGCGCGAGATGGCGCGGCTGCGCGGCAAGCGGATCGGCATGGTGTTTCAGGAACCGATGACGGCACTGAACCCGTTGATGCGGGTGACCGACCAGATCGAAGAAGCGATCATTCTCAATCGCAGCGATAGTGCGCAGCTCGACGTGCCCTATCTGCTCAAGGAAGTGGGGCTGGAGCTGCGCCATGGCGACCGGTTTCCACATGAACTGTCGGGCGGGCAGCGGCAGCGCGTGATGATCGCCATGGCTCTGGCGAGCCAGCCGGACATTCTGATCGCGGATGAGCCGACTTCGGCGCTGGACCTGATCACCCAGAAGCGCGTGCTGGATCTGATTGCCGAGATTTGCACGCGGCGGCACATGGCGCTGCTGTTTATCAGCCATGACCTCAAAGCCGTTGGCGTGTTGTGCAGCCGGGTGGCGGTGATGCATCGGGGGCGGCTGGTGGAGACTGGCCCCGCGGCCAGTGTGTTCTCGGACCCGCAGCAGGATTATACGCGCCGGCTGGTGGCGGCGTCGCGGTTTGAGGTCACGCGGGAGGACCATCCGCTTGGTGGCGCACCATTGCTGGCGGTGGAAGACGTGCTGCGCGACTACCGGCAGGGCGGGTTTTGGCTATGGCGAGAAAAGCCGTTGCGGGCGGTAGCTGGAGTGAGCTTTGCCATTAGCGAGGGCGAATGCGTGGCGCTGGTGGGACCTTCGGGCTGCGGCAAGACCACGCTGGCCAAGATTATTGTCGGACTCGATAGCGCGACCTCGGGCCAGGTGCGATTGGGCGGAATGGCCTATCATGGCGCGGACCTGCCGCGGGGGCAGCGGCGCGATATTTCGCTGGTGTTTCAGGACCCGTTTGGCAGCTTCAATCCGCGATTGACCATCGCCCAATCGCTGGGTGAGCCGCTGCGGCTGGAGGCTAAGCTGGACCCCGTGGAACGGCAGCGCCGACTGGTCGAAGCCATCGAGGCGGTGGGGCTGCGCGGCGATATGCTAGCGCGCTATCCGCATGAATTTTCGGGCGGACAGCGGCAGCGGCTGGCCATTGCGCGGGCGCTGGTGACGCGGCCCAAGCTGGTGGTGCTGGACGAGCCGGTTTCGGCGCTGGATGTATCGGTGCGCGGCGAAGTGCTGGCGCTATTGGCGCGGCTGCAGGCCGAATTCGGGCTGACCTATCTGATCATCAGCCACGATATCGACATGGTGCGTGCCGTGGCTGATCGCGTGCTGGTGATGGAGGCCGGGCGGATCGTCGAGGAAGGATCGCCCGAGACAATATTTGCCCAGCCGCAGCATAGGCTGACGCGCGAACTGATGGCCGCGCGCCTGCCGGATGTGGGTGAGACGCTACAGGATCGTCGCGCCTGAGGCTTCGACCACCGGCGCCCAGCGTTCGACTTCGGTGGCGACATGGGTGGCCAGCTCTTCGGGCGTCGAGCCGACAACGATGGCGCCGACTTCGGCAAGCCGCTCATGGACCGCCGGATCGTTGATGGCCGCGACGGCGGCCTGGTTGAGCTTGGCGACCACTTCGGGCGGGGTGCCGGCCGGCGCGAAGAGGGCATTCCAGGTATTGGTTTCGTAGCCGGGCACGCCCGCTTCATCCATGGTGGGCACATCGGGGAAGCTGGCGGCGCGTTCGAGCGTGGTGACAGCCAGCGGGCGCAGGGTGCCGGCTTTCATGTGCTCGGTGGCGGACGGCAGATTATCGAAAATGATCGGCACGGCGCCGCTGAGCGCATCGACCAAAGCGGGGCCCGAGCCCTGATAGGGCACGTGGACCATATCGACACCGGCCATGGATTTGAACAATTCGCCCGACAGATGCAGCGGCGTGCCATTGCCCGAGGAGGCATAGGCATGGGTTTCCGGCTCGGCCTTGAGCAGGGCGATCAGTTCCTCGACATTGGTGGCGGGGAAATCGGGGTTGACCAGCAGCACATTGGGTACGGTCACCAGCAGGGAAATCGGAGCGAAATCGGCGGACGGATCAAAGGGCGGCGTGGCGTAAAGCGAGGCGCTGAGTGCGTGCGTGGCAATGGTGCCCATCAGGATGGTGTAGCCATCGGGAGCCGCATCGGCCACGGCCGTGGCGCCGAGTACGCCTCCCGCGCCGGCCTGATTGACCACCAGAACCTGCTGGCCCAATTGGGCGCTCATCGCTTCGGCAACAATGCGGCCGACCAGGTCAGTCGAGCCGCCGGCGGCGAAGGGGACGACCAGATTGATCGGCTTATTGGGAAAATCCTGCGCCATGGCAGGCAAGGACACGACAAGCGCCCCGGCCGCAATGGCCAGGGTTGATAGCAACGACTTCATCAATGGGTTCCTCCCCGGGGTGACGGGGAGGCAATTGCGGCTGGATGGATTTGGTTCCACCCGCCCGGCAAAATAATTGCTCAGTTCAGAATGCCGATATAGGCGCCGAAGGGTTCCAGATCGAGCTCGCCATCGATGGGGGCAGCGATCACGCCCGGGCATTCGGCATGATGGGGAGCAAGACCCGCGGGAATGGCGAATTCGGCAGCGCCGTCGCCCATGTTGAAGACGCAGAGCAGACGGTCGTCGCCCTCTTCGCGGGTGAAAGCGAGGATGTCGCCGGTGGAGTCCAGCAGGGTGATTTTGCCCTTGGCGAGGGCCGGATGGGCTTTGCGGAAGGCCAGCAGCGAGCGGTAGAATTCGAGCACCGAGCCCTCGACGCCGTGCTGGGTATCGACGGCATGGGTCAGGTGTTCGGCGGGGACGGGCAACCAGGTGCGCTCGGCGGTGGAGAAGGCGCCGTTGCGGACATGGGCCTGCCAGACCATGGGCGTGCGGCAGCCGTCCCGACCCTTGAATTCGGGCCAGAATTCAATGCCGTAGGGGTCGACCAGATCGGCGAACGAGAGCTCGGCCTCCTTGAGGCCGAGTTCCTCGCCCTGATAGAGGCAGACCGAGCCGCGCATGGCCAGGATCAGCGTGGCGGCAAGGCGGGTGAAGGCGGCCTCCTGCCCGTGCACCGCCCAGCGGCTGACATGGCGGACCACATCATGGTTGGAGAAGGCGAGGCAGATCCAGCCGTCGGGCGCCTGGCTTTCGGTGGCCGCAATCGAGGTCTTGAAGTGCGCGGCGGAGAATTCGCCGCCCAGATAATCGAAGGTATAGGCCATGTGCAGGTGGTCATCACCCGAGGTGTATTGGGCCATGAGCTCGAGCTGGTGCTGGCTGTCGCCGATCTCACCCACCGTGGTGGTGCCGGGATATTCGTCCATCAGGGCGCGCAGGCGGGTGAGGAAGGCGAGGTTTTCCGGCCGGGATTTGTCGTAGACATGTTCCTGGAAATTATAGGGATTTACCGCCGGGGCGGTCGAGGCGTTGAAATCCTCGGGACGGACCACCGGATTGTCCTCGAAACCCAGCGAGCAGAAGTAGAAATTGACCGTATCGAGGCGGAAGCCATCGACGCCCCGCTCGAGCCAGAAGCGCATTTCGCCCAGCAGAGCATCCTGCACTTCGGGATTGTGGAAGTTCAGGTCGGGCTGGGAGACCAGGAAATTGTGCTGGTAATATTGCATGCGCCGGCTATCCCAGGACCAGGCGGAACCGCCGAAGATGGAGAGCCAATTATTGGGCGGGGTGCCATCGGGCTTGGGATCGGCCCAGACATACCAATCGGATTTGGCATTGGTGCGGGACTGGCGGCTCTCGGAGAACCAGGCGTGCTTGTCCGATGAGTGCGAAATCACCTGATCGATGATGACCTTGAGGCCCAGAGAATGGGCCTTTTGCACGAGCCGGTCGAAATCCTCCAGTGTGCCGAAGCTGGGATCGATATCGCGATAATTGGAGACGTCGTAGCCGAAATCCTTCATTGGCGAGGTGAATACTGGCGAGAGCCAAATGGCATCGACGCCCAAATCGGCGACATAATCGAGCCGGCTGGTAATGCCGACCAGATCTCCCACGCCATCGCCATTCTGGTCCTGATAGGAGCGCGGATAGATCTGGTAGATCACCGCGCCCCGCCACCAATCGCGGTCGCGCGTGGCTTCGTCCGGGTGCTTCTGCTCGGTCATCAGGGAAGTGGCGGTCATTGGGGGCTCCGGGACACGCGGGGTTGGGCTGCATGTCCTAGAGTGCTGACACGGCGCAGCTATGGCAAGGGATCGCTAGCCCCGCAGCGCGGGCAAGCCTGCGAGAATTTTTGTGGCGATGGCGCGGAAGGCCTGGGCTTCGGAGCCATTGGGCGCGGAGACGACGGGGGGCTGGCCAATGTCGGAGTTTTCGCGGATTGACATGACCAGCGGGACGGCGCCGAGGAAGGGCATGTCGAGTGACCTGGCCGCATTTTCGGCGCCGCCGGTGCCGAAAATATCGTAGCGGGTGCCGGTATCGGGGGCGATGAAATAACTCATATTCTCAATCAAGCCAAGCAGCGGCACACCCATGCGGCGCAGCATGTCGATGGCCTTTTTGGCATCGATCAGGGCCAGTTCCTGCGGCGTGGAGACAATGACGACGCCATCGACTTCGGACTGCTGGAACAGGGAAATGTGAATGTCGCCAGTGCCGGGCGGCAGGTCGACGACAAGGATGTCGAGATCGCCCCAATCGGTTTCACGCAGCAATTGGCGGAGCGCTGAGGTTGCCATAGGGCCGCGCCAGACCACGGCTTGGTCGGGATTTAGCATGGAGCCGATCGACATGGCCTTGAGGCCGAAGGCGCTGTGGGGCGTGAAAATGCCGTCTTCGCGGATGGCGGGCCGGCCTTCGAGGCCCAGCAGCTTGGGAATGGAGGGGCCGTAGAGATCGGCATCGAGAATGCCGGTGCGCAGGCCTTCAGCGGCAAAGGCCAGGGCCAGATTGACCGCGGTGGTGGATTTGCCGACGCCGCCC
This sequence comes from Devosia neptuniae, assembly GCF_025452235.1. Classification (NCBI taxonomy): domain Bacteria; kingdom Pseudomonadati; phylum Pseudomonadota; class Alphaproteobacteria; order Hyphomicrobiales; family Devosiaceae; genus Devosia; species Devosia neptuniae. Next base: position 511,151 of record NZ_CP104965.1, read on the forward strand.
TTGCCGGAGCCAACCGCGATGATGCGCTTGATGCCGGGCACGGCTTGCTTGCCGGCCGGAACGGGGCTGCCATGGGAGAATTTTGGGCCCGCCGGCGGCTTGCCAGAGGTGAGCGACACCATGACCTTGCGCGTGCCGGCCACGGCCTGCGCTGCCAACTGGGCCTGTTCACGCGCGGGGCCGAAGGCGGCTTCCATGCCCGGGGCCACGGCAATGGCGAAAGCCACAGCGCTGGGCGTGACGATGATTTCGGACAGGCCACCATAGCCCGACAAATCTCCGCCACCGGGAATTTCCACAGCAGCGAGCGCGGCTTTGATGGTGGCGGCGAGTTCGGTATCGGCCATTGGGGACCTTTTGCTGTGCCTGGCCCCTGCCCTTCCCTCGCAAGAGGGTGGATCGGCCGCAGGCCGAAATGGTGAGGGGCTACAGACCCCTCACGCGATTATCATAAGGGTCGTAGACCCCTCATCCGCCCCGGCGGGGCACCTAGCCATTCGAGCATAGCTCTCATGGCCTTCGCTCCACCGGAGCGATTTGCCCTTGGCCGGGTCGAAGTCCCACTGGGGGAGAAGGACGAGCAGAGCGAGCCTTAGAGGATCGACTGGCCGGTGGCTTTCCAGTCCTTGAGGAAGCCTTCGATGCCCGCATTGGTCAGCGGGTGGTTGGCGAGCTTGCGGATCACGTCGGGCGGGATGGTGGCGACGTCGGCCCCGGCCAAAGCGACTTGGGTCACGTGGTTGGGCGAGCGGATCGAGGCGGCCAGGATCTGGGTTTCGAACTGGTAGTTGTCGTAGATCTGGCGGATGTTTTCGATCAGTTCGACACCGTCGAGATTGATATCATCGAGACGGCCGAGGAAGGGCGAGATATAGGTCGCGCCGGCCTTGGCGGCGAGCAGGGCCTGATTGGCCGAGAAGCACAGGGTGACGTTGGTTTTGACGCCGCGTTCCTTGAAGGTCTTGGTGGCTTTGAGGCCATTGAGCGTCAGGGGGAGCTTGACCACGACATTGTCGGCCAGCTTGGCCAGCACTTCGCCTTCGGCAATCATGCCGTCATATTCAAGGCTGGCGACTTCGGCCGAGACCGGGCCGGGCACGGTGGCGCAGATTTCCTTGACGACTTCCTTGAAATCGCGGCCGGACTTGGCAATCAGCGACGGATTGGTGGTGACACCATCGAGCAGGCCGGTATCGTACAGCTCCTTGATGTCCTTGATTTCTGCAGTGTCGACGAAGAACTTCATGGTTCCCTCCTAGAGCTGTTCAGCAAAATGTGTAGCACGGCGGGGCCGGGCTGCAAGGCGAATGGACTGGCTTATTTGCTCGCCGAGAGCATGGCTTCCGCCAGATCGCCGACCCGATCCTCCGGGATGCCGGCGACATTGATGCGACTGTCACCAATCATATAAACACCATTGGCGGCTTTTAAATGCTCAACGACGTCATTGGGCAGCCCAAGCAGTGAAAACATGCCGCGATGGGCGGCGATGAAGTCGAAATCCTTGGAATTTGAACGCTGGCGGATGGCTTCGGCCAGCTTTTCGCGCAGCGTGATCATGCGGCCGCGCATCTGATTGAGCTCGGCTTCCCACTCGGCGCGCAGATCCTTGTCCTCAAGGATGGTGCGGATGATTTCGGCACCATGATCGGGCGGCTGCGAATAGGCGCCGCGGATGATGTTGAGAAGCTGGGAATTGGTCACGTCGGCCTGGTCCGCATCCCTGGCGATGAGGATGGCGGCGCCGATGCGTTCGCGATAGAGGCCGAAATTCTTGGAGCCCGAGAAAGCGATCAGCGCTTCGGGAACCGAGGCGATCACCTTGCGGGTGCCATAGGCGTCTTCGAGCAGGCCATCGCCGAAGCCGAGATAGGCCAGGTCAATGAAGGGCAAAGCGCCGGTGCGGGCAAGGCTTGCGGCGACCTGATCCCACTGCTCATTGGTGAGGTTGGCGCCGGTTGGGTTGTGGCAGCAGCCATGCAGCAGCACGACATCGTCCTTGCCCAATTTATCAAGCGCAGCAAGCATTTGCGGGAATTTTACGCCACGGGTTTCGGTGTCGAAATAGGGGTATTTCTCGACCTTGAGACCGGAATTTTCGGCAATGGGGTTGTGGTTGGGCCAGGTCGGATCGGAGACCCAGACAGTGGCGCCGGGCTTGGCGCGGTTGATCAGCTGCATCAAAACCCAGAGCGAGCCAGTGCCGCCAGGGGCCTGAGCGATGCGGACGCGAGAGCGGTCGACGCTATCGGCCAAAGCCAGATCGAGCACGGCGGCGCCGAAGCCCTTATTGCCGGCAATGCCCAGATAAGTCTTGGTTTTTTCGTTTTCGAGAATGCGCTGCTCGGCCTTGCGGACGGCGGACATGACGGGCGTGACGCCCTTTTCGTCCTTATAAACGCCGACGCCGAGGTCGATCTTGGTGGAGCGCGGGTCGGCCGCGTATTCGCCCATGAGCGCCAGGATCTTGTCGCCGGGGGCCTTGGTGAGGGTCTCGAACATTTCAGGAGCAGTTCCGGTGGGAAGGCGCCGCCTTTATAGGCGGCGGAGGATTTTTTGCAATTGCAATCGGCTCAGCGTTTGAGGCCGGTTTTATCCAGCTCGGCGATCAATTGCGGAATGATTTCAAAGAGATCGCCGATCAGAGCGATGTCGGCAAGCTTGACCAGCGGGGCTTCGGCATCGGTGTTGATGGCGACGATTTTCTTGGCGCCCTGGATGCCCGCAAGGTGTTGCAGCGCGCCGGAAATGCCGATGGCGATGTAAAGATCGGGGGCGATGATCTTGCCGGTCTGGCCGACCTGCCAATCATTGGGGGCGTAGCCGGCATCGACCGCGGCGCGGGTCGCGCCGATGGCGGCGCCGAGTTTTTTGGCAAGGGATTCAATGAGTTGAAAGCCCTCGGCTGAGCCGACCGCAATGCCGCCGCCGACCACGATCTGGGCGGTGGCGAGATCGGGGGTGTCGCTCTGGGTGCGATGGGCGGCAATGACCTTGGCGGCGGAGGAAATGCCTGAGACATCAAGGGGTTCGATGGGAGCGGCATTGCCGGACGCGGCGGCGCGGAAGGCCGAGGCGCGCAGGGTGAGGATGTGCTTGGACTGGTTCGAGGTGACGGTTTGCAGGGCATTGCCAGCATAGATCGGGCGCTCGAACCGGTTGGGACCGAGTATGGCGACGATATCGGTGACCGGCATGAGGTCGAGCTTGGCGGCGAGGCGCGGGATGACATCCTTGCCCACCGAACCGGCACTTGCGACCAGATAATGATAACGGACTGCTAACGTTGAGAGTAGCATTTCGAGGCTATCGGCGGCGAATTGACCTTCGGCGGTCAAGACCTTGGTGACGCCGGCAAGGCTGGATGCGGATTGGGCGGCGGCGGCGATGTCCTCGCCGGCCACCAGGATTTCGACCGGGCCTAGCTCGGCCACTGCATGCACCACGCGGGCGGTGGCGGGCGAGAGGGCGCCGAGGTCGTGATCGGCCAGAACCAGAACGCTCATCACAGCGCCTCCATCTGCGAAATGTCGGCGGCGATGAAGGCGGCGAGTTCAGCAACGGAGCCGACAGTCTTTCCTGCCATGCGTTCGGGGGGCGGGGATATCTTTTCCACCGTGAGACGCGGGGCGAGGTCGACGCCGAAATCGGCGGCAGCGCGGGTGGCCAAGGGCTTGGAGCGGGCCTTCATGACCTGCGGCAGGGCGGCGTTGCGGGGGGTATTGAGGCGGAGGTCGGCGGTGACGATAGCCGGCAGCGGCAGCGCCAGGGTCTGGCGGCCAGTGTCGACTTCGCGGGAGACTTCGAGGCCCTGCCCCGTAACTTTGATTTCGGAGGCGAAGGTGGCCTGGGGACGGCCGGTGAGGGCCGCGAGCATCTGGCCGACATGGTTGGAATCATCGTCCACTGCCTGCTTGCCGAGCAGGACCAGGTCGGGATTTTCCTCGGCGACGATCTTGGCCAGGAGCTTGGCAATGGCGAGGGTTTCGAGCTCGGCATCGGTTTCGACCAGAATGCCGCGATGGGCACCCATGGCGAGCGCGGTGAGGATGACGTCATTGGCCGATTTGGGGCCGATGGAGACGACCACGATTTCCTCGGCCTGGCCGGCTTCGGCAAGCTGGACGGCGGCTTCCACCGCGTGCTTGCAGAAGGGGTTCATCGACATGCGCACGCCATTGGTCTCGACGCCCGAACCATCGGGGCGGACGCGAATGCGGACATTGTGATCGACCACGCGCTTGACGGCGACAAGTATCTTCATGGGTGTTTTGCAAGTCCCTCGAAACTGGAGGTGTCATGGCAAAGTTGGGCGAGGCGGACAAGGCTAGCAAGGGAAATTCTGACCAGCCGAGGCGGGATTTTTGGAAAAGGGTGCTGGTGGGTGCTCCTCAGTAGACCACATCCTGAGCTTGTCGAAGGGTGGGGTCGTGGCTGGATGGTGCCGCGACCTCGTGGTTCGACAGGCTCACCATGAGGTCTACTTGGGAGCTCTCGCCAAACGCCGCTCTCCCGGTGCAAGCGAAGAGTGGCCCTCGGGTCGAGCCCGAGGGAGAGCGGTGGGGAGGAGGGGTTGGGGGGCTTGCTCACCGTGCTGATCCCTTCACCGGGTCATTCCGGCGCAGGCCGGAATCCATGTCCGTGGCGTACTGCGCCATCCAGCGTGTGGATGGTCTTCGGCATGGATTCCGGCCTGCGCCGGAATGACCCCGTGGGTGGGGTGTGGTTGGGAGCCAAGAACACGACATGGTTTGCGGCGGACAGCGTGGCCACGGTTGACGGCGGGCTTTGGGGCAGCGACATTGACGTTAGCTTTGCCTGTTTTGGACGTTTTGATGCCCGTGTTGAACCGAATTGCCGAATTTCATGACGAGATTACCGCCTGGCGACGGGATTTCCACACGCATCCGGAAATCCTTTTCGATGTGGAGCGGACGGCGGGCAAGGTCGCGGAATTGCTGGCGGAGTTCGGGGTCGATGAAATCGTGACCGGGCTGGGCCGGACCGGGGTGGTGGGCATCATCAATGGCCGCAGCAATGACAGCGGCAAGACGATCGGGCTGCGCGCGGATATGGATGCGCTGCCGGTGACGGAAAAGACCGGGAAGGACTATGCCAGCAGTGTCAACGGCCGGATGCATGCCTGTGGGCATGACGGGCACACGGCCATGCTGCTGGGCGCGGCGAAATATCTGGCCGAGACACGCAATTTCGACGGGCGGGTGGCGGTGATTTTCCAGCCGGCGGAAGAAGGCGGCGGCGGCGGCAAGGAAATGGTGCGCGACGGGCTGATGGAGCGCTTCGGCATTTCCGAAGTCTATGGCATGCACAATTGGCCGGGCATGCCGATTGGGCATTTCGGCATTCGGGTTGGCGGCATCATGGCGGCGACCGACCGGTTCTACATCGATATTACCGGCGTGGGCGGGCATGCGGCGCGGCCGCAGCAGACGATCGACCCGATCATGGTGGCAGCACATCTGGTGACGGCGCTGCAGACCATTGTGTCGCGCAATGTCGACCCGCTCAAAAGCGCCGTGGTGTCGGTGACCATGGTCGAGGCAGGGGAAGCCGATAATGTGATTTCCCGGACCGCCAAGATTACCGGGACGGTGCGCACGCTGGATGGCGAAGTGCAGGATTTTATCGAGGCGCGGCTGGGCGAGATGGTGCCCCAGTTTGCCGCGAGCTTTGGCGCAAGTGCGAGCATTCGCTATGCGCGGGGCTATCCGGTGACGGTGAACGAGCCGGGGCGGACGGCTTTTGCGGCTGAGGTCGCGGCTGAGGTGGCGGGGCCGGACCGGGTGGATGCGGACGTGCCGCCATCGATGGGCGGGGAGGATTTTTCCTTCATGCTGGAGGAGCGGCCGGGGGCCTATATATTCCTGGGCAATGGGGACAGCTCGGAACTGCATACCGATACGTATGATTTCAACGACGCGGTTATTCCGGTGGGCGCGAGCTATTGGGTGCGGCTGGCGGAGAAGGCGATGCCGGTGGGGTAGGCTCCCTAAGCCCGAACCTTGGTGGCTCCCCTCACCCCACCCTCGTTCCTGGCCATTCGAGCATAGCTCTCATGGCCTTCTCCCCTCAAATCGCTCCACTGGAGCGATTTGCCCTGCGGGACGGCTCGAAGCCCATCAAGGGGAGGGAGGCGCAGAAACTGAGGGCGCAAGGCTCTACCGTCTTCCCCCTTGCTGAGCCCGCAGATTGCGGCGCGCGCGCAGAGCCTTCCGGACATTGAGCAGCAAGAAAATCGCTGCGACCACATAGACTATAAGCGAAATGCTGATCAGACCGGTGAAAAACCAGAAACTTATGGGCTCGTCATTCACACAGGATTGGCCGCGCCGGAACGATATGCAGTGCTCCGTGGCAATGCCGTAAAGGGTCCAGAGCAATAGAATTGGCAGCACCACCACGGCTATCTTGCCGACAATTTCAAAAAAACGGCCCGGCAGATCGAGCAAAAAGCGCATCACCGGTCATGGTCTCCTGCTGAGTAGAGGCACATACCTACAATGTCTATTGGTTCTCCTCTCGTCAAAAATCTCTACCCTACCCTGCTGACCCTGGCCATTTCGGCGGGTGGGGGTGCCGTCGCAACGGCACTCGGCATGCCGGCGGGGTGGCTGATGGGGGGTGCGCTGGCGGTGACGGCGGCGGCGATGGCTGGACTGCCGATGCGCATTCCCAATCGGCTGCGGGATGTGGTGTTCGTGCTGGTGGGCATGATGATGGGAGCGAGCGTTGCGCCCGATAGTTTGAGCCTGATTGCCAGTTGGCCGGTGAGTCTCGCAGCGCTGGCACTGGAACTGGTGCTGATCATTTCGCTGACCGGCTGGATGCTGTCGTCGGTGTTCAAGCTCGATACCGGCACGGCCTATATGAGCTCGTTTCCGGGGCATCTGTCATTTGTGATGGGCATTGCCTCGGCGGGGGTGGGCGAGCCGCGCCAGATCGCCATTATCCAGGTGATCCGCATTTTGATGCTGACCATTGTGGTGCCAATCGGCGCGATGTTTTTGCCGATCGATCATTTTGTGCCGCCGGTGGCGAGTGAGTTCCTCGATGTCTGGCAATTGCTAGCGCTGGCGGCGGGATGCATTGCGGTGGGGCTGGTGTTTATCCGGCTCAAAGTGCCGGCAGGGCTGGTGCTGGGCGCCATGGCGGCGGCGACGGCGGCCAAGCTGGGCGGGCTTTATACCGAGGCCATGCCGGGGCCACTGGTGGTGCTGACCTTTATTCTGGTGGGGGCGCAGATCGGCTCGCGCTTTGCCGGGATTACCGCCAGGGAATTCATTGCGGCGGCCAAGGGCGGGATCGTGGCGACGGCGATGACGGTGGGCATTGTGACCATCATGGCGTGGATCGTCAGCCTGCTGGTGGACATGCCCTATGGGCAGATCTGGCTGGGGCTATCGCCCGGCGCGCTGGAGGGCATGGGCGCGCTGGGGATTGCGCTGGGCTATGACACGGCGTTTATTGCGGCACACCATGTGATCCGGCTGCTGATGCTGAGCTTTGCCATTCCGGCGGTGGTGGTGTTGATCCGGCGGCGGGAAAAGCCGGCGTGAGACTGCCACAATCGCTGGGCACATGAAGGCGGAATGAGGAGATTTCCATGTCCAAGAAATTGATGAGCGTTTTCGCGCTGGCCTTGCTGGCGGCCACGCCCGCCACGGCGGCGCCGTTTTGCACCGGGGGCGATTGGGGCTCGGGCGGGATCCGGATCAGCGGGGGCATCCGCATCGGCACGATAGATTCGGACGACCGCCACGAGATCAACCTGATGCGGCTGCGCCGGATCGGGGTGGATGCGACGCGCGCCGAGGAATGGAATGGCTGTATCCGCGCCTTTGTGCGCCAGCCGGGCGGCGGAGAAATCATGCAATTCTTCGATCCGAACACGCTTGAGCAGGTCTACTAAGGCCATTGTTTCGTCGCGCTTCCGAACCGAAAAACCGGTAGCCACTTTTTCTGGAAGCGCTCCTTACGAGCCTGTCCGAAGCGTAATGCAGGTGAAGGGGCTTTAACTGGCGGCGGAGCAAAAGCGGGATCACAGTCATCACATCCACAACACACGAAAGGATGTGGAAAAATGATCAAGCTTTTCATGACAATAGCCGCCGCCGGCCTGGCTCTGGGTGCCGCTGCCCTGCCCGCGCAGGCCAATACGCTCTCGGCCAATACGGTATCGCCAGTGAGTTGCGACACCAGCTATTCGGTGCGGCACCACGAATTTGGCATCGAACAGGGGCTCAAGCGCGAGGGCTATAATGTGTCCAGCGTGAATGACTGGAATGGCTGCGTGCAGGCCTTCATCACCAAGACGGATGGCAGCCAGACCATGGCGTTTTTCGATCCGCTGACGCTCAAGCCGGTGGGGCCGAATGCGGCGAAGGGATAGCCGGCGCATAGACGGTGTGAAAGAGACCCTCGGGGAAGCCCGGGGGCCTTTTTGTTTTGGGGGTACCCCCTCCTAGCCTAGTTTCACCTTGCCGTCGGATACGGCGATGAAGGCGTAGCCGTTGGGGCCGAGGGTGAGTGCGCCATTGTCGAGGCCGGCGTGTTGGGAGATCGCCTCGGGCGCTGCGTTTGCGCCGGTTAGCGTGAGCTGTTGCGGTTCGGCGGAGAGGTTAAAGACGCAGAGCATGGTCGCGTCGGGGCCGGTGCGGCGGAAGGCTAGGATCGGTTCGGGGGTTTTGAGGAAATCGATATCGCCGTCGCTGAGGACGGGGTGGCTGCGGCGCCAGGCGAGGATGGCGCGGTAGAAGGCCAGGGTGGAGTTGGCGTCGGCATTTTGCAGGGCGGCGTTGAGGGCGGATTGGGGTGGCTTGACCGGCAGCCATGGCGTTCCGGTGGTGAAGCCGTTGGGGGCCTCGCCATCGTCCCAGGGCATGGGGGTGCGGCAGCCGTCGCGGCCCTTGTCTTCGGGCCAGAAGCGGATGCCGCGCGGATCGGTCAGTTCCTCGAAGATGAGGTCAGTTTCGGGCAGGCCCAGTTCCTCGCCCTGATAGAGGCAGACCGAGCCCTTGAGACTGAGGAGGAGCGCGGCGGCCTGGCGGCCCAGGGCGGCGGGATCGACGCTGTGGGGCGCCCAGCGGGTGATGTGGCGGGGCACGTCGTGGTTGGAAAAGCTCCAGCAGGGCCAGCCATCTTTGCTGTGCTTGAAGAATTGCTCGATGCGGGTGCGGAAGTGCTTGGCGGTGAATTGGGGGCCCAGGAACTCGAAGGAATAGCACATGTGCAGCTTGTCGCCGCCCGAGGTGTATTCGGCCATCAGTTCCACGGCCTTGTGGCTGTCGCCGACCTCGCCCACCGAGGTGGCGCCGGGGAATTGGTCGAGCAGGGCGCGGACGCGCTGCAGGAAGGCGACGTTTTCCGGCTGGCTCTTGGAATATTTGTGCTCCTGCATGTCATAGGGATTGACCGCATAGGGCAGATGCTCGTCGCGCTTGTTGGGCGGGTTGGAGCGCAGTTTCTTGTCGTGGAAATAGTAATTGACGGTGTCCAGCCGGAAGCCGTCGATGCCGCGCTCGAGCCAGAAGCGCATGATATCGAGGACGGCGTCCTGCACCTCGGCGTTATGGAAGTTGAGGTCGGGCTGGCTGGCGAGGAAATTGTGCAGGTAATATTGGCCGCGGGTGGGGTTCCATTCCCAGGCGCGGCCGCCGAACACGGCGGGCCAATTATTGGGTGGGGAGCCATCGGGGAGCGGATCGGCCCAGACATACCAATCGGCACGGGCATTATCGCGCGACAGGCGGGACTCGCGGAACCAGGGATGCTGGTCGGAGGTGTGGCTGACCACCTGGTCCATGATGACCTTGAGGCCCAGGGCGTGGGCGCGCTCGATCAGGCTATCGAAATCCTCCATGGTGCCGAAGAGCGGATCGACATCGATATAGTTGGAGACGTCGTAACCCATATCCTCTTGCGGGGATTGGGTGATGGGGGAGAGCCAGATGCAATCGACGCCCAGGCCCGCAATATGATCGAGCCGGCGCAGAATGCCGGGCAGATCGCCGACCCCGTCGCCGTTGCTGTCCTGGAAGGAGCGCGGATACACCTGGTAGATCACACCACCGCGCCACCAATCAGCCATGTCGTCGTCTCCTGTTTGTTGGCAGTGAAGCTAGCCAATTGCGGCGGATATGGGAATCGCCGCGTTGCGCAGGGAAGACGTGTCGAAACTGGCGGGGGTCACCCGTCGTGTGGTCAGAGAACCAGAGGAGACAGGCAAATGGTGCATGTATTGCGCGCGGCGGACAGACCACCGAGCAAGAGCCGGACGATCCGGTTCGAGGGGGATGGCTATGGCACCGGCATTTCGTTTTTCTCGGTGGACAATGATCCGGGGCAAGGGCCGGGACTGCATGTGCATCCCTATGCCGAAACCTGGATCGTCAAATCGGGGCGGGCGCGCGTGGTGGCGGGGGATGAGGTGATCGAGGTGGGGCCGAACGATATTGCGGTGGTGCCGGGCGGGGTGCCGCACAAATTCACCAATATCGGGCCGGGGCGGCTGGAGATCGTGTGCATCCATGCCGCCGGGACGATGGTGCAGGAGAATTTGGAGTAGCGAAAGGCCCCCTCACCCGGCGCTGCGCGCCGACCTCTCCCCCAGAGGGAGAGGTGAGCCTAAACCACCTGGCTGAGTAGGGGTTCGCCGGCGAAGTGGGCGTCGAGATTGGCGACGAGCATGGCGCCCATGGCGTCGCGGGTTTGTACCGTGGCGCTGCCCTGGTGGGGGGAGAGGACGACATTGTCGAGGGCGAAGAAGGCTTGGGGGACGCTGGGCTCGTTTTCGAAGACGTCGAGCGCGGCGCCGCCCAGGCCGCCATTCTGCAGCAGCTCGAGCATGGCCGGCTCGTCCACCAGCGTGCCGCGAGCGACATTGACCAGCATGCCCTTGGGACCCAGGGCGGTGAGAACCTCGCGCGACACGATGCGTTCGGTGCCCTTGCCGCCGGGGGCGATGATGACCAGCCAATCGCTGTCGCGGGCCATATCCACCAGGTTATCGTAATAGATATGCGGCTCGGAAAGCTGGCGGTGGCGGCCGTGATAGACCACGCGCATCTTCATTGCCTGGGCGCGGGAGGCAATTTCCTTGCCGATACGGCCCAGGCCCAGAATGCCCAGGGTCTTGCCGGTCAGTTCGGAAAACAGCGGCATGCTGGCGCCGGGCTGCCACTTGCCCTGGCGGACATATTGATCGGCCTGGGGAATGCGGCGGGCCAAGGCGATCATCAGGCCGATGGTGAGCTCGGCCACCGCGTCGTTGAGCACGTCGGGTGTGTTGGTGACGCGGATATTGCGGGCCTTGGCGGCCTTGGTGTCGATATTGTCGTAGCCGACGCCGAAGCTGGCGATGATTTCAAGATTGGGCAGCGCATCCATCAGATCGGCCTGCACGCCCGAGCCGGCATGGGCACGGATGCGGGCGCCGTTTTCGGCTAGCCAGGCCTTTGGGTCGGCCTGTTCGTGCAGTTTATGGACAGTGTAGCGCTGGGCGAGGGCGGCTTCGCAGCTGGCGAGGAGCTTGCCGGTTTGCAGGATTTCGATGGTCATGAATGGGGCTCCTCCCGGTGGTGTTTGGCGGCAGCATAATGGGCATGATGGGTATCGCAAGCCCTGTAGAAGGCGATCCGTCAGGTGGGGCTCACGCGGTGGCGTCTTGCGATTGTCGCGCTGAGCGGCTGGACGGCTGCGTACAAATGTGTAGCAATGTGAAGGCGATGGGCTAAGCCGTAACACCACGCGGAGCATAATGGCCGAAACTGCGCCGTTCGATGAAATGTACAATGCGGATGGTTCTGTCCGCGAACCTTATCGGGCCCTGAACGCCTGGCTGGAGGAACAGCCCGACAAAGCCCTGACCTTGATGCAATCGGATGCGGAAGCGATTTTCCGCAAGCTGGGCATCACCTTTGCGGTTTACGGCTCGGAAGAAGGCACCGAAAAGGTCATCCCGTTCGATGTGATTCCGCGCATCATCGCGGCACAGGAATGGCGCAAGCTCTCCAAGGGGATCGAGCAGCGCGTCAAGGCACTCAACGCGTTTTTGTATGACATCTATCACCGCCAGGAAATTCTGAAGGCGGGGCGCATTCCCGAAAAGCTGATCCTGCAGAATGCCGCCTTTGCCCCCGAAATGATGGGGCTGGAGCCGGCCAAGGGCGTTTATGCCCATATTATCGGGGTCGATATCGTGCGGGTGGGACCGGACGAATATTACGTGCTGGAAGACAATCTGCGCACGCCGTCGGGGGTCAGCTATATGCTGGAAGACCGTGAGGCGATGATGCAACTGGCGCCCGACCTGTTCCACCGCTGCAAGGTAGCACCGGTGGAAACTTACCCGGAAAACCTGCGGCGGACGCTAGAAAGCGTGGCGCCCGCCAGCGCGGGGCAGTCGCCCAATATCGCGGTACTGACGCCGGGCATTTATAACTCGGCCTATTTCGAGCATTCGTTCCTGGCCGACCAGATGGGCGCCCAGCTCTGCGAGGGGCCGGACCTGTTTGTCGATGGCGGCAAGGTTTACATGCGGACGACGACCGGACCGGAGCGGGTAGATGTGATCTATCGCCGGATCGACGACGATTATCTCGACCCCCTTACCTTCCGGCCTGATTCCATGCTGGGCGTGCCGGGCCTGTTCAACGCCTATCGGGCGGGCAATGTGACGCTGGTCAATGCGCCGGGAACCGGGATTGCCGATGACAAGGCGGTCTATACCTATGTGCCCGAAATCATCGAATTCTATCTCGGGGAAAAGGCGCTGCTGAACAATGTGCCGACCTATAATTGCACCGACGAGGAGCAGCGCAATTGGGTGCTGGCCAATATTGCTGATCTCGTGGTCAAGGAAGTGCATGGCTCGGGCGGCTATGGGATGATGGTGGGGCCGACCTCGACCAAGGCCATGCATGCCGAGTTCAAAAAGAAGATCGAAGCGCGGCCGGACAATTACATCGTGCAGCCGACCTTGGCGCTCTCGACCTGCCCCACTTACGTCAATGCCGGGGTGGCGCCGCGCCATGTGGATTTGCGGCCCTATGTGCTGGTGGGCGACAAGGTGCGGATCACGCCGGGCGGGTTGACGCGGGTGGCGCTGAAAAAGGGCTCGCTGGTGGTCAATTCGAGCCAGGGCGGCGGGACCAAGGATACGTGGGTGCTGGAAGATTGATGATGAGCCCCATGTTTGGCGTGTTTGACGAGACTACCCCCACCCCCGCTTTTTCGCTGCAAGCGAAAAAAAGCTGACCTCCCCACAGGGGGAGGGAACCGCACTGTGCCCGCCTGAGCCGCAATGCCCTCTTCTCCCTCCCCCTTGTGGGGAGGGCCGGGGTGGGGGTGCGGCCATGATGCTGGGACGGACGGCACAAAATCTGTTCTGGCTATCGCGCTATGTGGAGCGGGCGGAGAATATGGCGCGGTTGCTGGAGGTCGGCTATCGCATGAGCCTGACCAGCCGGCGCGAGGGCGGGTCGAGCGAGCATTTGATGTCGATGATGCAGGCGGCGGAGGTCGATGAGGCGTTTGCCGCCAAGCACAAGACGGCCGATGTGGATACGGTCGCGCATTTCATGATGTTCGACCCGGATAATTCGAGCTCGGTCTATTCGTGCCTGCAGGCGGCGCGGACCAATGCGCGCTCGGTGCGCACCGCCATCACCACCGATATGTGGGAGAGCATGAACGGGGCGTGGCTGGAATATTCCCAGATCAAGCCGCGCGATGTGCGGGGGGCCAAGCTCTTGGGCCTGTTGCAATGGGTGAAGCAGCGCAGCCATGAATTCCGCGGGGCGCTGCTGGGTACGATTTTGCGCGACGATGGCTTCGCATTTCTGCAGGCGGGCAATTTCGTGGAGCGGGCGGATAATACGGCGCGCATCCTGGACATGAAATATTATGTGCTGCTGCCGCGCGCCACGCTGGTGGGGGGCGATCTCGATATTCAGCAATGGACGCTGATCTTGCGGGCGGCCTCGGCGCATCGCAGCTATCGGCATGTCTATCACGACCGCTACAAGGCGCAGAATATCGCCGATTTCCTGATCCTGCGGCCGGAAATGCCGCGCTCGCTGAATTTTTGTGCGCAATTCGTGCAGCAGAATCTCAATCTGCTGGCCGATTTTTATGGGCGCCAGCAGGCCTGCCAGGAGGCGGCGAGCCAATTGCTGGCCATGGTGGAGGACACCAGCATGGAAAAGATCTTCACCCATGGGCTGCATGAATTCCTCACCGAATTCATTGCTCGCAACAACCGGGTGACCGATGCGCTGTCCGAAAGCTACAATTTCTATTAACCGGGTCCGGTCTTGATGCGCATTGCCATACGCCACCAGCTCAGCGTGACACCGCCGGCGGGCACGGCCAACGCCGTGCTGCAATTGCTGCTGACGCCGCAAAGCGGACCGACGCAAACCGTAGAAAGCTGGAGCGTCGAAATGGCGGGGATCGGCAATGCCGGCCGCTTTAGCGACGCCTATGGCAATATCGCGCATCTGGTGAACCAGAGCCGGCCCGAAGGGGACCTAGTGGTGACAGTCAAGGGCGTGATCGAGACGACCGACCGGCATGGCGTGCTCGGAAGGGTCGGGGGTGAACCGGTGCCGGCGCTCTATCGCCGGGTGACGCCGCTGACCAAGGCCCCGGTTACGCTCTATGGCAAATATCGCAATGCGCGGGAAAGCCGGCTCGATGTGCTGCATGGGCTGATGGCGCGGGTGGGCGAAATGCTGGGCACCGATGAAGCGCCGGCGCAGAGCCAGATGCAGGCCGATGGCGGGCAGAGCCAGAGCCAGGGCGGGGTGGACAAGCCCCTGCCCCCGGCCAGCGATTATGCGCATAGCTTTGTCGGCGGCGCGCGGGCGCTCGATATTCCGGCGCGCTATGTAACGGGCTATCTGGTGGACGCCGAGGATGGCGTGGCCGCGTTCCATGCCTGGGCGGAAGCCTTTGACGACGGGTTGGGCTGGATCGGGTTCGATCCGCGGCTGCAGATGTGCCCCACCGACCGGCATGTGCGGCTGGCAGCGGGGCTGGACGGGCTCTCGACGCAACCCCTGCGGCTGGTGCCGGCGGGGGATGGGGTCAAAGAGATCGAGATCAGCGTCGCGGCGGCTTAAAGGCTCAGAATATAGAGCCAGCCCGAAATTGTGACTGCCGAGGCCAGGGTGGTGATCAGCACCGTATTGGTGGCGACGCTGACGCTGCGATTGTAATAGGTGGCAAAGATATAGGCGTTGACCCCGACCGGCATGGCGGAGAGCAGGATGCCGTAGCGGGCGATGGCCATGTCGACATGGAACACCCAGATCATCAAGCCATAGGCGATGGCGGGGTGGAGGATCAGCTTGATGGAGGAAGCGACCAGTGCGTGCTTCCAGCTGTCGCTGAGCTTATATTCATTAAGCGCGCCGCCGACGCCGAACAGGGCGGCGGGGACCACGGCCTGGCTCATCATGACGAAGAAGGCTTCGGCCGGCTCGATCAGGGTGACGCCGGCGAAGGAGGCAATCATGCCCGCCGCAATGCCCCAGATCAGCGGATTGGAGCCGACGCGCTTGCCGGCGACGATGAGGGTTTTGCCCAGGGATTGGCCATCGCGGCGGACCAATTCCATGGTGACCATGCCGATGGTGAGCAGGATCGCGCCATGGAGGCCAATGATAGAGAGCGTGACCGGGAGCGCTTCAGGGCCATAGGCGCGCTGGATGATGGGCAGGCCGACCAGCACCGTATTGGTGAAGGTGCCTGAAAAGGCGGCGGAGACGCCCTCGCCCGGGCGGGTGCGGAAGAATTTGATGGCGATGAAGATGCCGAGGGCAAAGCAGACCAGCGCGCCGGCATAGAAGGGCACGATGATGGCGAGGTTGAACGCCGAGCGGAAATCGCTGGTGAGCAGGGAATGAAACAGCAGGCAGGGCGTCGCGAAATTGTTCACGAAGGCGATTAGGCTCTTGATGCCATCGGCGGGGAACAGGCGGAAGCGCACGGCGCCATAGCCAAGCGCCATCAGGGCAAAAACCGGGGCAATAACGGTGATGATGGCGAGCATGGCCGGGACCCGGGGCCGAAGGACACAACTGCCCTAGCCTGTCGCGTCGCATGGGTCAACTTGATCTTGTATGGAAGATTAGCAGCCTTTCAAAACGAAATCACTTCGCGTAGAAACGAAAGCATAACGAAAGAGGCTGCAGCGATGACCGAGCAAGTCGATGTGTTTGTGATTGGCGGGGGCATTAATGGCGCCAGCGTTGCCCGCGATGCGGTGGGACGCGGCTATTCGGTGATGCTGGCCGAGATGCATGACCTGGCCTCGGGCACCTCATCGGCGGCGACCAAGCTGGTGCATGGTGGGCTGCGCTATCTCGAGCATTATGAATTCCGGCTGGTGCATGAAGCCCTGGCCGAGCGCGAAGTGCTGTGGGCCAATGCGCCGCACATCATCAAGCCGCTGCGGTTCGTGCTGCCGCATCACAAGGGGCTGCGGCCGGCGATGGTGCTGCGGGCGGGCCTCGCCATGTATGATTATATGGGCGGGCGACGCCTGTTGCCACCGACCAAGACGCTGGACCTGACGCGAAACGAAGTGGGCAAGCCGCTGAAGCCCGGCTATCGGCTGGGGTTTGAATATTCCGATTGCTGGGTGGACGATGCGCGGTTTGTGGTGCTCAACGCGCGCGACGCGGCGGATCGGGGCGCTATTGTGCAGGTGCGGACCAAGGTGACGAGCGCAAGGCGGGATGCCGGTGGCTGGACCGTGGAACTGGATGGCGAAGGTGGGCGCCAGAGCGTGCGGGCCAAGCTGGTGGTCAATGCGGCGGGGCCGTGGGTGGATAGCGTCATCAATGGCACGATGGGCAAGAATGGCGCGCATAATGTGCGGCTGGTCAAAGGCAGCCATATCGTGGTGAACAAGCTATATGACCATGACCGCTGCTATATTTTCCAGAATGCGGATGGGCGGATCATTTTCGCCATTCCCTATGAGGGCGATTTCACGCTGATCGGCACGACCGACGAGGATTATGCCGGCGACCCCAAGGATGTGGCCATTTCGGATCGGGAGACGGATTATCTCTGCGCGGCGGCGAGCGAATATTTCGCCAAGCCGGTGAGCCGGGGCGACATTGTCTGGACCTATTCGGGGGTGCGGCCGCTGTTCGACGATGGGGCGAGCGCGGCGCAGGAAGCCACGCGCGATTATGTGCTCAAGGTGGATGGCGACGCCCAGAGTGGCGCGGCAATCAATGTGTTTGGCGGCAAGCTGACCACATCGCGGCGGCTGGCCGAGTCGGTGCTGGAGAAGATCGAGGGCGTGCTGGGCAAGAGGGGTCCGGCCTGGACCAAGGTGAGCAAGCTGCCGGGCGGGGAATTCGAGCCGCTGTCGTTCGAGGCCGAAGTGCGGCGGCTGCACAAGGATTATGCCGGGATGCCCGATGGGCTGGTGCGGCGGCTGATGCGGCTTTATGGCACAAAGGCGCGGGTGATATTGGGCGCGGCCGCCGATGTCGGCGGGCTGGGGCGGCATTTCGGGGCGGATTTGTATCAGGCCGAGGTGGATTACCTGATGGCCCACGAATGGGCGCGGGTGGGCCAGGATGTGCTGTGGCGGAGGACCAAGCTGGGGCTGCGGATGAGTGCGGATGAGGCGGTGGAATTGGATGGGTATATGGCGGGCTAGCTAGCCTTCCGTCTCCCCTTGTGGGAGAGGGGAAGAAAGAAAGACAAGCTCGGTTGGAGGAATAATGAGCGGATATATTCTGGCGATCGATCAGGGGACGACGTCGAGCCGGGCGATTGTGTTTGGCGCGGATCGCAAGATTGCCGGGTCGGGGCAGAAGGAATTTACCCAGATTTTTCCGCGCGACGGCTGGGTGGAGCATGACCCCGAAGAAATCTGGGAGAGTGTGGTCTGGGCGGTCAAAGAGGCGCTGAAGGCGGCCAAGATTGAGGCGGCGGATGTGTCGGCGATTGGCATTACCAATCAGCGCGAGACGACGCTGATCTGGGACCGGCAGACGGGCAAGCCCATTTACAATGCCATTGTGTGGCAGGACCGGCGGACGGCGGCGTTTTGCGCCAAGCTCAAGGCGGCGGGCCATGAAAAGGCGATTACCAAAAAGACCGGGTTGCTGCTCGACCCCTATTTTTCCGGCACGAAAGTGCGCTGGCTGCTGGACAATGTGAAAGGCGCCCGCAAGCGCGCCGAAAAGGGCGAGCTGGCCTTCGGCACGGTGGATTCTTTCCTGATCTGGCGGCTGACCGGCGGCAAACGGCATGTGACTGACGCGACCAATGCGGGGCGTACGCTGCTGTTCGATATCGGCAAAAACCGTTGGGACAAGGGCCTGCTGGAGCTGTTCGAAGTGCCGGCGGCTTTGTTGCCGGAAGTGGAGGATTGCGCGGCCGATTTCGGGGTGACCGAGGCTGAATTGTTCGGCGCGGCAATCCCGATTCTGGGGGTGGCGGGCGACCAGCATGCGGCGACGATCGGGCAGGCCTGTTTTGAGCCGGGCATGCTCAAATCGACCTATGGCACGGGGTGTTTTGCGCTGCTTAATACCGGCAAGGACATGGTGGCGAGCAAGAACCGGCTGCTGACCACCATCGCCTATCGGCTGGATGGGCAGACCACTTATGCGCTGGAAGGCTCGATCTTTATCGCCGGGGCGGCGGTGCAGTGGATCCGCGATGGGCTGAAGCTGGTCAAGCATGCCAGCGAGACCGGGCCGCTGGCGCAGAGCGCCGATCCGAGCCAGCATGTCTATATGGTGCCCGCCTTTGTGGGGCTGGGGGCGCCCTGGTGGGATGCCGAGGCGCGCGGGGCGATTTATGGGCTGACGCGCAATTCGGGGCCGGCGGAAATCGCCCGGGCGGCGCTGGAGGCGGTTTGCTACCAGACGCTGGACCTGCTGGCGGCGATGCGCAAGGACTGGAAGGGCGGGCAGGACACGGTGCTGCGCGTGGATGGCGGCATGGTGGCGTCGGACTGGACCATGCAGTTTCTCGCCGATGTGCTGGACGCGCCGGTGGACCGGCCGACTATTCTGGAGACCACGGCGCTGGGCGCGGCGTGGCTGGCCGGATCACGGGCGGGGGTGTGGCCGGGGATGGCTGAATTTGCCGAGAGCTGGGCGCGAGACCGCCGGTTTGAGCCGAAAATGGCGGCGGCGGAACGCAAGGGCAAGATTAGGGGTTGGGATGCGGCGGTGCGGCGGACGCTGAGTTCGTAAGGTCCCCTGCCCACTTAGGGAGACGCGGCATGGATCGGGTCAGCGGCGGGTGCCTGTGCGGCAGAGTGCGGTTTGTGGCGTCGGGGCCGCCCTATCGGGTGGGGCTTTGCCACTGCCTTGAGTGCCGCAAGCATCATGGGGCGCTGTTTCATGCCTCGGCGATCTTTCCGCAGGATGCGGTGGCGATCGAGGGCGAGGTTCGCGATTATGCGGGGCGGTTTTTCTGTCCCAATTGCGGCTCGTCGGTATTTTCGCGCAGTGGGGATGAGGTTGAGGTGAACCTGGGGGCGCTGGATGAGATTGATCAGTTCAGGCCGAGTTATGAATTGTGGACTGTTCGGCGGGAGGGATGGCTGCCGAGGTTTGCGGGGTTGAGGGGGTATGAGCGGGATCGGGAGGGTACGGGGCGGACAGAGGATTAGGCACACAGCCTTCCTTCTCCCCCCTGTGGGAGAAGGTGCCCGCAGGGCGGATGAGGGGTCGCTTTCTAGGTTTCTGGCATGGGCGGGCGCAGAACCCCTCACCCTGTCATTTCTTCTGGACGAAGAAATGCCGTCCCTCTCCCACAAGGGGCGAGGGTGGGCCCGGTGGGGGGACGAGGTCGTGCCCGCTATTGATAAACCCGCCACGCATCGAAGCTGCCGCCGGCGATCAGGGCCCAGTAGAGGCGGCCGGCTGGGGTGCGGGTGACGGCGAGGCCGAATTCGGTGAATTTGGGGCTGAGCAGGGTGCCGCGATGGCCGGCGGAGTTCATCCAGCCTTGCAGGGCGGCTTCGAGCGAGGTGTGGCCGCGGGCCAGGTTCTCCCCGACGGCGCCGATATAGCCGGCGGCGGTGACGCGTTCGCGCAGGGTGACGCCCAGATCGTGGCTGAGCGTATCGCGCTGGGCCATGAGCCGGGCCTGGGAGCGGGCGGCGTCTTCGAGGCGCTGGCTATAGCTCCAGGGGGCGGCGCCATTGGCTTTGCGCACGGCATTGACCGCCGCCATGATCTGATCGTCGGTGAGGGTTTCGGGCGTGGGGGTCGCCACTGCGGGCGCCAGAGCCGGCATGGTGGAGGCGCAGGCCGAGAGCGTCAGGGCTGCACCCAGCATGAGCACGCCGCGGCGCGAGGTCGTGAGCAACGTCATCGGTACATCCATGGGCTAGACGGCCTGGTCGTAGGCGCTGAGCAGATTGGGCAGGCAAGCGAGCTGGCCGGTTATGGCATTGCCGTCGGCCAGGTCCCAGCAGGCGGAGAGCGCGGCGTGGGCGGCGGCCCAGCCCAGGATGCGCTTGCGCGGATAGGCGAGGCGCTGGGCCAGGATATCGGCGCGGGCGGCGATGCGGCGCGGATCGGCAGCCACGGCATCGGCGCGCTCGGGATTGATGAAGACATTGGCGACTTCATAGACCGGATCGCCCAATAGGCCCTTTGGGTCGATGGCGAGCCAGCCGCGATCGGAGGAGATGATATTGTCGTGGTGCAGATCGCCATGCAGCGGAATCTGCGCCGTGGGCCGGTCGAACAGGCGAAGGGCTATGCCGGTGGCACGGGCATAGAGATCGCGCGAGGTGTGGGGCCAGAGACGCACGTCGGTATCGAACAGGGTCTGGAAGCGCTCGCGCAGGACCTGCAGGCTTTCGGGCGCGCCGTCGCGGGGGCGGTGCAGATTGGCGACGACAGTGGCAATGGCGATGGTGCCCTCATCATCATGGCCGGCGCGGACGGCATCGCCCAGCGTGCTGCCATCGAGCCATTCCATGAAAATGGTATTGCCGTGAATGTCGAAGACGGTGGCGGCACCCTCCCCGCCATACCAGTTCAGCAATTGGGCGCCGCGGCTCTCTTCCTCGAGGGCCAGGGGCTTGAGGATTTTGAGGGCGGCGAAGTTGCGGCCATTTTGCTCGACGCGGAAAATCCAACTGGTGGCGGTTTCCGCCACGGGCGTCGACTTGGTCAGGGACCAGCGGATCATGGCGCGGCTGAGCGCGGTTTCGGCGGGAGACTGATTCATGTCAGCCATTAGATCAGAAGGCGTGCTTGCTTTCGACATTAACTGCGCTTGGCAAAAGAACTTGATCGAAATGCGGCGCGGTAGGCATTTGCTAAGCAAGATATTTGGCACAATGGCAACCCTAACGCCAGCAAACCGGCCTGCTGCAAGTTTTGATAAAGTTGGCCGGAGTTAGACTGATCGCGACGCAGAGACAGCGCCCAAAGCACAAGGGAACTGGACCATGACGTATTCGAGCGCAAAGGGGCATGACCCCAAAGGACTTTCCGACATCCTGGCGGCCGACGAGGCTGCGCCGAGCCTGGGGCGGCAGGTATTCAACGGGCTGACCGGGACACTGGTGTTGCTGGTGACCGGGATTTTGGTGCTGCTGGTGGTGCTGTGGAAGTCGCCGTGAGGGACGACGGGCTTCTGGCATGGGATGGCGCAGTACCCCTCACCCTGTAATTTCTTCTGAACGAAGAAATTACTGTCCCTCTCCCACAAGGGGCGAGGGTTGGCCTCAGCGCTTAGCCTAACCACAGAGCTACCCTTCTCCCCTTGTGGGAGAAGGTGCCCGAAGGGACACCGAGTTCGCGAAGGCGAATTTCGGTTGGGATCAGGGGTTTCTTTTAGCTGATCTTGTAGGCGTCTTTCGCAGCTTGATAGCTCAGATGCTTGGCTAGCTCTTCGGCCGTGCTCTTGCTGAGGCGGTTTTCGGCGACCCAGGTGGCGAGGAAACCGCAGACTTCGCGGCGCCAGACGTCGTGGCGGGCGGGGATGGAGAGCAAAGCGCGGGTGTCGTCGTTGAAGCCGGCGAGGTTGTAGAAGCCGGCGGTCTCGACCACTTGATCGAGATAACGGCGGATGCCCTGCGGGCTATCGTGGAACCACCAGGGCGGGCCGATCATCAGCGAAGGCCAATAGCCGGCCATGGGGGCCAGTTCGCGGGCATAGGTGGTTTCGTCGAGCACGAACATGATCAGGCGCAGGTTTGGCTCATTGCCGCAGCAGGCGAGCAGGGCGCGCATGCCGTTGACATAGTCGGTGGTGCCCGGGATGTCGGCGCCCAGATCGGCGCCGCGGGTGGCGAACAGCAGCGGATCGGTATTGCGGCGCGAGCCGGCATGGAGCTGCATGACCATGCCGTCTTCGACCGAAAGCAAGGCCATTTCGGTCATCATCTGGGCGCGGAACAGTTCGGCATCGGCGGCGTCATGCTTGCCGGAGAGAATCTTGTCGAGCAAAGCCTGCTTTTCGATCAGCGGCAGGTCAGCCGTGTTGGCGGAGGGCACGCCATGGTCGGTAGCGAGCGCGCCGTAGCGGCGGAAATATTCGCGGCGGGCGCGGTGGGCATTGATCAGCCCGGCCCAGTTGGTGACGTCCTCGCCGGTCAGTTCGGCAAATTTCTTGAGATTGTCGACGATGGCGGGGCGGCTCGGGTCGGTCACGTCATCGGGGCGATAGGTGGTGCGGACGCGGCCCAGAATGCCGGTCTCGGCCATCTTCTGGTGATGGACCAGGGGATCGAGGGCGAATTCGGTGGTGGTGATGACTTCCACCTTGGCGCGGTCGAGCAAAGCCAGCGGCAGCAGGTCGGGCGTGGCGAGGGCGGCGTCGATTTTGTCATAGATGGCGTCGGCCGTGGCGGATGACAGCTCATCGGTGATGCCGAAGGCCCAGTGCAGGGAATGGTCGGTCCAGGTCTTGGACGGGGTGCCGGCAAAGAGGTGATAATTGGCGGCAAAGAGGCGCCAGGCGGTGCGGCCATCGGCGACGGGCTTGCCATCCTTACGGGGCACGCCCAGCGCATCGTAATCCAGCCCCCGGCTGCGCAGCATGCGCAATACGTAATGGTCGGGCGTGAGGAAGAGCGCGGCCGGATCGGAGAAGCGCCCGTTATTGGCGAACCAGGACGGATCGGTGTGGCCATGCGGGCAAATCAGCGGCAGGTCGGCCACGGCGGGGTAAAGCTCGCGCGCAATCGACTGGGCCGGTTGGGAGGCAGGGAACAAGCGATCGGGATGGAGATGGGCTGAATGGGTCATGGCACATGTTCTGCCACGGCGCGCGGGCGGGATCAAGCATCTACCATACAAGATCGGGATTGATCGGATTTTATGTAAATTAACCGCTTTGACAGGGAGGCTTTCGCGCAGCAGCGATGTCCGGGTTAGCTTTTTCTCGCGGGTGAGAAGAGCTTAATGGCGGCGACCCTTGGCAATGACTGGCGCAGTGGCCGGCGACAATTAGGGGCGGCAAATGACACATCTGGGTACATCCGACATCAAGGCAACGCGGCTGGCGGCGCATCGCTCGGCGCAGATGCAGCGCACGCAGACCATGCTGATGGCAGCAGGGCTAGCGGCGCTGGGCATTGTGGCGGTGGCGGCTTCGATGATGGCGGTGTTTTAGCGGATTGGTGCCACGACCTCGTGGTTCGACAGGCTCACCATGAGGTCTACTGAGGCGAGGGTTGAGCCCTGTGGCTCGCGAGCATAGTGTGCCGGCGGGGGGACCATCGGCGCCGATGCGAATATTGCTTGTCGAAGATAATGAAGACCTGGGCGAGGCCATCGAGAAGCGGCTGCGTACCGCTGGGCACTCGGTGGAATGGGTGCGGGACGGCAATGATGTGGTGTCGGCGGCCGAGGGCGATGCGTTCGATGCGGTGGCGCTCGATCTGATGCTGCCCAATCGGGACGGGATCGGGCTGATCGCCGAATTGCGCAAGCGCAAGTTCAATGCACCGATCCTGGTGATTACGGCGCGCTCGGAAATCGATGACAAGGTGAGCCTGCTCGATCTGGGGGCGGATGATTATCTGGTCAAGCCGTTCGACCTGCGGGAGCTGGAAGCGCGGCTGCGGGCGTTGATGCGCCGGACCGGCGGGCAGACCACGAGCACGCTGGGCGTGGGCAATCTGGCGCTGGATATGGCCGGGCTCAATGCCTCGATCGGCGGCAAATCGCTGGAATTGGGGCGGCGCGAGTTCCGGCTGCTGGAAATCCTGGTGACCAATGCGGGCAAGGTGGTGCCCAAGGAGCGGCTGATGAACCAGCTGTTCAATTTCGATGAAGCCGTGTCGGTCAATGCGCTGGAGCTGCATATTTCGCGGCTGCGCAAAAAGCTGGAAGCGGCTGATATCGAGATCGGCACGGTGCGCGGCGTGGGCTATGTGCTGCGGGCGCCCAATGGGTAGCGGGCCAATGCCGGCTCATTCGTTTTCCATCCGGCGGCGGATTCTGGCGCTGGCAGTGGCGCTGCTGCTGGGGGCGGCGGTTATCCTGGTGGTGTTTATCCGCGATTATGCGGAGCGGGCGGCGGATCGGGCGTTTGATCGCTTGCTGGCGGCGTCGGCGCTGACCATTGCCGGGGCGGTGCAGGTGGAAAACGATGCGGTGATCGTGGAATTGCCGTTTGCCTCGTTTGGCATGTTTTCGGGGCGGGACCGGGTGTTCTATGCGGTGGAAGACCCGCGTGGGCGGGCGGTCACCGGGTATGATGACCTGTCGGCCAACCTCACGGAGATGCAGTCGGCAGGGCCGGTGTTTCAGGACGCGATGTATCGCGGCGAGCTGGTGCGGGTGGCCAGCGTCGGGCGGCTGACCTCGTCGGCCAGCGAAACCGATTGGGTGACCATCCATGTCGCCGAAACGCAGAATGAGCGGGAGGCGCTGGCCAATGAGATTTTGGGCAATGCCATTGTGCCGGTGGTGGCGCTGACGCTGCTGGCGGTGGCGCTGGTGTGGTTTGGCATTGGGCGCATGTTTGCCCCACTCTATCAACTGGAACAGGCTTTGCGCGGGCGCACGCCCGATGATCTGTCGCCTCTCGATGTGCCGGTACCGGTGGAGGTGAGCCAGTTGGTGGGGGCACTCAATGCCTTCATGGCGCGGCTAGGCAGCAGTATGGAGCGGCTGAGCGGGCTGGTGGCAGAGGCGGCCCATGAAGTGCGCACGCCGCTGGCTTCGTTGCGGGCGCAGGCGGAAGTGGCGATGGACGAGCAGGACCCCGACGCGCTGCGCCGGCGGGTGGGGCGCATCCACCAGGGGGCGATCCATGCCAGCCAATTGGTGTCGCAATTGCTGATGGATGCAACGATTTCCCACCGGCTGGAAAACCAGGAGAGCGACACGACACCGTTTGGGGCGGTGATCGAGGATGTGCGGCAGCGGCTGGATGGCGATCAATCGGCGCGGCTGAACCTCGACATTCCTGAGGCGGTGGCAGCGGCGCAAATTCGTGGCGATCGGGTGGCGTTGCGCGAGATGGTCCGCAATGTGGTGGATAATGCCATGGTCTATTCGGAGGGCTCGGTTTCCATTGCCGGAGCGATGCAGGACGGGTTGCTGACCATGGTGGTGACCGATAGCGGGCCGGGCATTCCCGATGGGGAAAAGGGCGTGGTGCTGGCGCGGTTCAAGCGAGGCAGCAGCGCCAGCGCCAAGGTAGGGTCGGGGCTGGGGCTGTCGATCGTCAAGCGGGTGGTGGAGGCGCATCGTGGGGCACTGCGATTGAAGGACCGGGAGGGCGGCGGGCTGGCGGTGGAGATTGAATTGCCGCTGGTCGGGCGCAATGCCAGACTTGAGCAATTGCGCAAGGCGCTCGGCAGCGTCGCCATGCTGGCGCTGTGTCTAGTGCTGGTGCAGCCGCAGGAGGCGCGGGCGGTGGAGTCGCGCTATCCGGCACCGGACGGCAGCAGCGAGCAGGTGCTGACCATTCTGGGGGTGACCGATACGCCGCTATTCGCCCAGTTCGTGGCGGGGTTTCAGCTGCGCTGGCCGGGGGTGACGGTCATTTACGAAGAGACGGATTCGGTGCCGCTTTATGAGCGGTTCCTGGCGGGAGATACCAATCCCAAGCCGGACCTGGTGATCAGTTCGGCGTCGGACCTGCAGGTCAAGCTCGCCAATGACGGCTATGCGCTGGCCTATGACAGCCCCTATCTGGCGCAATTGCCGGAATGGGCGTATTGGCGCAATGAGCTGTTTGGGTTCACCTTTGAGCCGGCGGTGATCATCTATAACCCCGACCTGATCGGGGCCGATGAAGTGCCGCGCACGCATTTGACGCTGGCCGAATTGCTGGAAAACCAGACGGCGCGGTTCCGCGGCAAGATCGCGACCTATGATATCGGGGTCTCGGGCGTGGGCTATCTGCTGGCGGCGCAGGACCAGACGATTTCGTCGAACTTCTGGCGGCTGGCCGCGGCGTTTGGCCGGGTGAATGCGCAATTCAGCGGATCGAGCCCGGCCATTTTGAATGGCGTGGCCGATGGCTCGCTTGCGCTGGGCTATAATGTGCTGGGCTCCTATGCCTTTGCGCGCAAGGCGGCGGGGGCCAATATCGAAATCGTGGTGCCGGACGATTATGTGCTGGTGCTGACGCGCTCGATGATGATCCCGCGCGATGCGCCCTACCCCGAGCTGGGCAAGGCGTTTGTCGATTTTGCGCTGTCGCCGGAGGGGCAGGCCATTGCGGCGGGGCAGACGGCACTGGGCTCGGTGGTGGCGGGCGGGGTGGGCGAATGGAGCAGCGAGGCCATTGCGGGCCGGGGGCGCGGGGTGATCCAGCCGATACCGCTGGGGCCGGCGCTGCTGGTGTCGCTCGACCAGCAGCGCAAGCGGCGATTTCTGGACACGTGGCAGGAGATTGTTTCGCCCAAGCCGTAAAAATCCCATGCGTCCAGCGCATATCAGTGGGTGGGTGTTTGGAATATCGGCTGAAAATTGGCGTTTCTAGCCAGGCATTCGCGCTAGACGCATAGCTGGAATGATGGAATGGCCCTACCGGTCGGACGGGGATGAGCCCATTTACACACTCATGAAAGCGAACGGCGATCTGGCCGGGCTTTGAGAGGAAAATGGCAATGAGCACTCATCGGAACAATCGTTTCTTTGCAGCCCTTGGCACCTTCGTGGAAGTGTTCGGCAGCGCTGCTGCTGTGTCCAACGCGGTGGAAGCCGGGCGGATGCCCAAAACCAAGCACCTCAAGTCCCTCGGCATCGACGCTGACGCTTTCCGTTCGATCGGCAGGTAAGTCTCCTGCTCGAAGCGGGGCGCTGGCCCCTCCCTGTGCGACCCGTATCGAGTTGCCGATCAACGTGAAAAAGCCCGGATGCGCTGTGATGGCGCGTCCGGGCTTTTTGCTTTTTAGTCCTCGTTAGCGGCGAGGGAGCTGAGGACTGCCCCCCTGCCCCGCAGGCGCATGATCAGCGGTAGGACGATGGCGACCAGCGCAACGGCATACATCACCACCGCAATCGGGGAATGCACCAGGATGATTGGGTCGCCCTGGCTGATGGCCAGTGCGCGGCGCAATTGTTGTTCGGCCATGGGGCCAAGGATGAGGCCGACGACGACCGGCGCGATGGGATAATCGAAGCGACGCAGGATATAGCCCAGGAGCCCAAAGACCAGCAGCATGCCCAGCTCGAACGAGAACGGGATGGGCCCCAGCCGCCCGGACATGGCGCCATTGGCGCCGATCGTGCCCAGGGTAGCAAACACCAGAATGCCGCCATAGAGCCAGGGCTTGGGAATGGTCAGCAGGCGGACCCAGAGGCCAATCAGCGGCAGATTGAGGACCAGCAGCATGAAATTGGCGACGAGGAGGCTCGCGATCAGCGACCAGACCAGAGGGGCATTGTTGGCGAACAGCAAGGGGCCGGGCTGCAGCCCGAATTGCTGGAAGCCGGCCAGCATGATGGCGGCGGTGGCCGAGGTGGGCAGGCCCAGGGTCAAGAGCGGCACGAGCGTGCCGGCGGCGGAGGCATTGTTGGCCGCCTCGGGTCCGGCGACACCTTCGATGGCGCCGTGGCCGAATTCCTCGGGATATTTGGTGAGGCGCTGCTCGGTGGCATAGGAGAAGAAGGTGCCGATTTCGGCGCCACCGGCCGGCATGGCGCCGATGGGGAAGCCGATCAACGTGCCGCGCAGCCAGGCGCCCCAGGAGCGTTTCCAATCCTGCGCGGTCATCCAGACCGAGCCTTTGACGGCCAGCACTTCTTCCTTGATCTGGTTGGGAGTGGCGGCAATGGCCAGGGTTTCGCCAATGGCAAACAGCGCCACGGCCAGCGTGGTGACTTCGATGCCGTCGAGCAGATCGGGAATGCCGAAGGCGAGACGCGACTGACCGGTTTGCAGATCAATGCCGATGACGCCCAGGCCCAGGCCAATGAACAGCGCGGTGATGCCGCGCAGGGCGCTGTTGCCAAAGGCAGCCGAGACGGTGATGAAGGCCAAAACCATCAGCGCGAAATAATCGGCGGGGCCGAAGGACAGGGCCACCTTGACGACCCAAGGGGCGAGGAAGGCGAGCGCCAAAGTGGCGATGAGACCGGCAACGAACGAGCCGATGGCGGCGGTGGCCAGAGCAGGTCCGCCCCGGCCCTTGCGGGCCATTTTATTGCCCTCCAGCGCAGTGACGATGGAGGCGCTTTCGCCGGGTGTGTTGAGCAGGATGGAGGTGGTCGAGCCGCCATACATGCCGCCGTAATAAATGCCGGCAAACATGATCAGCGAGCCGGTGGGATCGAGCCGATAGGTGACGGGCAGCAGCAAAGCCACGGTCAGCGCCGGGCCAATGCCGGGCAGCACGCCGACGGCGGTGCCCAGGGTCACCCCGATCAGGCCATAGATGAGATTTTGCCACTGGAGGGCGGCGACGAGCCCCTGGGCGAGCAGACCGAAGGTATCCATATCAGCGCCTTCCGATCAGGGAACGAGACGTTCGAGCGGGCCCGTGGGCAGGGAAAGCTGCAGGCCGCGCGAGAAAATGAACCAGACGACGAAGGCGAAAACGACGCCGATGGGAATGGTCTGCCACAATGGACCGCGGCCGAAGCCCTTGGCGGTGAAGGCGAAGAGCAGGCCGGTGGCGATCGAGAAACCCGCCCAGCCCAGCAGCAGCAATTGGGCGACGAGGCCGCCGATAATCCAGGCCATGGGGCCGTAATTATCGCGTTCGCGCGCGGGGAACTTGCCACGGAAGGCGGCTAAAACCGTGCCGATGGAGAGCAACAATAGCCCGCCGGCGATGACATAGGGAAAGACCGTGGGGCCGACGCGCGCCTGAATGGGGGGCACGCGCATCAGCGAGGTCTGCCAGATGATGACAGCACCAATGATGGCCAGGACGGCCGCTATGACAAGCGCCGCCCCATCGGGGCGGCGCGAGAGATTGGGTTGCCCAGTCGTCATTGCACCAGGCCAATGTCTTTCAGGATGGCGGTGGTGGCTTCGGTATCAGCGGCGAGCTGAGTGTCGAAGTCGGCGCCAGCCAGGTACATGTCGGCCCAGCCCTTGGTGGCGAGTGCAGCCTTCCAGGCTTCCGAATGCACCATCTTGTCGATATCGGCTGAGATGGCGGCCTTCTGCTCATCGGTGATGCCGGGGGCAGCGGCGACCATGCGCCAGTTTTCGACCACGAGGTCGACGCCCGATTCGCTCAGGGTCGGGATATCAGAGCCTTCGAGGCGGGTTGCGCCGGTCGAGGCCAGAGCGCGCAGGTCGCCGGACTGGATCTGGGCGTCGAATTCGCCGAGGCCCGAAATGCCGACCGTGACCTGGCCGCCGAGCACGGCTGCCAGGGCTTCGCCACCACCCGAATAGGCGATGTAGTTGACGGTGGTGGGATCAACGCCAACGGTCTTGGCGAAGAGGCCGGCCGCGATGTGATCGACGCCGCCGGCCGAACCGCCAGCCCAGGACACCGAGCCCGGATCAGCCTTGAGCTTGGCGACGAGGTCATCGACAGTCTTGAGTTCGGAAGCGGCGGGCACCACGATGACGTCGGATTCGCCGGTGAGGCGGGCGATCGGGGTGACATCGGCCAGCGAAACAGGCGAGGCATTGGTGAGGATGGCGCCCACCATCACATAGCCGCCGACGATCAGCGCATTGGGATTGGCATTGTACTGGTTGACGAACTGGGCGAGGCCAATGGTGCCGCCGGCGCCGGGAACGTTGGTGACCTGCACATTGCCCGAAATGCCTTCGGCCTGGAGAGCCTCCTGCATGGTGCGGGCCGTCTGGTCCCAGCCGCCGCCGGGGGCAGCAGGCGCCATAATGGTATAGTCCGCCGCATAAGCGGGGAGCGCGAGTGCGCCGGAAACCAGCGCAGCGAGAAGCAGCTTGTTCATAGATCCTCCCATGTAAAAATCCGGACGTCGTTCCGTCCGGCAGGGCTGCCATACTAGGGCCGCTCCCTGTCACCGTCCTGTCGTCGCCGGCATTCGTCTGATGCTAGCGTAAGTGGCGGTTTTTCTATGGGGAAGACTGCGCCTGGGGCGGGCAAAAGGCAAGGAGCGGGACTGTCGAGCTGCTCGACCTACCACGGGGTCATTCCCACGCAGGCGGGAACCTCTGTTTTACGATCCCTAGATCCCGGAACGGAGGTTCCCGCCTGCGCGGGAATGACATTGTGGGGTGGAGGAACCGTGGTGACTGGGCGTGTAGCACCCCCACCCTCGATCCCTCCCCACAAGGGGGAGGGAGGCAGATCGGGGCTTGCCTAGAACTCCGACCAATCCTTGGCGATGGCTGCGCTGCCTTGGCTCAAATAGGACTGCGAGGCGGAGCGGACGCGTTCGATGGTGGTTGGTGGTGCGGCGCGGCGGGGTTTGGCTTGGGGCGCTTCAACACTGCTGGGTTCGAGTGTAAACACGTCGACGGCCATGTCGAGTTGGCTGGCCTGGTTTTCGCTCTGCTCGATGGCGGCGTTCATTTCCTCGACCAGCGCGGCATTGTGCTGGGTCATTTCGTCGAGGGTGCGCACGGCGACATTGACCTGGCCGATGGCGGCGGCCTGTTCGAGGCTCGACTTGGCGATGGCCTGCATGAGGCGGGCGTTTTCGTCGACCGCGGCCAGCATGGACGCCAATTGCTCGGCGGCGTTGGAGACGAGCTTGGTGCCGCCGCGCACTTCGCTGGCGCTTTGCTCGACCAGATGCTTGACGTCGGCCGAGGCAGAGGCCGCCGATTGGGCCAGGCGCCGCACTTCGACCGCCACCACGGCAAAGCCCTTGCCGGCATCCCCTGCCCGTGCGGCCTCGACCGAGGCATTGAGGGCCAGCAGATTGGTCTGGAAGGCAATGTCGTCGATCATGCCGATAATGTTGGAAATCTTGGACGAGGCCTCGGTGATCCGCTCCATGGCGGCATTGGCCTGATCCATGGTGTGGCCGCTTTGCGCGGCGCTGGTCGAGACGGTCTGGGCCTTGGTGCTGGCGGCCTCGGCCATTTTGGCATTTTCGGCAACGGTGGATGCAAGCTGCTCCATGGCGGCCGAGGTTTCCTCGATCGTCGCGGCCTGCTTGGTGGTGCGTTCGGACAGATCGTTGGCGCCGGACAGGATTTCGCTGGTGGCAGCGCGCAAGGTGCCCGAGATGGCCTTGGCGCCGCCGACAATCTCGGTGAGCCTGTCGGTTACTGCATTGGTGTCGTCGCGCAGCTTGGCGAAGGCGCCGCTGTAATTGCCCTGCATGCGGCGGGTGAGATCGGTATCGGCCATGGCGGCAAGCACGGCGCCGGTTTCGCCGAGGCCGCGATCGACGGTTTCGACCAAGGCATTGACGCTGCCGGCCAAGGCGTTGAGTTCGGCATCGGGGAACTGGGCGTGCACGCGCTTGGAGAAATCCCCCGCAATGGCGGCATCGACCACTTCGCCAAAGGCGGCTTGTAGCGCCACCATCATGTCGGTGCGCTCGACGCGGCGCTGGATCACGGCGGCGCGTTCTTCCTCGGTCATCTGGCTGATCTTGAGGCCGTTATCGCGGAAAATCTCGACGGCGCGAGCCAGCGTGCCGATTTCGTCGGCGCGCTCAGTACCTTTGATCTCGCTGTGATAATCGCCGCCGGCGACGGCATCGACGGTGGCGCCGAGCGTGCCGAGGGGCTTGCCGATCATGGTGCGGATCAGGGCGAACATTACGAGGCACGCGATCAGTACGCAGACAGCGGCGAGGCCGATAATGGTGAACTGGGTTTCGGTCTGCGTCGCGGTGAGGGTAGCGAGCGGCACACTGGAAACCACGACCCATTGATCAAGCGTGCCGCCTACGGCGAAGGGAACGGCGACGCCGCGCAAGGCGGTGCCATCGGCAGCAGTCAGGTCGGACTCGGCACTGCCATTGGCGAGCGCGGTCGCGACCAGACCGGCCAGTGGATCGGAGGCCGGCAGTGTCTGACCGATCAGGCTCGCGTCGGGATGGGCGACAACCATGCCGGCGGCGGTCAGCACCGTCACGGTACCGGTGCCCATGGGCTTGATTTCGGCGAGGCGGGCATTGACCTCGGCCAGCGACAGATCGACACCGCCCGTGCCCATATAGGTGCCACCCACCATGATCGGCGCGCCGAAGGACATGATCAGCACGTCCTTGCCGCCCACGGCATAAAGATAGGGATCGATCGCCACCATGCGGCCTTCGGCCTTGGGGCGCTGGTAATAGGCGCCGGCGACCGGATCGTCATAGCCGGTCAGGGCCTCGTTGACGATCTCGCCACTGCCGCGGTTCCAATAGGGGATGTAGCGGCCGGTGGCGTCATGGCCGGGACGATTGGCGAAATCGACATCGCGACCGTCCAGTGCATTGGGCTCCCAGCCCGACC
The DNA here is from genome assembly GCF_025452235.1 of Devosia neptuniae. Lineage (NCBI taxonomy): Bacteria > Pseudomonadati > Pseudomonadota > Alphaproteobacteria > Hyphomicrobiales > Devosiaceae > Devosia > Devosia neptuniae. The sequence continues at coordinate 543,998 of NZ_CP104965.1, forward strand.
ACACGCCAAGCAGGGAAGGGTTACGTTCGAGCGTGTGCTCGAGCAGTGCGCCATAGACCGAGCGGCTGGCGGTGCGGGCTTCCTTGAGGGATTCGAGCGCCGTCACCACGCCATCGGCCGTCGCCGCCGCAGCAGAAAGGCTGGCCGCTACCTCATCGGCGACGCTGGCGGTGCTGGCAGCCTGATAGGCGCGGGTCTGCCGGTCGATGGTCTGGCCCACCTGCTGGACCAGCACGAAAATGCCGATGGCAAAGACGATGGCGAGCGCCAATCCGCTCAGAATGGCAGTCTTGACCGACAGAGAGCGAAAATTCATGGTGTGAGGTTTTCCCAATGCAACTCGTACCGGACCGCGCGATCCGGACAGCTCGAGGCGAATTTAGGGGAAAGCCGTTAAGGCATCGTTTGCCGCAAAATGGCCGCAAAGGTGAACGGGCGCGGCGTGTCGGCAAATTTTGGGAAGGAATGGTGCCCGGGACCGGAGCCACACCCCCTAACAAAATCAGATAGTTAGATCGAAGTGGGACACTTTTTGATCCCGCATTCTACTGCACAATTCTTAATTGCAGTCCCACCACAAGGAGGCGCCTATGCGCATTCTGAACCTGCGTCACACCAGTGGCGCGGGCAGCGTTTTGGCGCGCTTCGATATTGAAGTGTCGTCGGAAATAACGCTGCTCGATTGGTACTTGAAACGCACCGGCCGCGGCGAGCTTCGAGTATTTCCACCTTCCCCTAGGCATGGTCAGCCGTCGGCCCGTTTATCGCCAAAACTGATGGCGGAGATATCCGCACTAGTTATTTCCAGCACGGAGGGCGATGCCCGATATGACGTCCTACACGCAGCTTGAGCCTGAAGACTGGAGCGCCCAACTCGCGCGGATCGATTGGACCGGAGGACGCGCTCGGGCCGCGTCGTTGGTAAAAGCGCAGCCGAAGGCACCGGTGCCGCCGAGGCATGGGACACCGCTCCTGCCCCACACCCCAATTGCCGCCAACGACAATGACGCTGTCTTTCTTGAACCATCAGAGTGGCAGGGCCTCCCGGTCCCTACGCGGCAATGGTTCGTCGAGGGCCTGATACCCAGCCGCACCGTCACTATACTCTCGGGCGATGGTGGCCTCGGCAAGTCGCTCCTGGCCCTCCAACTGGGCGTTGCATCAGCCATTGGCGAATCCACAATGGGCCTGACGCCAGCATCGGGACGGGTGCTCTACGTCGGAGCTGAGGATGAGGTGGACGAATTTCACCGGCGGCTCTTCGACATCATCAAGTCGCACGACACGTGTTTTGACGCCCTTCGCGATAACTTCCTACTGCTTCCCCTAGCAGAGCGTGACGCCACACTTGCGGCGCCGGATATCCGCAGCAAGATGCAGCCCACAGCGCTGATGCACCAGCTTCGCGATCGGATGGACATCTTCCGACCAGGGCTGCTTGTGCTGGATACTTCGGCCGACCTGTTTGGCGGCGACGAGATAAAGCGAAGCCAGGTGCGCCAGTTTGTGGCGATGCTCCGCGCGATTGCCATTCAGGTCGATTGCGCCGTCCTCCTGCTGAGCCACCCGTCGGTTTCAGGCATGCAGTCCGGTAGTGGCACATCGGGCTCCACGGCCTGGAACAACAGCGTCAGGTCACGGCTCTATCTCACCGCACCAAATGGCGAAGATGCAGATCCTGATGCACGTGTCCTCACGTCGATGAAGAGCAACTACGGACGCGCCGGCGATGCGTTGAAGCTCCGCTGGCAAGACGGCATCTTCATTGTCGATGATGGGTCCACAAACGCAAATCCAGCCCTTGGCATCCTAAACAAGAGCGACGAACGAGCGTTTCTCACCATGCTGTCCAAGTTCAACCAGCAGGGCCAGCGCGTCGGCGCGTCTACCGGCACAAGCTATGCGCCGGCGAAGATGGCCAAGCATCCGGACGCGAAGGGGACGACGAAACAGCGACTTGAACGGGCTATGCAACGCCTACTCGAGGCCAGTGAAATCCAGCTGGTATGGGATGGACCACCATCGCGACAACGCCAACGATTGGTCGTCACGGCGGAGAATTTCAGTGCCGATCAGGCGGCTTCCACCGCATAGTTCCACCGGGTTCCACCGCCTACCACCGGGGTGTGTTCCACCGCCCCCCATACCCCCCTGCACGGTGGAACAGGCACCGCGGCGGTGGAAGCCGCCGCCAGCCTGCCACCTTAGACAAGAAAGTTCGACACCAACGATGCCGCCTGTTGACGCCATTAGGTCTGGGCAAGAGTGCTCTTGGTGCCGGGAGGGGTGGGCAAAGGTCTACGACCTTCGCTTCCCCACACCGGGCCATCCCAATCGCGCAAACGCTAACTCAAAAAAAGCTCACGCGTACGCGCTCGTGTGCGCAACGCGCACGCGAGAAGGCTGCGGTGGATTACCCGGCAAACCGGTTCTGATCTGCCCGCCGAACGTGCGCAGAAATTTCTCTAACGGCCGAAAAGAGCCGTCCATCCAAATCTGAGGAAACAATCCATGCTAGCGCTCAAGGCGCCGGGCAATTTTGTGCCGGCAAATGATAACGAATGGGACGGCCGGCGGCTGCTCGCCTGGCCCACCGCTAAACGGCTTATAGCCGATGGACGCAAGGAAGACTTGGCTTTGCTATGGTCCTACCGCGCGCTGGTAGACACAGCATTCGGTGAGCCCGCCAACGACAACTGCCGCGATCCGGCGCCCGACCTGTCCGAGGGCGGGACCGATGACCGTGCGGCATTTGAGATCATTGTTGAGGTCGACCGCCTGCCTCCAGACTTCCTGCCGACAATAGAAGAGATGCAGGAGGCAACCGGAGTCGAGCCCGGCAGGCAATGGCCAGCAATGCCACGACCGGTAATTGTCGAGGTCGATCAAAAGACCGGCGCCGTCCGTCGTGAACTTGGCGGCCTCGCCTTTATCCATGGCAGCCGCTTGCTTGAATATCGAACCACTCCCGATGCGAAAAAGTGGAAACGTCCAGCGACTGTGCACGCTCACCACAAGAGCAAGAAGAAGCGACCGACCCCCTCGCTTGTTCCCAACAGCAGCGACACATGGGGCCTCGAGGACCAGATCGTTGCCCGAGAGGAACTGCGGACCATTTACGACGTCATTCCGGCATCGAGCGTTCGTCTTCTAGAAATCGCGTGCGGACCCACCAGGGCTCGAGAAATCGGCGAGGCCTTCGGCAAACGTGAAAAGACGGCAGAGCGGCTCGGTGTACGGCTGATCGATCGCGCCATAGGGCACCTTCGAGAGCACTGGCGTCCCCAAATTGCAGATAAATCCCGAAAGAGTATGGGGTTGTTTCCTCTCCCCCTACTGACCCGGCTTCGGCCGGGTTTTTCTTTGCCCCCTCAACCGCAACTTTAAAAATTTAGGAGGCCATGGTGCCGACTATCACAGCCGCACTGGCCGCCCTGGAGCGGTACACCGGCTTTTCCCAATCCCGCAGCAAAACCATTGCGCGTCGGCTGCAAGAGGCCGGCATCTTGCAGCTGGGTTCACCCGGTTCAACGCCTCAGATTGACCGCGCCGGCTTCGGCGCCCTGTTCGTAGCCCTTGCCGCCGACACCACGCTCCATGCCGCCGCAGACCGCGTTCGCCAGTACTTCGCGCTTACACCGGGCGGCGTGTCATTGGAGGGTGCCCCGCCATCGATCGGCACGGCCCGTTCCGAATTGCTCGCCCTGATCGACATCGCCACCGACGGACCCGACGACCTGCGGCACGTCCAGATCGAGTTGGTGTCGAACTTCCCCGAGATTGCCCTCTACTGGGCCGACGGCACGGTGCAGCGTTACCAGCCCACCGGCACAGTTTCGAACCACTGGCAGGTCGACACTCACCGAAAATCCACAACCGTCACTGGCCGCGCGTTCCGCGATGCTGCAAACGCCACATTCCGAAAGAACTGAAATGGCTCTTCTGAAGAAGACTAGATCGGCCCCCTACGTCGTGCAGTCCCTTGCCGACTCCAACGCTGAGTACGGTTTGCGTGCCGGCCGGCTTGCCGAACTGCAAACGGCCCTTAGCGCGCTACGTACAGAAGCCTTGGCGCTCGATCGTGAACTCGGACGAACAACCGCGCCGGCGATGCGGCCCTCCGTGGCTGCACTTCTCGGTGATGAAATCGTGGATGAACGAACCGGCAAGAGCACGCGGCTGTTGGAACTGCGTCGCACCATCGCTGACCATGAGGCGGCGATTGAGCTGCAGAAGGCCCGAGTAAACGAGGCAAAAGGTGTTGCGACCATCGCCGCCTGCCAAGCAGCAAAACCAGAATACGGCCGGCGTGTCGCGGCGCTTGCCGCGGCTCTCGAGGCCGTCGCGGGCGCTCGAGCCGATTATCAGCAGCTCGTCACTGCATTTGAGGCCGAGGACATCTCCTGGACCCGGCTTGGAGTGTTCATTCCAAACTTCCTTGGTACCCAGGGCGATGGTCATATCGAGCGCTTCATCCGTGAGGCGAAGGAGGCCGGTTATGTCGCTTGAGCGCGCGGACGGCCAGCGCAGCGGCAAAACAGGTGCCAGGCGCCATATCACCGTTGAGGGTAAAACCACCTTCGACGATCGGACGCCGGTGACGATTGCACGGGCGTTGCGCGCCAAGTCGAAGCTCGGCGAGATGGAGCGAAAGATTGCCCAGCGTTAACGGTTACGCGGCGCTCTTCCAGAACGAAACAGTCATAGCGGGTGAGTTTCGCGAAAGGATAGCGCGTGGGGCTTTTTCCAAGTCATTGCGGGATGCAGACGTCGTTGCCCTGCTCGATCATGACACTGGACGTGTCATCGGGCGCAAGTCCGTTGGGACGCTCACGTTGCGCGAGGATCTGATCGGGCTCTGGGTGTCCATCGATGTCGATAACTCCACTCCGGAGGGACAGACGGTTTTGGGTGCCGTAACCCGCCAGGATTTGAAGGGCATGAGCTTCGGCTTTAGAGTGCGAAAGGAAGAATGGGCGGACGGTGGGAGCCGCTTGCCGCTCCGCACCCTCACTGAGATTGAACTTCATGAGGTTTCGGTCGTGGCCTTCCCTGCCTACGAACGCACCAGCATAGTGCTGTCGAGATCCACGCCACAAAGTCCTCGTGAGAGCCAAGCCAATGCAGGTCGCCGGCGCGCCGAGGCGGCCATGCGGCGCCGCGGAATCCCCGTATGAAGAAAGGCCCCGGCAGCTGTCACAGCGCCAGGGCCTTCTCTGTGCCAGCGCTGCGGGGGACATCGCGCACCGGCTTGAGGCTTAGATGGGTAGGCTGACATCGGGTTCAATGTCGGTCGCGCTGGTGTGATCTTATGACCAATTCGCGCGGTTGATCACCCGGGTGTAGATCGTGGCATCGTCGAAGTCATTCATGCCCATCAGATTCATAGCACTAACGACATTTGCGCCGGTGACCTCTTCGGGCGGCTGGTCACTTCCACGGGCGTGGTCAAATAGGGCCGACGCCCGTGCGTAGATTTCGGCGCAGTCAATAACGTAGGACTCGAGGTTCAGAAGCATGGGCGTTGCCCGGGCCTCGACGCCTGCAGCGTGTCGTATGACCTCTGCAGTGCGGGAGTGCTGGACTTGGAGGCGCGCTATTAGCTTAGCCAAGTTCTCAGCAACCCCGTCATCTGCGTGCTCAACGTAGTCCCTCATTAAGCCAAGCGCATCGTCAGGCAGTGTGGCAGGTACCGCCGGGGCGGGTACGGGGCAAGGTAGGACTTGCCCGACACATTGTGGACGCAGCAGGTTCAGCGCATCCAGCGACGCCTCTGCATACTCCATCAGCTTGGATAGTGACAGCGGGAGCATGGCGCGCGTAGCTCGCATCTTTCGTATACGAGCCTGCTCGGTCAACTTGTCGGCGTGCATGATTTGAGCCTGGACCGCACTCGCCCCAACCATTGCGGCGGCGATGGCTACGAAGCCCGTGAGAAGCGTTTGGTATCGCTCAAGGACGTACTCAGCGACTCCATGTGGGGTGTCCGAACTGACTCCAGTCACTGACACGGCGCCGGTCCAAAATACCAGCAGGGCCAATACCGTTCCGCCAGCAATGATCGCGGGCAAATGGGCGCGCATTAGCTCAAACCTCGTCACCTGATCAGCCGCCTATAGCCGCAAAGGGCGCCTATGGGGAGGGGATATCTCAAACTCCAGCGGAACGGCTTTTCGCCTACCGCCCGTCCCCCAACGCGCACTCTCCCGCAATTCAAACGATGGGGGTAAAACCCATGCCACGACCTAGAAAGTCGATCGCACAAGCGCGCTTGACTGGCGCCTACGCCAAGGATCCGGCCCGCTACGCCGCCCGCACAGAGCCATTGGTCAACGAGCCGCTAGGTGCACCGCCTGACTGGCTTACGGTCACTCAGCGGGCCGTTTGGCGCGACATAGCGAACCGTATGCCATGGCTCAACAAGAGCCACCGCGGGATTACGGGGATTGCCGCCATCCTGCAGGCCAAACTTGCGGACGGGGCACTGGGTTTCCCCGGTATGAACCTCCTCCGCATGACGTTGGGGCAGATGGGGGCCACGCCAGCGACGTCGCAACACGCCGCTCTGCCAGAGCCGGTGAGCGATGATCCGGCGGAGGCTTACTTTAGGTAGGTGGCGAGGCGATCGTAACGCGATCTACTTGGCGTCAACCGTAACCCAAACCGGGCTGCTGTTCGAGCCTTGGACGAGCTCGATGCCACGCTCACAATCTGCCTTCTTCACGTAGCCCTCGCCGCTATCGGCGATGATCTTCGCGTTCGATGCCTGATAGCGCCAGCGGTACTCACCCTTGTTGTCCTTATAGATCAGGAACGACGGGTACGGGCGGTCGGTCATTTCTCTCTCCTCCTAGTTGTTGCTTCCACAAAGTTGTTCGCATGGCGCTCCATCGCTGTCGCCATCAAGGCGACCTCCCCATGAGCAATTCTGCATATACCAGACGGCTTCATCGCAGGAGCCGATCCGCCCGCAGGTCTTGCGAGGCTGGCAGCTAACCTGGGCAACCTCGTAGATGTCCGGATTTGCTACGCTTTGTTTCCCGGCAAAGGCCGGTACTGGCAAAAAAGCCAGTACCGCCATCGCTAGCCACATCTTCATGCGACCGGCGCGAAGGTGATGCCGCAATTTTTCACGCGGTTGACCTGCTCGATAGCCTGCATCTCACCCTTCATGCGCGCCACGTCGGCAGCGGCGGCGCCGTCGCCTTTCATGAAAAACAGTGCTGGCCAGAACAGTATGACCCCGACACCGGTCATGGCGGCGTCTTGGCTCCGGTTTTTCTCCTGCACACCGTAGGCCTGTGCCGCCCTGGCCGACACCCCTTCGGCTTCCGCACGAAGCTGAGCGCAGCTCAAGTTCTGGTAGAGCCCAGTGGAAACATAGGTGGGCGCAATATCCTTCGGTGGCGTTGCGCAGGCATAAAGCATCGCCGTCGCGCCAAGCGCGATTGCAGTCTTCTTAATCATTGAAGTCCCCCAAATAATGCGGGGAGAAGACACTAAATCCAACTAGTCCGCAAGCAACTCGTTAGCAGATCGTTAATCATTGAAATCCCCGCCCTCGCCGGCGGGTTTTTCTTTTCCAAGGATTTCCAACATGACCACACCCGAATTTCGGGCGCGTCTCCGTGCGCTCATTCTTGACGCCGCAGACAGTGCCGCAGAGCCGATTGCGTTCGTTGATGAGCTGCTTGCAGAGGCGATCGCTGCAAACGTCGTGGCTGGCGATCGCATTTCGACGGCAGCAATGCTGCGCAAGTTTGCCGACCAGATGATGGAACCGGCCTGAAATGTCGGACACCATCCAAACGTTGCTGGTTAGCCTAGAGGCACGCGTGGCGGGGTTTGACCGCGAAATGAAACGCGCGGTCGGCATCAGCAACAAAAATGCCAGATCGATCGAGACCCGCTTTCAGGCGATGAACCGCAACGTGTCGCGCAGCTTCAGCGACTTTGGTGGCGCCATCGGCAAGGCGTTCGCTGGTGCCGCCGCACTTCGTGGCGCCCAACAACTGATCGATACCAGCATCGGTATAACGAACAGCTTGAAAGTTGCTGGTCTAGCCGGTGAAGAGCTCAACAGCGTCTACGATGACCTGTTTGCCTCCGCGCAGCGAAACTACGCCCCGCTTGAGGCGCTTACCACCCTGTATGGGCGGGCTGCCGCTGTCCAGGACGAGCTAGGGGCGTCGTCGCAGGACCTCATCAAATTCACTGACAACATCGCCATAGCGCTCCGTGTAAACGGGAAGTCGGCAGCGGAGTCGTCAGGCGCCCTGATGCAACTTGGTCAAGCGCTTGGCTCGGCTAGGGTGCAGGCTGAAGAATTCAACTCGATCAACGAGGGTGCCCGTCCCATCCTTCAGGCCGCTGCGGCGGGTATTCTGGAAGCAGGCGGGTCTGTAGCGAAGCTGAAGGCCCTTGTTAATGACGGAAAGATTTCCAATCAGGCGTTCTTCCAGGGCATCCAGGCCGGCTCCGTTATCCTTGAGGAAAAACTAGTCGGCGCCGAAGCTTCGGTATCGAACTCGTTTATTCGCCTTCAGAATGTTCTGATCGACACTGCTGGCAAGATGAATGAGGGGACGTCGGCTAGCACGATCCTCGCGGACGGCCTTCAGAACTTGTCGGACGGCGTCGAGGAATTTGGCGCATGGCTGGAGCAGAACGGTGAAGGCGTAAAAACGTTCTTCGCTGATGTTTCAGAAGCCATCGAGGCGACGCAGCGCGCATCTCGTGATCTCGGGCAGGCCAGTGGTCTAAGCGGCGTCGGTCGATTTATCGAAGACCTAACCGGGTTGCAGGTGTCTTCGGACTACGCAACGGGCAGCGTCAAGAGAACTGTCGACCAAATCGAACGGCTATCGGGCGGGGCCACGGATGCCGACCTAGCCATCGCTGCTGCCGAACAGGCTCTTGTCAACTTCGCAGCGAACGGCGCCAGCGGATTTGGCGAGCTTGAGCCGGTTGTCGACGACTTCATCCAGCAATTGCTGAAAGGCAGAGGCACAGCCGAAACGGCCGCTGTCGCTATCGAGAAAATCGGCAGCGCGGGCGATTTCGGTTCGCTAATCGGCCAACTCGGCGGTTTGGTGGACGCGTTATTCTCCGTACGGAGCGAAGCGGTTGCTACCGCCGCTGCCGTTGCCGCAGCTCAGCGCGGTGAAACGTCTCGCACGAACATTGAGAGTCAGCGCGCAGAGCAGTTGGCAAATCGGCCAAAACCGGCCGTGACTGTGAAGCCGATTACCGCGGCGGACTACCCCGTAGTTGGTGGCTCCGGTGGCAGACGTTCAGGCGGCGGCGGGCAATCTCCCGGCGAAAAGCTGGATGATATCCTCAAAAAGCAAGCGGAAGAAAACCGTCTGCTCGAGGAAAAGACCGCTCTTCAGGCAACGCTAAACCCGCTGGTCAGTGATTACGGCTTTGCCGTTGAAAAACTGCGGGTTGCGCAGGAATTGCAATCCGCGGCAACTGCGGCGGGTATCGAGCTTACTCCTGCCCTGAAGGCCACGATCGACGAACTGGCTACCGGTTATGCCAACGCCTCTGTCGAGGCTGAAAAGCTCGCCGAAAGCCAAGAGCAGATTAAGCAAATCGCCGCTGACTTCGGTGAAGCTGGCAAATCGGCAATCCAGGGTTTCATCTCTGATCTGCGCGAAGGCAAGTCTGCCGCGGATGCACTCAGCAACGCCATGGCAAGCATTTTGGACTCGGTCATTCAGATCGGGATCAACGCGCTGCTTGGTGGCTTTGGTGGCGGAGGCGGCCTGCTTGGTGCGCTTGGTGGTTTGTTCGGCTTTGCAGGCGGTGGTTACACCGGGGCTGGCGGCAAGAATGAGCCAGCGGGTGTGGTTCATAAAGGTGAAGTCGTCTGGTCTCAGAGAGACATCTCCCGTGCCGGTGGCGTCGGCGTTGTCGAGGCTATGCGTCGTGGAATGTCCGGCTACGCCAACGGTGGTTATGTCGGCTCACCAGGACCGGTGATCGGGCGACCTGCAAACGACAATGGCGCCATGACAGTACGCGTCGAGCTGGATAGCGACATGCTCCACGCCCAGGTCGTCAACACCGCCGGCCGAGTGGTTGCTGCCGCTGCTCCGACCATCGTTCGCCGCGCAAACGACAGTGCGCCTGACGTAGTGGCTCAGAACGCCGCTCGGTTCGGCAGTTAGCGCTCGGGCCGCGTCACCCTCCATTTCATTTTAAGGAATCCAACATGACCACCCCGCGAACCGTCACGCACAGTGACGGAACGACCTTCTCCGACGGAACCGGCTACGCACCGACGGACCTCCTTGTCAGCGACGAATGGCCGGCAAACCCGTCCGCTCTGCCTGTGGAGCACCAGGTTTCGGTGCTGGCCCGAGCTGTCCTGGTTCTGGCCGAGGGGCGCCGACCCAGCGGCGCCATGAAGCGGTTTGCGCGGGCCCTGGCCACCGGCCGGCCCGCCTAACGCAGCCCCCTCCACCCATCACATTTTGAAACACAGGGCTGCCCTTCGGGCGGCCCTTTTTATTTGGAGCCCTCGAAGTGGCATCTTCTATCGACGTCGTCTACCGCGACTGGAATACTCCTTCCGTTCCAAGCAGTGGTGACTGGGAGCCGAAAAAGCCGGAAATCCGTTCGCTTCTGAAGCAGATTCAGAACAATGGCGGATCGTCCGTCACCAGAAACACCTACGCAACTCTATTTGCCGTCACACCCCCAACTGAAAACTACATGGGGGTGGTGCTTAACGATCCCGATGCAACCAAGAATGGCTACTATAGCCGCGTCGCTGCAGCCTGGATTTGGGAGCGTGGGTTCCCTGATACTTTTGCCAAGTTGGTTTTGTCTGGGACTGGTTCAGCGCGCAGCGCATCCGTTGCGACGGGCGTAAATCCTGCCGATGTCGAAGTGTTCTTTGCGCCGGTAAACGCCAGTAATTCTGGCCCAATTACGCTGTCCGTCGCTGGCGGCCCAGCACGTGAAGTGGTGAATGCTGCAGGTCTGCCACTTACTGCTGGTGAGTGGACTGGCGTAGTCCTTTTCTTTCTTAACAGCGATGCCGACTACCAACTCATCAACGATGCTGGTGCGGCTGCGGCTGCGGCTGCCGGTGCAGCAGCCGCAGCCTTGCAAGCCAATAGGGCAGAAGATGAAGCTGACCGCGCAGAGGCCGCGGCAGAGGCGGCGCAGGCGGCTGGCGCCAATGAGTTTGCGACCGCGCGAACGGGGCTCAAGGCGCTCAATACGTCGGCCTTTGGTAATGTATATCTGACCGAAGCGGGTCGGGAAGGGCAGTTCCAGTTCAAGAGCGGGGACTATAGTGCTGAAGTAGCCGCAGACCCGTTAGAGGGTGTTTATGTCAAAGCCAACGATACTGCTTCATCGGCAGGGGCGTGGGTGCGCGTTGGCGCCGACTGGAAGGGTTTGACAAACAAGAAGATCAGCCTCGGCTGGCTGGGCTACAAAGCAGATGACGCCACGGACAACACCGCCGTGGTCAATGCCGCGATTGCCATTGGCAATTTGGCCGGTCAAACCACGATTATGGTACCGGTGGGGATTGGGCGCGTCGGTGATCTGAACGCCATAACGGCGCATGAAGTGCGCTTTAAGTCGGAGGGTGCATCTGGTCACGCAGTTCTCAAAGGCACCGCAGCCACGATGTTGCAATGGGGCAGCGCTTCATCTGCTGCTATCGCCGGCGGCGGGTGCGACGGAATTGGCTTTATGGGCAACAGCAACCCAATTCAGTCACTGATAACCTTTGAGAACAACAATGAGATTTTCTTCAACGATTGCGCCGTTGGGGCTGGTGTCGCAACTCTGGCGACACTTGGTCGGATAACGGCCAACGGAGGATCGAATATTGTTTGCTTCGATAACCTGACCGGCAGGGTTCCGAATATCGGTGCGCCGCTGTTTAAGTTGGTTTCTGGGGGGGGATTTTTTGTCACCGGGTCGAATGTATATAATCAAGCATTCGCGGGTGGTGGATCAGCAGTGGCTGATCGAGATTTCATCTTCCAAGCAACAGGATCCTGGAACACCATATCTGTTCGCACCAGCTTCGTTTATTTGTTCGACAGGTTTCTTATCTCGTACCTAGACCAAGACGGCCAGACGCTTGGGGATGTTCACATCCAAGGAAACTGGCTCGACGAGATGAACGAGAGCATTCTGCTTGTGGCCCTTCATTCCGGGTCAGCAATCGGAAACGTTGATATCTCAGACACTGAGATGACCGGAAAGAAGGGGAGCGCCGTCAGGACGGCCGGCGCAGGGTATTTTACTCGCGTCGATCTGGCGGGATTGGCAATCCGCGAAACCAAGAAGAACGCCATAGACATCTCGGCGCCGGTTCATCTGTCAAAAATCGATAGGGTAACGGTCACGCAGGTCAACGAACCCTGCGGCTTCACCGGGTCTATAGCTGGCACTACGCTGACCGTCACCGCTCGGTCGGGAAACCCCGGAGGAACGCTGGCGGTAGGTGATGTTATCACTGGAACGGGCGTGACGGTGGGGACAACCATCACAGCGCTTGGCACGGGGACTGGATTGCTGGGTACGTACACTGTTAGCCCAAGCCAGACGGTTTCGAGCCGCTCCATGGCAACATCCACTGGTCATTATTCTGCGCTCTACATGGCGCCAGGGTCCGCGAACGTATCTATCACCGGAAGCTCATTCGGCACCGCAGGCGATGTGCTAGGTGAAGGCTACGGTGCATATGGCGTTCAGATCGAGGGAGGCGATAAATTCAACATCGCCAACTCCACGGCAACGGGTCTGTCAGGGAACTGGAATGTCTCTGCGCTGACTAATAGCAGTGCGGATTGCATCTATTTTTCATGGACGCCAGTTCTATCCTCGTCGGGAGGAGGTGCTTTCGGATCCACTGTTGCTGCTGGTACCTACCAAAGGATTGGTAACACGATCCATTGGAGCATCGTCGGAACGATCACAACGGTTGGGGCGGCTACTGGGTTTATCCAGTTCACCCTTCCGCAAGCGGTGTCCTCTGTGGGAGCATTCAACTATCCCGGTTCGGGTGCTCAAGTGGGCTCCGCCCTTACCGCCTCGACGGGCGCCGGATCTAGCCTTGCATCACTGTTCAGATACGATTCAGGGGCTTCAGCAACGGTTGTCGGGTCCTTTTACGCTTCTGGTTGGTACAAGGTAGCGTGACATCTTCGCTGGCTTACAGGGATACGCGGGAATGCCATTTCAGGTCCCTTCTCTAATAAACTTCCAGCTTCAGGTGCGTCATAAACCTGAAGCTGGACGCGCTGACGCTCTGGGTCATCCCAGCATCGGTCAGGCACGCAGCTCATAAATTAGGGCGTCCATATCCTTGTATAGCTCATAGAGCTCGGACGCGAGATTAGCGAGCACCTCCGGTGTTATCTCGGAGAGGACCTGCCTGGTTTTTTGTCTTGTGCCAACGAACCCGATTTGCAGCGCCTGCACGAGGTAGCCGCCGCCCACCACTTCAAAGACACCGACGTCAATTGCGTCGTGTATCGATCTGTGACGCCGCTCTCTTAAAAGTTCGTATTTGTCTAGGACTTCAATTGCCCGCGCCCGCCGTATCGGATCAGCGATGCCGGCGAAAAGCTCGGAAGCGAAACCTCGCGCGAATGGCCAATTGCGAAGGTTGGCCGCCACTTGCTCAATCGTCAGCGAGTCCTGAGCGCTAGCATTCGTGACCGCGCCGCAAAGCTCAATTAATGCGTCCTCAGCGTTTGCGGCCCACATTGTGAGGTGCCCAAGCGGGACGATGAAAGGCTCTCTGTATTGATCAACGGGAGGTAACTGCATACCGCTCACATGTAGGCCATTGCCGACGCTGTAATGCTCGCCCAGCAGTTCGTCGCCATCGAGAACTCGCCTTTGGCGTACTGCACACCAGACAGCCCGGCAGCCCCCAACGCGACGGCCTTGATCTGCAATTGCTCGAGCGCCTTGGCCTCCGTTGGCAACGGATCCCAAGCCTTATTCTTACAGGAAGTACCATCGATTGGACCCAGCATCGTGGCGCCTTTGGGCGGAGTTTCTGTGACCTGCACCGCCCAAGCCTGGCGCACGATCGGCGCGGGCATTGACCCCACGTCTGCAATGCCAAGGTTGGAATTTGGGCCGATACAACCGGCAAGCATAATGACGGACAGCGTCATAGCAGCGATGGTCTTCACTCTATTCCTCCTCACTGCCTTTTCCCGCCTCCCAGGAAGCTGGCCGCACGCTTACGCATCTCCGCCTCTGCGCGACCTAAGACGGTCTCCTGTGCCTTTGTCGGAGCGACGCGCATCGACTCCCATATCGCTGCTAGGTCAGCTTCACTAAACAGCAAATGACGACCGACTTGCGAACAGCGGCCAGTGCGCCGCGCTAGGCGAGCCACCGCATTCTTTGTCATTCGAAATCGCTCAGCCGCTTCTGCAAGAGTGTAAATAGGGTCGAGCGTCATCTCTTTGGTCGAATTCCGAATGGGCCATGAACCGCCGCAGAAAATCCCCAATGCCACAGTTTTGCAAGAACTAAAAAGTATAACTTCGGGCATAAGTCCGCATTAAATCGCATTTATTTTCCTTCCAGAAGAATAAAAATGCGAGCCTCGCATTATGCTTTGACGTCGACTAAATAACTGTTCCTGGCACGAGTGGGAATTGCTAGCAGCCTGCCGTCGCAATACCGCGGCGATCAGGAAGACAAAAATGGCTGCTTTGAAAAAACGACGATCGAGGCCCGATACGCTACGACCGAACCCCAAGACGATAAAATTTCGGATAGCCGAACTCTCTTTGACCTCTGCGAACGAGGATCGCCTGGGAAACAAGGTCTCACAGACGGTGTTTGTGATCGTTTATCCCAGAGGCAGAATACTCCCTTAAGTAGACCGCTCCCGGCCTTAGCGGTCGGGAGCCTCATTTTTGCTTCAGGGCCACTCCTGGTCCGTCGGCCGTATCATCTTTGTTTATGAACTGGATGCCAGCGCCCTCGAGCGCATTGCGGATAGCGGTAATGGTTTCTGCCCGTCCGCCCAATTCCTTGCCGCCCGTTTCGCCTTCTCCGTCATCCGCCTCCAGCCGCTTGATAGTCGGCTCAGATACGCCGCACTTCATCGCCAGCGTCGATTGTGACCATCCCAAGAGCGCACGGGCAGCCTTCACCTGGCGAATTGATACTTTTAGTATTGACATTCTAGCTCCTTACAACGATACTTTTAGTATCACGACTCATATGCCGGTCGCAACGAGGAGCCGCCACCATGCTTAATTCTATTCCCCTCACCAAAAACGCCCTCACCTTACCAGTCGCGACTATCACGGCCGCAGGTCACAGACTGACCGCACACCTACAAGCAAAGGCATGGCCCGAGAAACAGGCCGGCGCACGTTCGCAAAGAACTTGCAAGCTGCCGGGTGCCATCGGGGGCCACAAAAATCTCTTGCGCTGATTTTGCGAACGCGCGCCCACTATTCACCCGACAATTTCCGACAGGAGTCAGAATGCGCGCAGCCAATGATAACCTCGCGGCGCCACGTTTGCTCCCCTACGGCACCTTGCCACGGGGGCTGAGCCGCACTGAAGCGTCAGCTTATTTCGGAGTCTCCGCCTCGTTGTTCGATGAGATGGTGAAGGACGGCCGCGCCCCCAGACCGAAACTAATAAACAGCAGGACAATTTGGGATCGCGTCGCCTTGGACACCTGTTTCGACTCTCTGCCGACAAAGGACACGTGCAACCCGTGGGACGCCTCATATGGCTAAGTTTCGGCTGCGTGACGGCAGCGGAGAAATATCCCTAAGGCACACCATCGAAGACACCGACCGACACGGTAACGTGCGAGTTTACTTCCGCAAGCCAGGGAACGCGAAGATTCGTCTCGTTGAACCACCTGGCACCGATGCTTTCTTGCTGGAATATCGCAGGGCCGCTTCTGGTGAAACCACGACCGCTAAAAGATCGCCGACGCCAAAGTCGGGCGCCGACACATTGTCGTGGCTCATCGATCGCTATTTCGAGTCGGCGGAATTCCAAGGCCTGAACATCCGCACCCAGTATGTGCGACGGCTTATCCTTGGCCATATCGCCGCAGCAGATGGCAACAAGCCATACAAGCTTCTTGAGACCAAGCATGTGCGCAGAATGCGTGACCTCAAGGCCAAGCAGCCAGAAGCAGCTAACGGCCGCGTAAAGGCCCTGCGCGCGGTCTATGCATGGGCAGTGTTGCCAGGTGTTGAGCTCGTAACGACCAACCCAGCCAAAGACGTTCCTTACATTGAAGCAAAAGGCGACGGGCACCATTCCTGGACGGACGAAGAGATTGCCAAGTTTGAGGACCACCACCCCGTTGGAACTAAGGCGCGCCTCGCAATGGCAATGTTGATTCACTTGGCTCAGCGCCGGAGCGACGTTGTCCTATTCGGCCCACAACACGTCCAGGCCGGGAAGTTGGTTTTCACTCAGCAAAAGAACCGGGGCATTAAGAAAAAGGCAGTCACCCTGCAGATACCAATAGAGCCGGAGCTACAGGCAATTATCGACGCCTCCCCTATCGGCGCGGAGGCTTTCCTCGTTACCGAATTTGGCAAGCCGTTCACTGCAAATGGCTTCGGCAATTGGTTCAGAGAGAGATGCAACGAGGCCGAGCTGCGGCACTGCAGCGCCCACGGGCTGCGCAAAGCCGCATCAAGGCAACTAGCCGAAACCGGCGCCACCGGGCACCAAATCATGGCTGTAACCGGCCACAGGACACTCAAGGAGGTAGATCGGTATACCAAAGCCGTACACCAACCGCTCCTGGCCGAACAAGCACTGTCGAAACGTCGTGCCGCGAGGCAAAAAGTCCCACTTTTTGAACCCCACTACGACGGTGGGACAAAAGGAGCCACTAAGCCGTTGGAAACAAATGAGGAGGAAAGGCTTGTGGTGCCCGGGACCGGAATCGAACCAGTGACACGCGGATTTTCAATCCGCTGCTCTACCAACTGAGCTACCCGGGCAACGGGGCGGAAGGACCGCCCGGCGTCAAGCCATGGGCCTTATAGGGGAAGGGTTTTTGGCGCGCAAGCGGGAAAAGGGGGTGTGGAAAAGGAGTTTGGGAATGGTGCAGGAATAGCGGCACGACCTCGTGGTTCGACAGGCTCACCATGAGGTCTACTCGGCATAGTCCCGCGATGACTAAATATTGTCGTCTTCGTCGGCGCCGGGGATGGAGGTGTCATTGACCGGCTCGTCATCGCGGGCGGGGATGACGTAGCTGCCGGTGAACCAGCGATTGAGATCGACATCGGCGCAGCGGGCGGAGCAGAAGGGGCGGTATTTTTCGACCGCAGGCTTGCCGCAAATGGGGCAGGTTTTGACGGGGACCTTAGCCATCAGACGCCGGACAGCGCGGATTGGTTGAGCCAGTTGAAATGAACCGGATAGCCCTCCCCGGCGAGGACCGAGGCGGTTTCTGCCAGGGGCAGGCCGACGACGCCGGTATAGGAGCCAACAAGCTTGACGACGAAGGCCCCGGCAATGCCCTGGATGGCGTAGCCGCCGGCTTTGTCGCGCCATTCTGCTGAGGCCAGATAGGCTTCCATCTCGCGGGTGGAGAGGCGCTTGAAGCGGATGCGGGTTTCGACCAGGCGCTGGCGCTTGGCGCCCGAGGGCGTCAGAACGGTCAGCGCGGTATAGACGCGATGGGCGCGGCCCGAGAGCAGCGCAAGGCATTGGGATGCCTCTTCCATAGTCTCGGCCTTGGGCAGGATGCGGCGGCCAACGGCAACCACCGTATCGGCGGCCAACACGAGGGCCCCGGCGCCATAGCCGGCGGAGCGCGCCTTGTGTTGAGCGGTCAAAGCCTTCAGATCGGCCAAGCGCTGGGCCAGCTTGCGCGGCAATTCACCCTTTTCGGGGGTTTCATCGACGTGGGCGGGCACCAGATGCTCGGGCTCGATGCCAATCTGGTTGAGCAAGGCAAGACGCCGCGGCGAGGCGGAAGCCAGGATGAGTTCCGGACGGCTGGCCATCGGCGCGGTGCCTTACTTAAAGCGGTAGGTGATGCGACCCTTGGTCAGGTCATAGGGCGTCATTTCGCACAGGACCTTGTCGCCAGCCAGCACACGGATGCGATTCTTGCGCATGCGGCCAGCGGTGTGAGCAATGATTTCATGCTCGTTTTCCAACTTGACCCGGAAGGTCGCGTTGGGAAGCAATTCAGTTACCACGCCCGGAAATTCGAGCACTTCTTCCTTCGCCATACTGTCTCCTGAAAGGACCCACGGGGCATCGATTTGCCGCCCGGGGGCCGGAAATTGCGCGCAACCTATAGGAATTCAAAGGATTTGTGAACCACTTGCGCCACGTCCGCGCAAGTCAGTTCTGGTCGCCCTTCCGAACCGCAAAAGTGGTGTCTACTTTTGCTGGAAGCGCTCCTGAAACCAATGGTTCCAAGCGCGTGCGCACGCGCTTGCGCAGGCTATCGCGCAGATCGCGATAGGCCTGCAAAATCAGCTCGCGGCTGCCCTCCACAAGCGAAGGATCGGCCACCTGCCATTGCTCAACCGCACCGGCCTCGAGACCCTTGCGGGCCACGGCTTCGGGAGCATCGTCGGAAAGGGTGATGACGAGATCGAAACGGTTGGCAACCAGTTCATCCAGGATATGGGGCGTGTGCACGCTCATATCAATGCCGATCTCTTCCATGACCTCATGGACGAACTGATCGGCCTTGCCGCCGTTGACGCCCACCGAGCGGGCAATGATACGGCCAGGAAACGCCTGGCGCGCGAGGGCCGCCGCAATGGGCGAGCGCACCGAATTCATCGAGCAGACAAACAGCACGCTGGGCAATTCGCTTTTGCTCTCGTCGATCCGGCTGGCATAGGGCTGGACGGCGCAGATGAGGGTGAAGAGGCGCCGGGCGGTATTGAGATCGATGATGATCTTGTTGGTGAGGCGGGTGCGCAGCAGCTCGGCGGCGTCATTATGGAGGCCCCGCCGAGCCATATCGACGGTTTCGATCTGGAAGGGCTGGGCGGACCGGATGGCCTCGTAATAGGCGTCGCGGATGCGGAAATAGTCGCGGATCAGCCGGCGGAACGGGGTAAGCGAGAGGTAATGGGCGGCGATGGGCTGGAAGGTTTCGGGGTGGCGCACATCGAGCACGATGAAATTGCCGATAATCGACATATGCAGCGCGAACGGCCCCTTGGCGGCAACGCGGGCGGGCCGGAAGCTGTTGTTTTCGAGCAGGTCATAAATGGCGATGCGCCATTCATGCACCTCGTCGGGATTGATCGAGGTGATGGTGTTGGGGTCGAGCGTGACGGTCACCAGGCGATCGGTCGTTGCGATTTCGCCCGCTGTTCCCATCGTAATGCTCAATGATTGAGCCGGATGGAAATGGACCGTCCATGGCCATCAAGGGCTTCCACTTCGGCAATGGTGACGGCGGCCTCGCGCAAGGCGGCAAGCGAGCTGGGATCGCAGCGCAGGATCGAGGTGCGCTTCATGAAGTCGAGCACGCCAAGGCCTGAAGCGAATCGCGCCGAGCGGGCGGTGGGCAGCACGTGGTTGGAGCCGCCGACATAATCGCCAATGGCTTCGGGCGTGTGGTGGCCAAGGAAGATCGCGCCGGCATGGCGGATGGCGGGGAGAATCATTTCGGGATCATCGAGCGCCAGTTCGACGTGTTCGGAGGCGATGCGATTGGCCAGGTCCGCCGCTTCATCGAGCGAGCCGACGGTGATAATGGCGCCGAATTCGTCCCAGCCCTGGCGGGCAATGGTCTGCTTGGGCAGGAGGGAGAGCTGGCGATCGACCTCGGCGTCGACCGCGTCGGCCAGGCCTTTTTCGGTGGTGACGAGAATGGACTGGGCCCCTGCCCCGTGTTCGGCCTGGGCGATCAGATCAGCGGCAACCCAGGCGGGGTTGGCCGAGCCATCGGCGATGACCAGGACTTCGGAGGGGCCGGCGATCATGTCGATGCCGACCTGGCCGAAGACCTGGCGCTTGGCGGTGGCGACAAAGGCATTGCCGGGGCCGACGACCTTGTCGACGCGGGGGATGGCAGCGGTGCCATAGGCAAGGGCCGCGATAGCCTGGGCGCCGCCGATCCGGTAGATTTCGGTGACGCCGGCAATCCTGGCGGCGGCGAGAATGGCCGAAGCGAGCTGGCCATTGGGCGTGGGCACGACCATGGCGATGCGCTCGACGCCGGCAACCTTGGCGGGCACCGCATTCATCAGCACCGAGGAGGGATAGGAGGCCAGCCCCCCCGGCACATAGATGCCGACGGCGTCGATCGCCGTCCAGCGGGTGCCCAGGGTGACGCCCAGATCATCGGTATAAATGTGATCTTCGGGCCGCTGCTTTTCGTGGTGGGCCCGGATGCGGTCATGGGCGAATTGCAGCGCGCTCATGACGTCAGGGGTGACGCGGGCGGTGGCGGCGTCGATCTCGTCCTGGCTGAATTTGAGTGTGTCCGGGGTGACGCCGGCATGGTCGAATTTATTGGTCAGTTCCGCCACGGCAACGTCGCCGCGCGCGCGCACGTCGGCGATGATGGATGCGACGATGTCGCCCACTTCCTGGCTGCTTTCACGCTTGCCGCCGAGCAGAGCGACAAAGGCTTGCTCGAAATCGGGGCTGGCGCTGTCGAGGCGGATCGGCATGAGATTCCTGTCGGTCTAAGGATTGGTCAGTCGAGCGTGTGGGCGGGCTTGGCGGTGGCGGCCCAGGCGGCGCCCAGATCGGAGAGGCGGGCTTCAAGGCATTCGACGCCGAGCCGGACGGTGCCGCCGCCGGCAAAGCTGAGCTCGACCATGCCGGCCGGACCATCGATGGGGATGAAGGTGATGGCGAGCAGGTTCAGCACGCCATCATGGGCGTTGGGATCGAACCCGGCGGTTACCACCGATTGGACGGCATCGAAATGCAGCGCGGCGCGCTTGCGCACGCCCTTGCCACGCGGCTTGTCGCTTTCCCAATCATAGCGGTTCATCAGCAGGGCAAAGCGCCGGTCGCCGCGGGCATAGCCCATATCTGCCACCCGCACCACGGCATCCTGCACATGGGCGGACAGCACATCGAGATCTTCGGTATCAAGCGCCAGAAGCTTGAGATCGGTCATGGTATTGGCGGCCTTTTGTGTGTCGAGACGACCCTATCTGGTCACGCAATACCCGATCTACAAGTTTGCCGGCATGGGGGCAATGCGGGCGGGGAAAAAAAGGCGCCTTGCCTAGCTATCCGTTTGCCTCGGCCGCAGCACCCCGCCTCCCGCCTCTGCCTCCCTCCCGCCCTCCCCGCTCACCAAGAACACCGCTCTTGCAAATAACTGACCAGTCAGTTATTTTGTACGGCAACGCATTGGAGCCCACCCATGACCGAGACACCGAAGAAATTCCGCCGGCGGGCTGAGGCGCGGCCGGATGAGGTGCTGGATGCGGCGCTGGCGGTGTTTGTGGAGAAGGGCTATGCGGCGGCCAAGGTGGATGAGGTGGCGCGGCGGGCGGGCGTGTCCAAGGGCACGGTCTATCTGTATTTTCCATCCAAGGAAGCGCTGATCGAGGGGATAGTGCGGCGGGCGGTGGCGCCGATTGCGCTGCGGGCGCTGCCGGATCTCGAGACCTATGAGGGCGATCCGCGCGTGCCCATCACCATGCTGCTGACTGTACTGATCCAGCAATTGGCGCGGCCCGAGGCGATCGCCGTACCCAAGCTGATCCTTCGGGAAGTGCTGAGCTTTCCCTTCATCGCCACGTTCTATCGCAACGAAGTGCTCGACAAGGTGATGCCGGCACTGGTCCGGTTGATCCGGCGCGGGGTGGACAGTGGCACACTGCGCAAGGTCGATCCCGAACTGACGGTGCGCTCGATCATCGGACCGCTGCTGGCCCATGTGGCGCTGGGCGAATTGTTCGGCATCATGCCGGAAGGCGGGGACCTGGCGCTTGACCGGTTCGTCGCCAACCATCTCGATATCCTGTTTCACGGCATCAGCACGCAACCGGCGGAGGCGCGGCCATGAGCGATTTCCTCGGGGGTATTTTCGCAGCGTTGATGGCCTTGCTACCCGGTGGGGCGGGTGATGCGGGTGGCTATCCGGGATATCTGGAGGCTGACTATGTCTATGTGGCGCCGGTGGGTGCCGGGCGCATTGCCGATATGGCGGTGGCGGAGGGCCAGCCGGTTGCCATGGGTGACATGCTGTTCACCCAGGACGATGCGCAGCAGCAGGCGCTGCTGACGGCAGCGCTGGCGCGCCGGCAATCGGCAGAGGCTAATCTGGATAATCTGACGACCGGCAGCCGGGCGCTGGAAATTGACGTGATCCGTGCCTCGCTGGCCAAGGCGCGCTCGGATCTGGCGCTGGCGCAATCGAACCTGGCGCGCAGCGAGAAGTTGCTGGCGGCAGGTACGACAACGCAAGCGCGGGTCGAGCAGGATCGGGCGGCGCTGGCCTCGGCGCAGGCGCAGGTGGCCCAATTCACGGCGCAAGTGGGCGTGGCCGAATTGCCGGCGCGCAATGCGCAACAGGTGGCGGCGGAGGCCGAGTTGGAGGCTGCAGCCGCCGATGCCAATCGCGCGCAGCTTGACCTGAGGGATCGCCAGACCATGGCGCCGGTGGCGGGCATTGTGGATCGGTTGTTCTATTCCGCCGGCGAGATTGCGACGGCGGGAACGCCGGTGGTTTCGATCCTGCCAGCAGGGGCGCTCAAGGCCCGGTTCTTCGTGCCGGAGGCTGACCGGTCGGCGCTGGCGGTGGGCGGCATGGTGCAGGTGGGATGCGATGGCTGCACGGCCATGTCAGCCCGGATCACCTATTTCGCCAGCGAGCCGCAGACCACCCCGCCGGTGATCTATTCGAAGGAGGAGCGCGGGCGGCTGGTCTATCTGGTGGAAGCCGAGTTGGAAGCACCCGGCGGTTTACGGCCGGGCCAGCCGGTGACGGTGACGCGGTGACCGAGGAAAACGTCATCGACGTGACCGGGCTCACCAAGAGCTTTGGCGACAAGCTGGTGGTCGACCATTTCGACATCCGGGTGCCGCGCGGCGCCATTTATGGCTTTCTGGGGCCGAATGGATCGGGGAAAACCACGACGA
Organism: Devosia neptuniae; assembly: GCF_025452235.1. Classification (NCBI taxonomy): domain Bacteria; kingdom Pseudomonadati; phylum Pseudomonadota; class Alphaproteobacteria; order Hyphomicrobiales; family Devosiaceae; genus Devosia; species Devosia neptuniae. The sequence continues at coordinate 567,092 of NZ_CP104965.1, forward strand.
TCCGTATGCTGTGCGGGTTGCTGCTGGCCGATGCGGGGCAAGGCACGTGCCTGGGATTTGATGTGCGCAAGCAGGCCGCCGCGATCAAGACGCAGGTCGGCTATATGACGCAGAAATTCAGCCTCTATGAAGACCTGACCATTCGCGAAAATCTCGATTTCGTGGCGCGGATGTATGGCATTGCCAATCGGGACCAGCGGGTGAGCGCCGCGCTGGCCGATCTGGGGCTGGCCGATCGCTCAGGACAATTGGCGGGTACCCTGTCGGGTGGCTGGAAACAGCGACTGGCGCTGGCGGCCTGCCTGATCCACGACCCGCAATTGCTGCTGCTGGACGAGCCCACGGCAGGCGTCGATCCCAAGGCGCGACGCGATTTCTGGGATGAAATCCGCCGGCTGAGCAAGGCCGGCGTCACCGTATTGGTCTCGACCCATTACATGGACGAGGCGGTGCAGTGCGATTTCATCACCTATATCGCCTATGGCAAGAAGCTGATCGACGGGCCGGCCGCCGACATTCCCAAAATGGTGGGGCTGACCACCTGGCGCGCGGAGGGGCCGGACCTCGCCGCGCTGGAGGCCGAGCTTACCGGGCAGCCTGGCGTGCTGCAGATTGCGCGGTTCGGTTCGACCCTGCATGTCTCGGGCACTGATGCGGCAGCGCTGGAAAACACGGTGCGGCAACACGAGGCCAAGGGTCGCTATCGCTGGAGCCTGCAGGCGGCGGGGCTTGAGGAAGCGTTCATTTACCTCATGACGGGGGCGCGCGATAATTTCGCGCGGGATGCGGCATGAACCGGTTTTTCTCGCTGTCGCGCTTTGGCGCGGTGCTGCTCAAGGAATTCATCCAGATGCGGCGCGACCGCGTCACCTTTGCCATGATGATCGGCCTGCCCATCATTCAATTGCTGCTGTTCGGCTTTGCCATCAATACCGATCCGCGCCATCTGCCGACGCTGGTCGAAGTCAATGATGACGGTCCCTTGGTGCGCGCGGTGCTGGCGGGGATGCAGACGTCGGGTTATTTCGATTTTGAAGGCGTGGTGCATGGTCCCAGCGAAGGCGAAGACGCGCTACGGCGCGGCAGCGCCAATTTCGTCGTGGTCATTCCCGCTCATTTCGAGCGCGATGTGATCCGTCGGCGGCGGCCCGATATTCTGGTGGCTGCCGATGCGGCGGACCCGTCGGCGGTGGGCGGCGCGACGGCGGCGCTGAGCGGGATCATTGCGGGCGCGATGAGCCAGACGCTGACCGGGCCGCTGGCCCAGGCGGCGGGGGCCCCTGCCCCGTTCGGCGTCATCGTACACCGCGCCTATAACCCCGAGGGCAAGACCTCGACCAATATCGTGCCGGGGCTGCTCGCCATCATCCTCTCAATGACCATGGTGATGATCACTGCGGTGGCGATCGTCAAAGAGCGCGAGCGCGGCACGATGGAAATGCTGATCTCGACGCCGGTGCGGCCATTCGAAGTGATGCTGGGCAAAATCCTGCCCTATGTGCTGGTGGGCTATGTGCAGACCGCGGTGTTCCTCGTGGCCGCGTTTGCGCTGTTCGGCGTACCGTTCGAGGGCACGTTCATGGCCTTCTTCATCGGCTTCAATCTGTTCATCCTTGGCAATCTGGCGCTGGGCTTTCTGATCTCGACGCTGGCGCGCAATCAGATGCAGGCCATGCAACTGAGCCTTTTCACCATCCTGCCCTCGATCCTGCTGAGTGGCTTCATGTTTCCCTTTGCCGGCATGCCGGGCTGGGCACAAAGCATCGGTGTCGCCGTGCCGGCGACACACTTCATGCGGCTGGTGCGTATGGTGATGCTGAAAGGGGCCGATAGCTGGGATCTGGGCAGCGAGTTTTTCGCGCTGGCGGTGATCGTCGGCGTGATCTCGGTGGTGGCGATGATGCGCTATCGGCAGACGCTGGATTAGAGCCCCTGCATCCAGCCGATAATGGCGCCGGTGGGATCGCTCAGTACGCAAAGGCGTCCGATGCCGGGCACGTCATGGGGACCGCGAATTACGCTGGCCCCGTGCTCCACGGCAATGGCGAACCGGCGGTCGATATCGTTCACTTCGACAAAGCCCAGCCAATAGGATTGTGGGCCAGCCAGATAGCCTTGGTTCAAGGTACCAAGACCGCCGACCATTTCATCGCCCGAGCGGATGACGAAATAGGGTTCGCCGGCCAGATCGTAATTCTCGTAGGTCCAGTCCAGCGTCGCGGTGAAGAAGGCCTTGGCCTTCTCCACATCCGTAGTCAGCAGGTCATGCCAGGCGAATAACCCGTGCGGCCTGCTCATGGCGCTAGCCGGCGAGGCGTTCGATTTCGGCGCCGCAACGGCTCAGCTTGTCTTCAAGCCGCTCGAAGCCGCGGTCGAGGTGATAGATCCGATTGACCACGGTTTCACCCTTGGCGGCGAGGCCGGCAATGACCAGTGAGACCGAGGCGCGCAAATCGGTTGCCATCACCTGGGCGCCCTTGAGCTGGGACTTGCCGGTGACCGTGGCGACCTGGCCATCAACGGTGATATCGGCGCCGAAGCGGGCCAGTTCGGCCACATGCATGTAGCGATTTTCGAAAATGGTTTCGCGGATCTGGCTGGTGCCTGAGCTCATGGTCATCAGCGCCATGAACTGGGCCTGCAGGTCCGTGGGGAAACCGGGGAAGGGATCGGTTTCGATATCGACCGGCTGGATGCCATTGCCATTGCGATAGACGCGCAGGCCATCGGCCTCGGGGGTGATCACCGTGCCGGTCCGGCCCAAAATGTCGAGGGCGGCTTCCAGATGCTCGGCGCGGGCGCCCTTGAGCAGCACATTGCCGCCGGTCATGGCGGTGGCCATGGCGAAGGTGCCGGTTTCGATGCGGTCGGGAATAACGTCTACGGTGGCGCCATGCAGCTTGTCGACGCCTTCAATGGTCAGCGTGCGCGTGCCGATGCCCGAGATTTTGGCGCCCATGGCGACGAGACATTCGGCGACATTGGTGATTTCAGGTTCCTGGGCGGCATTCTCGATAATGGTCGTGCCCTTGGCGAGCGTCGCCGCCATCATGATAGTGTGGGTAGCGCCGACCGACACCTTGGGGAAGACGATGTGGGCGCCCTTGAGGCCGCCCTTGGGCGCCTTGACCACGACATAGCCTTCATCGATGTCGATTTCCGCGCCCAGCTCCTTGAGGCCGAAGAGGAAGAGATCAACCGGCCGCGTGCCGATGGCGCAGCCGCCGGGCAGGGAAACACGGGCATTGTGTTCGCGAGCCAGCAGCGGGCCGATGACCCAGAAGCTGGCGCGCATCTTGGAGACCAGGTCATAGGGCGCGGTGGTGTCGACGATATCGGCGGCATGGAAGGTCATGCGCTGGCCCACGCCCTCATCCTCGCCGCGGCGGCGGCCATGCACGGCAATATCGACGCCGTGGTTTTCAAGGATGCGCTCGAGCTGTTTGACATCGGCGAGGCGCGGCACATTTTGCAGCACCAGCGGCTCATCGGTCAAAAGCGAGGCGATCATCAGCGGCAGCGCGGCATTCTTGGCGCCGGAGATGACGATTTCCCCGTGCAGTTCATTGCCGCCGACCAAACGAATGCGATCCATCCTGGATATCCTCAAGCGGGGCGGAAACGCCCCTGGGGTGAAAGCTGGCCTCAATAGCCGAATCGTGCCCCGCCAACAAGGCGGGCGATGTGGCTCAGGCCCGGAACGCGGGAGATCGTGCTGGAATCAGCACCTTCGCCCCATGATCTTAAATGTCTGCCGGATTTGTCGAAAACATGGTGGCGATTTCGACCCTGTGGCGTGAGGGTCAATTCAGCCCGAAAATGGTTTACGGTTTATTGCCCGTTTGCCCTTGGACGGCCGGATCGATCCCGGGTGAGCGCGTATCGGCATCGGCACGGGCCTTGAGCTGGCCTTTGCGGCGTTTGAGATTTTCGCGCAGCTTGGCGGCCAGTCTTTGCTCGCGCTGCGCCGCCTGTTCGGATTTGCTCATCGGTCCGGCATTAGTCCGTATTGTCGCAAGGTTTGTGGCGAAAAGCCGGCCCGCGGCTTTGGCCCCTTGATCTCAGGTTGGCACTTGCAGGTTGATATGCGCTTTTTGGCCTTGCGTCGAGGTTTGGCCTATGGCACTAGAGCGCCCGTCGCCGGACCCGGGCCAAGCCCGCCGCGCAGATGCTGCCGTAGCTCAGTGGTAGAGCACTCCCTTGGTAAGGGAGAGGCCGACAGTTCAATCCTGTCCGGCAGCACCATTCGGATTTTCCTGATATCGATCTGCCGCTGCAGTGACGCAGAAAACCGGCGCCCTTGAAGGACGCCGGCTGTGCATGGCTCGTGCTGCCGGGGTTAGATCCAGTATGGGGCGACGCCGTAATAGTCGTAGACGCGGCGGCCGTTTTCGGCGGTCCAGTAGTCTTCGTCGTCGGTATCGTATTTGGGGGCGCCTTCGAGCTGGTCCTTGGTGACGTCGACCCGGTAGCCGCCCAGGCTTTCGTCATAGTTCAGCTTGCTCCAGGGGAGTGGGTAATGGTCGTGGCCCATGCCGAGGAAGCCGCCGAAGCTGAGGACGGCGTAGGATACCTTGCCGCTGCGCTTTTCCACCAGGATGCGTTCGATGGAGCCAATGTGCTCGCCACGGGGATCGTAGACCTTGGTACCCTCGACCTTGTCGGAGGCGATCAGATCGTGGGTTTCCTTGACGTCGGGGTCGCGGTTGCGAATATCGTCGTGAGCCATTTCGAACTCCTCTTCGTTGGATGCTAGGGCAACGCGAATTTTTCCCCTTGGGTTCCGCGATAGAAAAAGCGTGATCGAAAAGCCCGGTGTGGGCGCGGCCTTGGAACCGCTGCCTGCAACGGGCATTGAATCGGCAGAACCGAGGGAGACGAACATGGCCGATGCACCCAAGACTCCGACGCCCACTGTCGCCAATGTGGACAATCTGATCGACGAGAATGGCGCGCGTGTCGACTTGCCGGATGGCACGCCGATCAAGGTGGCGGGCGAGCATGACGAGACCGTGGGCGCGACCGGGCCGACCAATTGGTGGCTTTACGGCGTGGTGGGGCTGGCGATCGTGATTGCGGTGCTGCTGGTGCTGCAAATGTTCAACGGCGCGCCGGGCAGTGATGTGCAGCCGGCGACACCAACGTCGGCTCCGGTGGTGGAGCCGGTGGCGCCGGCGCAATAAAAAAGCGCGGCACCAAGGCCGCGCTTTTCATTCTGGATAGAGGTCCGATCAGCCGTTGATGGGCGAGATCTGGATTTCGACGCGACGGTTCTGAGCGCGACCCTGTTCGGTGGCGTTGGACGCGATCGGGCTTGATTCGCCCTTGCCTTCGATGAAGAAGCGGCGCTGGTCGATGCCCTGATTGGCGAGGATCGTGGCGACCGAAACGGCGCGGCGCTGGGACAGCGACAGATTGTAATTGTCATCGCCCTGGCTATCGGTGTGGCCATAGACATCGACAATGGTCTTGTCGAACTTCTTGAGCACCAGCGCCACCGAGACCAGGGTCTGGTTGAACTGGGGCTGCACATTGGACTGGTCGGTGGCGAAAGTGATGTTGGACGGCATGTTGAGGATGATCTGCTGGCCAACGCGGGTCACCGAAACGCCGGTCCCCTGCAGCTGGGCGCGCAATTCGGCCTCCTGCTGATCCATGTAGCTGCCGATGGCAGCGCCGGTGAGGCCACCCACGCCGGCGCCGATCAGGGCGCCAACGCGCGGATCGCCACCGACGGCTGCGCCAACTAGGGCACCAGCAATGGCACCGCCGCCCGTGCCGATCAGCGCGCCGCCGGCCGTATTGGAGAGCTGGGATTCACCAGTATAGGGATTGGTGGTGCAGGCGGTCAGCGCCAGCGTCGCGGCAAGAGCCACGAGAATCTTGGATTTCATCGATTGTCCCCCTGAAGGATTAAGTGCCCGTTTTGCGGATGGAATGCGGCAGGAAGGTGATGAATCAAATATGCTGAACAAGTGATGAACGAGAATGAGGTTCAAGCATTGGCCCAGCCGCCATCGACGACGAATTGCTGGGCCGAAATCATGGCGCTGTCATCGGCAGCAAGGAACAGGGCCATGCGGGCAATGTCGTCGGGATAGACGCGGCCGGCCAGTACCTGGTTCTGATCGATCAGCTTCTCGCCCTCGGCATTGAGCCAATGGGTCAATTGCCGCTCGGTCATGACCCAGCCGGGGACCAGGGAATTGACGCGAATGCCCGAGCCGCCCAATTCGCGCGCCATGGCGCGGGTCAGCCCATGGGCAGCGGCCTTGGCGGTTTCGTAGATCGGGATGCGGGAGGACATGATCATCCAGCTGATCGAGCCGGTATTGATGATCGAGCCCCGCCCGGCGCGGACCATGCCCGGCGCCACGGCCTGAATGGCAAAGAAGGCATGCTTGAGATTGACCGCCATGCGATCATCCCAATAGGCGGGGGTGACATCGGTCCAATCGTGGCGCTGGTCATGGGCGGCGTTGTTGACCAGTGCCAGCGCATCGCCATGGGCGGCGGCAAAGCCGGCAATCGCGGCCTGGTAGATTTCGGTTTCGGTGACATCGCAGGGGGTGAACAGCACTTCCTGGCCCTGCCCGACCAGCTCGGCGGCAAGCTTTTCGCCGGCATCGAGCGCGATATCGACGAAGCCGACCCTGGCGCCCTGGGCGGCAAAATTGCGCACCAGGCTTTCCCCGATGCCCGAGGCACCGCCGGAGATGACGACCGGCATGCCGGTCAGGCTGGGATAGTGGGCAAATCGGGTCATGACGGCTCCTCCGCCGGAGTGGTAGCGTGAGGCGGAGGGGCGTGCAAGACGGCTTGCCAAAAGTCTATGCAAAGCATTGGCAGCAGAGCCTTTGCACTTTAGAATGAGTCTGATGTTGCTCGCGACCGCCCCCACGGACGGACCCCGCAAAGCCGCGCGGCGAATTGACCTATGTCAATGGCTGGCCGCGAGGATTAGGTACTCTTCTATTCTGCCAGACCGGCAAAGGATCGGCCGCGGCAGGGCACAAAGGGACGTTCGAATGGACTATCGCGGTATCTTCGAAGACGCAGTGGATACGCTGCGGGCGGAAAAACGCTATCGCGTTTTCGCCGATCTCGAACGGGTGGCCGGGCATTTCCCCAAAGCGATCTATCGCGACGACGCCGACAATGCGCGCGAGATCACCATCTGGTGCTCCAATGACTATCTGGGCATGGGCCAGCACCAAAAGGTGGTCGCGGCCATGCAGGAGACTGCCGGCAAGCTGGGCGTTGGCGCCGGCGGCACCCGCAATATTTCGGGCACCAATCGCCCGCTGGTCGAGCTGGAACGCTCGCTGGCCGATCTGCATCGCAAGGAAGCGGCGCTGGTATTCACCTCGGGCTTTGTGTCTAACGAAGCGGCGATCTCGACCATTGCGCGGCTCCTGCCCGATTGCGTGATCTTTTCCGACCAGCTCAACCATGCCTCGATGATCCAGGGCGTGCGCCAATCGGGCATGCAGAAGGTCATCTTCCGGCACAATGACGTGGCGCATCTGCGCGAATTGCTGATGCAGGTGGATCGCAAGCGGCCCAAGCTGATCTGCTTTGAATCGATCTATTCGATGGATGGCGATATCGCCCCGATCAAGGACATCTGCGACCTGGCCGAGGAATTCGGCGCGCTGACCTATATCGATGAAGTCCATGCCGTGGGCATGTATGGCCCGCGCGGCGGCGGCATTGCCGAGCGCGACGGCCTGATGGAGCGCATCGATATCATCGAGGGCACGCTGGCCAAGGGCTTTGGCACGATGGGTGGCTATATCGCGGCCAATCGTGCCATCGTTGATGCCGTGCGGTCCTATGCGCCTGAATTCATTTTCACCACGGCCCTGCCCCCGGCATTATGCGCGGCGGCGCGGGCTTCGATCGAACACCTCAAGGGCAATGGGCAGGAGCGCATGCTGCACCAGCGCCAGGCCCGACTGACCAAGGCGATCCTGGCCGATGCGGGCCTGCCGGTGATGGAAACCGAAACCCATATCGTGCCGCTGATCGTGGGCGATGCGCGCCAGTGCAAGGCGGCCAGCGACATGCTGCTCGACAAGCACAATATCTATATCCAGCCGATCAATTACCCCACCGTGCCCAAAGGCACCGAGCGGCTGCGCATTACCCCGACCCCGCTGCATACCGACGAGATGATCTTCGAGTTGCGCCATGCGCTGGTGAGTGTGTGGACCAGCCTCGAGCTGCCGCGCGAGCGGGCCGATGCAGCGATCACGGCACGGAAATTGACCTCGGGCGATCTGACGCTGCCGACGACGGGCGGGTAGGTTCACGACCCGTCGAGGGTTCTCTTTAGGACTTTGCCGCGCTCTCCCAAGCCAAGTTCCATCGTCATCGCCCGGCTTGTCCGGGCAATCCACGCTCCCGCACACGCTGAGAGATGGATCACCCGGGTAAACCGGGTGATGACGATGAATGGAGGGAACAGCGCAAGCTGCGAAGTCGCTCCCCCTTAAAGGCCTAGCTCGTCAATACGATCCGCATCAGGTCCGCAGTATTGCGAGCGCCGAGTTTTTCCATCACCCGGGCGCGGTGCACTTCGATGGTGCGGGGGGAAATGCCCAGTTCGCGGCCGGCTTCCTTGTTGGATTGGCCGTTGGTAATCAATTGCAGCACTTCGCGTTCGCGGGGCGTGAGTTGGGAGAAGCCGCGCACTTCGACGGGGCGGCGGCCGCCTTGCATGGCGCCCAGATGCACATCCCGGCGCAGGGCATCGCGCACGACGCCCAGGAAATGCTCGGTATCGATGGGCTTGCTGATAACGTCGGAGGCACCCAGCTTCATGGCGGTTACGGCCGCGTCGAGTTGGGGGGTGTCGGACAGCATGAACACCGGCGTGCCGGTCCGCATGGCTTTGATACGACGCAGCAGGGCCAGGCCGCTTTCCTCGCCAAGCCGCAGATTGATCACCACCACATCGGGGCGGCGGCGATCGAGGCTGGCCAGAAAATGGCTGGCATCGAGAGAAAAGCTTGTCTGAAAACCCTCGAGCCTGAACAGAATGCTCAGCGCCTCGCAGGTGGATGGATCGGCATCGACAATGTGGATCAGCCGGTCACGGTTGAGAAACGAATGATAATAGGTCTGGTCGCTCATTTTGCCCTCTCTGCCCAGTTGGCAAGTTTCGCTTAATTCAAAAATTCACCTGCAGCTTGATTCCAATATCGCGCTGCCACTCGCTGCCGCCGGTCTGGGTGACGAAGCGGAATTCGTGCGGTGAAAATCGCCCCGGTATTTTGCACTAAGTGTTCCTGCCGTCCCATCGGGACAACACGTAGGAGTTATTACCTAGTTTCTAGGTATATTTACCTTTCTATTCAAGGTCAACAGACTTTCGTCCTATGATTGTGTCAAGAAAAAGGCCGGAATGTTTCCGGCCCCTTTGGATTTTCAGCGTGGATTGGCGCGCAGCGCGTCACGGATTTCGGTGAGCAGCACTTCTTCCTTGGTCGGCGCAGGAGCGGTTTCCACCGGCTCGGCAGCGGCCTTGCGCTTGAGCGAATTGATCGCCTTGACCACCATGAACAGCACGAAGGCGATGATGGTGAATTTCACGATTGCGTTGATGAACAGGCCGATATTCAGCGTGGCGACGCCGGCGGCCTTGGCGGCGGCGAGCGAGGGAACGGCAACTTCACCAGGATTGTGCAGGACAATGAACAGATTGGAGAAATCGATACCGCCGATGATCAGGCCGATCAGCGGCATGAAAACGTCGTCCACAAGCGATGATACAATGGCGCCGAAGGCAGCACCGATGATCACGCCGATAGCCAGGTCGATCATGTTGCCCTTGATGGCGAAGTCACGAAATTCCTTTAGCATGAGAAGCCCTCTCCGTTATTTGACCGGCCACTTCCCCGTCGGCATCTGCCGCACTCGTGGCGGGTTAAGGATTTATTACTAGCGACAACAAGGCAATGGGTCGAGAGTCGATCTTGCGCGGCCTGGCAGAGGGGCGGATAGTCGCCGCCACAACGGAGCGTTCAGACTTCCATGCCGAGCCAGCGCGACATCATGCCAGCCAGCCTGGCCCAGGCGATGGATCACATTCCGCAAGGGGTGGCTGTGTTCGATAGCGGGCTGCGGCTGGTCACCTCCAACAAGCGCTACAACACGCTGTTGGCGCTGCCCGAGGAATTGGTCCGGCCCGGCACGCCGCTCTTTGATATCGCGCTCTATCTGGGAGATCGCGGGGATCTGGGGCGGGGCGATGCCGCGCGGCTGGCGATCGAGCGCATCAACCTCCTCACTGCCCTGCCCTCGACGGTGACCCAACGGCTAGGCAATACCGGCCAGACGCTGGAATTTCATTCCTCGCGCCTGCCCGATGGCGGGCTGGTCATCAGCTTTTCCGATGTTACCGCCCGGGTGCGGGCCGAACGCGAACTGGAGCGGATGAACCAGTCGCTGGAAGGGCGCGTGGAAGAACGCACCGCGGCGCTGACCCGGGTCAATACCGAGCTTGAAAATGCGCGGGCCAAGGCCGACGCCGCCAACCATGACAAGACACGGTTTCTGGCGGCGGCGAGCCACGATCTATTGCAACCGCTCAATGCCGCGCGGCTCTATACCTCCACCCTGATCGAACAGGCCAAGTCGACCGCCTTCGCCGAATTGGCCAATTCCATCGAGGCCTCGCTGACGGCGGTGGAAGACATCATGTCGGCGCTGCTCGATATTTCGCGCATCGATAGCGGCGCGGTGCGGCCGGCGCCCACCGCGGTGAGCGCGCGCGATCTGCTCAAGCGCATCGAGGTGGAATTCGCGCCCATGGCGCGGGAGCGGGCCATCACGCTGCGCATCGTGAACACCCAGTCCGTGGTGCTGGCCGACCGCATGCTGGTGGGACGCATCGTGCAGAACCTGGTGTCCAATGCGATCAAGTATACGCCCAGCGGCGGCAAGGTACTGGTGGGAGCGCGGCGGCGCGGCAATCGCATCCGGATCGACGTGATCGATACCGGCATCGGCTTCAACAGGGATCAGCACAAGCTGGTGTTTGCCGAATTTTCGCGGCTCGACCGGGGCGCCCGCATGGCGCAGGGCTTGGGCTTAGGCCTTTCCATCGTGCAGCGCCTGGTGGCGACGCTGGGGCTGACGCTGGAACTGGACAGCCAGGAGGGCCGGGGCTCGCGCTTTTCGCTGTTCCTGCCGGCCTCGCGCTCGACCCAGGCCAGTATCGAGAGCGGGATTGAGCCCAGCGAGAGCAATGTGGGCGTGCTCGACGTCAAGGTGCTGTGCGTGGACAATGAACGGGCGATCCTGGAGGCGATGGAGGGGCTGCTGACCCATTGGGGGTGCGATGTGCGCACGGCGCTCTCGCTCAAGCAGATCGACCGCGAGCGGCTATTGGAGGGGTGGTATCCCGATATGGTGCTGATGGATTATCACCTCGAGCAAACCTCGGGGCTCGATGCCATCGAATGGCTGCGGCACAATCTGGGCGGGCATTTGCCGGCAGCATTGGTGACGGCCGACCGCAGCCCGGCGGTACGGGCCTTGGCCGAGGATCGCGGCATTGCGGTGGTGACCAAGCCGGTCAAGCCGGCCGCGTTGCGGGCCGCGATCAGCGGGCTGGCCAACCAAAGCGGGCGGGCGGCCAAGCGGGCGGTGTGAGCAGCTAAAGTAGACCTCATCCTGAGCTTGTCGAAGGACGAGGTCGTGGCATACGGGCCTCCACTCGCCCGACCTCGTGGTTCGACAAGCTCACCATGAGGTCTTCAAACGCAACTAAGCCTTTTCGCCGCCAGTCGAGAACAGCGCCTCGAACTGGCCCTCCTCGATGCGGGCGGCGGCGATGACGGCCTGGGTGCGGCTATCGACGTCGAGCTTTTGCAGGATGGCCGAGACGTGGGCCTTGACGGTCGCCTCGGAAATGGTGAGTTCGTAGGCGATCTGCTTGTTCATCAGCCCGTCGCTCAGCATCATCAGCACGCGGACCTGCTGGGGGGTGAGGGTGGAGAGGCGCCGCATCAGGGCGGTCTGGTTGTCTTCGCCGCCCAGCGTCATGCCATCGGGCACGAAGACCTCGCCGGACAGCACGGTTTCAATGGCACGGCGGATTTCGGTAGGGCCGACCGATTTGTGGAGATACCCGGCAGCGCCCAGCTCGAAAGCGCGGCGCACCACGGTGCCGTCCTCGACGGCCGAGATGATCATCACCGGAATGTCGGGATATTGCGCGCGCAGCAGCAACAGGCCGGAAAAGCCGCGTACGCCGGGCATATTGAGATCGAGCAGGACCAGGTCGCAATCGCGATCGGTTTCGAGCGAAGCGCTCAGGCCATTGAGATCGCCGGCCTCTTCCACGCTGACCGTCGCATCGCCCCCCGCCAGGGTTTGCCGCAGCGCCGCACGAAACAAAGGATGGTCATCGACAATGATGATGCGGCGACGAGTCATAAGCCGGGCTCTCTCCGTGGCAGTCACAAGTCAGCAATACTGCGGATTCGGATGGGCAACAGCCCTAAAAATCGGCGCAAATCGCTTAATGGTCTTGCATATTGCAGCAATGCTTAACGGGTTCTTTACCATGTTTTCCCAAGAGTGACCGTCATACCTTCGTGTTGAATCGCGAGGGGCACGTCGATTCATGACAGGGACTGACCATGGCCCGCGCTTACCAGACTTCGGACATCACCGACCCTGACAACGAGCCGCGCGCCGGCGAGTGGCAGGCGCTGCGTGGCGAATTGGTGGCGCTATTGGACCAGGTGGAGGGGCGCTACGCCCAGACCGAGCGGGTCGACCCGGGCCTGAGCGGATTGAGCCAGCGGGTGCGCAATCTGCGCGACCAGGTCGAGCGTCCCGAGCCGATAGTACGGCGGCAGGAGGCTTTGCGCACCGTCAAGCGCGCGGTGGACCGCTTCAGCGACCGTGGCGTGGACGATGATCGTGATCCGCTGAGTTCGGCTATTGCCGAAATTCGCGGGCGGCAGATGTCGGGGACCGCGGCGGCTTTGGGCCGACGGCCGGCCGATATGCCAGAATTCCGCGAATTGAGCGCCCTGGTGGGCGGGCTTTCGGGACGGCTGGAACGGCTCGAGGATGAATTGCACGCCCAGCGCGCCGCCGATGGCGATATCCGCGAAGTGGCCAGCCAAGTGGAGCAATTGGCCCATGTGGTGGAATTGCTGGCTGGCGCCGTGGGTGAAACGGGCCAGGTCAAGCGGCTCGAAGTGCAGATCGCAGCGCTCGGCGCCATGATCGAGGAGGCCCCACGGGTCGATCTCAGCACCATCAACAAGCGGCTGGACGATGTTTCGGGCACGGTGGCCAAGCTTGCCGAATTGCAGGCCCAGCAGATGGAGCGCGAAGTCATCCGCGAGGATCGCGCTGCGAGCGAAATGGTGGACGGCGCCGGGGCCTTGGCTCCCGCCATGCATGCGATCGAAAAAAGCGTGCGCAATGTCTACGACCGGATCGATTCCATCGAAAAGAATGTCGCCCTGTCGTCGAGCGATTTCGAGAAGCTGACCGCGGAAATGGCCGGGTTTACCCAGGCTATGCAGGCTGGCAGCGGGCAACCTGAATTGCTGGTGGGCAAGGTCGATGCGCTGGCCAGCCAGATCGGTGGGCTAAAAACAGCCAATGGCGACGTTGCCGGGCTCAAGAAAGATATTGCGGCGCTGCGGGACGCGGTTTTGGCCGGCATGGAGCCACGTTTTGCCAAGATCGAGACCCAGATCGAGGCGCTGAGCAAGCGCGCCGACGACGGGCAGGTCGAAGACCAGCTCAAGCTGTTGATGCAGCGCATGGACGAGACCGGCGCCCAGCTCGATGGCCTCGCCAAGCTCTATAGCCAGCAGCAGGATATTTCCGGGCTCGAAGCCCTGGCCACTATGGTGGCCGAGCGCACCAGCGACGCGGTGACCCGCAAGGCGCCGGCACCGGTGGCCATGTTTGGCGCCGATAGCCTCAAAAGCGTTGAAAGCCAGATTACCGGCCTGCTCAAAAGCGCCAGCAAGGCGCCTGACTATGACAAGCTGGCCGACATGATCGCCGAGCGGGCCGGCAAGGCGGCGCCGGCTGGCGCTGTGGGCGGGATCGACCCCGAGAATATGTCCGCGCTCGAAGAGCGGATGGCGGCGCTGTTCAACACGGCAGGCAAGGACACGGCCGAACGGCTGACCCGGCTGGAAGCGGCCCTCGCCAATCGGCGGGACACGCGGCCCCTGGCTGCGTTCCGGGCTGACCTCAAGCCCGTGGGTGGCGACAGCCTGAGCGAAGTGAAAGCCGCACTGGCCGCCATCAAGCCGGCCAAGGATGCCGATATCATGCCGGCCAATCCGTCGGTGGACGCGCCGCTGACCGATCCCGGCTTTGGCAATGCCGGTCCGGTGCGTACGGCACTCGAAGCCAAAGTCAGTGGCCGCGTGGCGCCGGAGCCACTGGCGTCCGAAGCGCCGATCATGCCGCGACCGATGTTTGACCCGGACAAGGTGGAGCGCCCGCCCCAGCCGCAATCGAGCTTTGCGACCAGCACCAGCACGGACCCCTTTGTCGCCGAGCCGGTCGAGGCCCCTGCCCCGAGCGTGGAAGCCCCAATTGCCCAGAGCAGCACCAGCACATTCGTTGCCGCCGCTCGCCGTGCCCAGCTTGCCCGGCAGGAGGCATCCGGCGGAGCGCCATCGACCAATTCGCTGATCGGCCGCGCCCTGGCCCGGGTCAAGCCGACCGCAAACCCCGAGCAAGCCGCGACACCGCCTGCTGAAAAAGCGGAGAAGCCGGCCAAGCCGGTGAAGGAAAAGAAGGCCAAAAAGGCCGAGGCCGCGCCGCTGCTGTCCGATACCGGCCTGCCCGGCGAGGAGATTGCACCGCGCCAGAGTTTCCTGACCCGCAATCGCCGCCCGCTGCTGCTGGCGGCGACGCTGGTGGCTGTGTCGATGCTGGCGCTGAACCTGGTCATGCAGCGCATGAACGCGGCGCGCACCGCGCCAACGCCGCCGCCGGTCGAAAGCACGATGATCGACCCGACGCCGACGGCCGACCAGCCGGTGGGCGATGTCTCGACGGCAACCCCACGGGTGATCGACATGATCGATACCACCCAGGTGGGCTCGATCAATTCGGGCACGCCGATGAGCTTCAGCAAACCTGCTGCCGCCCCGATCCCGGCGGCGCTGACTTTGCCGGTGGCCGAAGGGGCCGCAATCGTGCCCGAAAGCGTGGCCCCGACACCGGAAGCCGCGACGGCCGACCGTATTCCCGACATTGCCGCGGCGGCGCCGGAGAGTTTCGAGCTGCCGCCCGAGGCCCTTGGCCCCGTGGAATTGCGGCAGGCTGCCGCTGACGGCGATGCGCGGGCGCAGTTCGAGATCGGCGCCATCTATACCGAGGGCCGCGCGGTCGAGCAGGACTATGCCGAGGCGGCCAAATGGTATGAGCGCTCGGCGGCGCAGGGGTTCGTGCCGGCGCAATACCGGTTGGGCAATCTCTACGAGGCCGGCACGGGCGTCGAAAAGGATATCGAAGTCGCCAAGCTCTGGTATCAGCGCGGCGCCGAAGCAGGCAATCGCATGGCGATGCATAATCTGGCTGCGCTTTATGCCAGCGGCCAATTGGGCGACCAGGAATTCGAGACGGCAGCCGAGTGGTTCACCAAGGCGGCAAAGCTGGGCATGACCGACAGCCAGTTCAACCTGGGCATGCTCTATGCCCGCGGGCTGGGCGTCGACCAGGATTTCGAGCAATCCTACAAGTGGTTTTCGCTGGCAGCGCGCAGCGGGGATGCCGATGCCGGCAAGGCGCGCGATGACATCGCCAAGTCGCTGACCGCCGACGCGATCAAGCGCCTGGGCACCGACATTGCAGGCTGGACGGCCGAGCCGATCGACCTGGCTGCCAATTTTGCGCCGCTGGGCACCTGGGCCAAGGATTTCGATCCCGGCCAGGCCATCAGCACCAAGGACGTGGTGTCAAAGGTGCAGCAGGCGCTGGTCAAGCTGGGCTTTGATGTCGGCACCCCCGACGGCCTGGCGGGCCCCAAGACGGCCGAAGCCATCAAGTCCTTCGAGACCGGCACCGGCATGGCTCCGAGCGGCAAGATCAATCCGCGCCTGCTGGCCGTCCTGGGCAGCCAGCCGGTCTGACGGATAAAAATTCTGCCATCGGCCCTTTTTTCAAAAGGGTTTAGGCGCTGCTAACCCGACCGGCCATATTGTTGTCGTCGCTCGCCCTCAAAAAGAGGTGCGGGCGACGAATCTATTGAACGGAACCCACGGTCTTGCAGGTCTATCTGCCGATCGCCGAGCTATCGATGAACCTCTTTTTCCTTGTGGGGATCGGGGGGGCAGTCGGATTCCTGTCGGGTCTGTTCGGCGTGGGCGGGGGGTTCCTGCTGACGCCGCTGCTGATTTTCTCCGGCGTGCCGGCGCCCGTTGCGGTGGCTTCGGTCACCGGACAGGTGGTAGCGGCCTCCACCTCGGGGGCGCTCAGTCACTACCGGCGCGGCGGCATCGATCTGCATCTGGCCATGTATCTGGTGCTGTCGGGCGTGCTGGGGGCGTTCGGCGGCGTCGCGACCTTTGCCGTGCTGCGCGATGCGGGGCAGCTCGACCTGTTCATTTCCGTCGGCTTCCTGGTTTTGCTGGGCTTTGTGGGCACGTTGATGCTCAACGAGGCAATCCGCGCCATCATCAAGCAGCGCAAGGGCGTGGTGGTCCGCGAGCGGCTGCCCAACCAGCATAACTGGATGCACCGGCTGCCGATGCGCGTGCGGTTCAAGAAGAGCCGGCTCTATATCAGCGTCTTGCCCGTGCTGATCATCGGGCTGTTCATCGGCTTTGTGGGGTCGTTGCTGGGCATTGGCGGCGGTTTCATCATGGTGCCGGCGCTGGTTTACCTGCTGCGGGTGCCGGGCAATGTGGTGATCGGCACCTCGCTGGCGCAGGTGGTGGCGATGATGGCGGCGACCACGATCCTGCATGCCGTGCAGAGCCAAAGCGTTGATATCATGCTGGCTTTCTGCCTGATGGTGGGCGGCACAGCGGGGGCGCAATTCGGGGCTTCGGCGGGCAAGCATTTGCGCGGCGAGCAATTGCGGGGGCTGTTGGCCATATTGGTGCTCGCCGTGGCGATCCGCTTCGGGCTGTCGCTGATATTGGCGCCGGCCGATCCGTTCAGCATGGCCGTGCTGGGTGGCGCGCGATGAAATGGTGGCTGGCCCTCATGCTGGCTTTCTTGCTGGCCGGCACGGCGCGGGCTGAGCGGCTGGTCTCGCAATTGTCCAATGACAGCGTCGAGATCACCTCGAGCTTTGATGGCGAGCGGATGAATTTTTTCGGCACGATCATGCCGGATGCCGGGTCCGAGCAGAAATTCGTGACCGGGCCATTCCATGTGGTGGTCGTCGTTTTGGGGCCGACACAGAACCGGGTGGCGCGGCAGATGACCAATAATTTTGGCATCTGGCTCAACACAGACCAGGTCGAATTCGACAATTTTCCAAGCTATTTCCAGGTGTTGTCGAGCGCGCGACTGCGCGACATCACCGATATCACGACGCTGACCACCGAATATATTCTGCCCGAAGCCCATACGCTGGTGGCCAATGATGCGGGCTGGTGGAAGACCGCGGTATTCGGGCGCGAACTGGTGCGACTGATGACCGAGCAGGGGCTGTTCGGGGTCAATGAAGGCGGCGTCAACTTCCTGGCGGATAACTTTTATTCAGCCCGGCTGACCCTGCCCAGCAATGCGCCACCGGGGCCCTATATTGCGCTGACCTATGTGTTCAAGGACGGCAAAGTGATTGCGCGCAAGTCGGAAGGCTTTGCGGTGCGCAAGATCGGGTTTGAGCGGTTCCTGGCACTGTCGGCGGTACAGCAGCCGCTGCTTTATGGGCTGGTCTGCGTGGCGCTGGCGCTGTTCACCGGCTGGCTGGGCGGCGTGTTGTTCAGGCGCTGATTTTTTCCGCCGCATGGCTTTGTAGAGAAAGCAATATTCCTCCCGCGCCGGACATAAGCAAAGCCATGTGCTGTGAATGTCTATCGAGTTAGTTGATAATCGGCCGTCCACATCTGGAGGCTGAAATGACTGCACACCGTTCGACCGTCAAACCCTTCCTGCGCTCTGCTGTTACGGCGCTGTCGCTCAATGCCCTGGCGCTCGGCATGGCTCCGGCCGGCATGGTCCTGATGACGGTCGCGGCCCAGGCACAGACGCAGGCTTCCATCATTACCGGCCAGGCGGAATTCGAGGCACTGATTGCCGAGGGCGCCAAGCTCATCGACGTGCGCTCGCCCACGGCCTATGCCGAAGGCCACGTGGCTGGCGCCATCAACCTGCCCTGGCAGGCGCTCAACGTTTCGGAAAGCGACGGCATCCGCAACGAATTTGCCGGCGACGCCGAATTTGAACGCCTGCTCGGCGAAGCGGGCCTGAGCTATGATGACACGATCCTGATCTATGACACCACGGCCCTGCCCGGCCGCGCCTATGTCGCGTTCGTCTATGCCGGCTTCGAAAATGTGCATGTGCTGGATGGCGGCATCGGCGCCTGGCAGGGCGGGCTAACCCAGGACGTGCCGCAGGTTGCGGCGACCACATTCACGCTGACCCGCAAGAACGATATCCGCGTCGACAAGGATTATGTGGCCGGCAAGATTGGCGACGCCGGATCGGTCATCATCGATGGCCGCAATCTCGATGCCTACGAGGACGGCCATATTCCGGGGGCACAGGCGTTGCCGGCGTCGAGCCTGTTGACCAAAACGGCCACCCTGCAGTCTCAGCCCGTGCTACAGCGCCTGCTCGATACGGCCGGCGTCAGCCCCGATCGCGAGGTCGTTTCCTATTGCGGCAGTGGCGTTGCGGCGGCCAATAATTATCTGGCGCTGCGCAATCTGGGCTATGAAAATGTCGTGCTCTACGACGCGAGCTGGGACGAATGGAGCCGCGATCCGCGCGCCGGCCAGCAGGTCTCGCTCGCCAATTACACCTTCGAGGGCACGCCGCTGACGGGCAATGGCCCTGCCTTCCTCGATGCCGATGAGGTCAAGGCTTTGGCTGCTGACCCCAATGTCGTCGTGGTGGATGTACGCTCGCCATCCGACTATGCCGCCGGCCACATTCCTGGCTCGGTCAATGTGTTTTGGGATGACACTTTCGATGGCGATCGCGTGCTGAAGTCCCCCGAGGAATTGCAGGCGCTCTATGCCGCGGCCGGCGTGACGCCGGACAAACGCGTGGTGCTCTTCACGCGCGGTGGCCTGCAACTCTCGCACAGCTTCACCGTGCTCAACCTGCTCGGGTTCAGCGATATCGACTTCTTCACCGGCAAGTTCGAAGGCTGGCAGAACGGCGCGTTCCGCCCGGCAGTGTAAATCGCAACGGTGCGGGGTCTAGCCCCGCACCAACCGCTTGGGGCTGATCGGATAGGTGCGGTCTTTTCCCAGCATCGTGACTTCAAGTGAGGGCCAGTTTAGCAGGCCGATGAAGGGCGGGGATAGAATGTTGATCGAGCCAGTGGAGCTGCCATAGGCAGGCAGGATCATGAGGCGATTGTCGTGCACGAAGCAGGGGCGGCGGGTGGAGCGGCCGGCCATGAAGATGTGGGCGGCGGGATGTAAGTGCCCGGAAATCAAGCCAGAAATGCCGCGCTGTGGCTCGTGGGCGAGGGTCAGTCCGCCCAGTTCCAGGCTGGGCAGGCAGCTGCCGCCGAGGGCATGCGGGGCCGGATCGTGGTTGCCGGAGAGCCAGGTAAAATCGACCAGATCGGTGAGCGCATCGAGGTGCATCCGGTCCGCATTGGTTAACAGACTGCTAGCATCGACGCGGTGAAAACTGTCACCTAGCGAAATCAGGCGCTGCGCACCGGTGCGGCGCAAATCTGCCTCGAGGCGGCGCAGGGTGAGACCGGTATCGTAGGGGGCAGAAGCTGGCCGGCACGGGCGAAGCTGCTCATCTTTTCGAGATGCAGATCGGCGACGAGCAAAGTCGCCTCGGCGCGCCAATAGAGGGCGCCGGAGGGGAGCGGTTCGAAATTGTGTCCGGCAAAGCGCAGCAACGGGGTCTCCGTTATCTGACTTTGATATAATGCCTGGCTCACGATTGGCCGAGGGCCTCGCGCATCAATTCATCTGCAGCATCCGCCATAGCTGATTCGCGGCCTTCTCCGAAAATCGGTTCGCGGCCGATATCGAGCATGACGGGGACGGCGAGCGGGGAAATGCGCTCAAGCGGCTGGTGCACAATGTGGCTGCGGATGCGCGCCAGCATGTCGCCCAGCCGCTCGATATCGAGCAGGCCGCGGGCGGCGTCGCGGCGAGTGGCCTGGATCAGGATGTGGTCGGGCTCGTGCTGGTAGAGCACGTCATAGATCAGGTCCGAGCTCATGGTGATCTGGCGGCCGGTCTTTTCCTTGCCGGGGTGACGACGCTCGATCAGCCCAGCGATGATGGCGCAGTTGCGGAAGGTGCGTTTCATCAAGGCCGATTCATCGAGCCAGTCTTCGAGGTCGTCGCCCAGCATGTCCTGGGAGAAAAGGTCATCGAGGGAGAGGCGGCCGGTTTTGATCAGGGCGGAGAGATCGCCCAGGCCCCAGATGGCGAGGGCATATTCGCTGGCGACAAAGCCAAGGGGACGGGCGCGGGCGCGTTCGAGCCTTCGGGTAAGCAGCATGCCCAGGGTCTGGTGCGCCAGCCGCCCCTCGAAGGGATAGCAGACTAGAAAATTCTGCGTGCCGCGCGGGAAGGTTTCGACCAGCAGGCTATCGCGGCGGGGCAGTACCGAGACATCGCGCTGCAGGCGCAGCCAATCGCTGACCTGATCGGGCAGCACGCCCCAGCTTTGCGGACTATCGAGCATGCGGCGGACGCGATCGGCCAGATAGGTCGAGAGCGGGAATTTGCCGCCCATATAGGAGGGGATTTTGGGATTGGCGGCCTGGGCGCGGCTGACAAAGGCCTCGTTGTCCTTCATGCCCTCGAAGGCGACGATTTCGCCGCCGAACATGAAGGTATCGCCCGGCAGTAATGTGCCGAAGAAATACTCTTCCATTTCGCCCAGCACGCGGCCACCCGCGCCAATGGGGCTATTGGTCTGCCCCTTCTTGAAGCCCCTGCCCCGCACCAAGCGCACCCGCACCATGGGCTCTTCGATAATGGTGCCGATATTGAGCCGGTATTGCTGGGCGACCTGGGGATTGGCGATGCGCCACAGACCGTCCTCAGTGCGCTTGAGGCGGGCATAGCGCTCATAGGCGCGCAGGGCATAGCCGCCGGTGGCGACGAAATCGAGGATGCGATCGAATTGGGGGCGCGGCAGATCGCGATAGGGCCAGGCATGGCTGATTTCGGCGAAGAGATCGTCGGCCGTGAAGGGGGCGGCGCAGGCCATGCCCAGAATGTGTTGGGCCAGCACGTCATAGCCGCCCGAGACCGGATCTTCGCTATCCTGATGGCTTTCGGCGACGGCCTCGACGGCGGCTTCGCATTCGAGCACTTCAAAGCGATTGGAGGGCACCAGCACGGCCTTGGAGGGCTCATCGAGCCGGTGATTGGCGCGGCCAATGCGTTGCAGCATGCGCGAACTGCCCTTGGGGGCGCCGACCTGAACGACCAGATCGACATCGCCCCAGTCAATGCCCAGATCCAGGGTTGAGGTGCAGACCACGGCCTTGAGCGCGCCCGAGACCATCGCGCTTTCCACCTTGCGGCGCTGTTCGACCGAGAGCGAGCCATGATGCAGTGCGATGGGCAGCAGATCATCATTGATGGCCCAGAGCCCCTGAAACAGCATCTCGGCCTGGCTGCGCGTATTGACGAAAAGCAGCGTGGTGCGGTGCTGCTTGATGGTCTCGTAGAGGTCGCGATGGGCGTAATTGGCGGAATGGCCGGCCCAAGGCAGCCGCTGCTCGGTGTGCAGGATCGAGAGCACCGGGGGGCGCCGCCGGTGGCGGTGAGGAGATGGGTGTCGCTGTCTTGGAGGGGTTGGGCGATCCAGTCGCGCAGCAGGTCGGGCCGGGCGACGGTGGCGCTAAGGGCGGTGATGCGCAGGTCTGGCGCGAGGCGGGTGATGCGGGCCAGAGCGAGGGAGAGCAGTTCGCCGCGCTTGGAGGTGACCAGAGCGTGGAGTTCGTCGAGCACGATGCGGCGGAGCGAGCCAAAGAACAGTTCGGCATGGGGGTGGCTGATCAAGAGGGCCAATTGCTCGGGCGTGGTCAGCAGAATATGGGGCGGATTGCTGCGCTGGCGCGCGCGGCGGGATGCGGGGGTATCGCCGGTGCGGGTCTCGACTTTGATGTTGAGGCCCATTTCGGCGATGGGGGTGGCGAGATTGCGCTGTACATCGACGGCCAGGGCCTTGAGCGGGGAGACATAGAGGGTGTGGAGGCCTTCGAACTTGCCGTCTACCAGATCGGTGAGGGTGGGCAGGAAGCCGGCGAGGGTCTTGCCGGCGCCGGTGGGGGCGATGAGGAGGGCCGAGGCATTGGCGTTCCAGCTGGCGAGGACATCGAGCTGGTGGGCGCGGGGCGACCAGCCCTTGGTGGTGAACCAGTTGGCGATGATGGGGGGCAGGATTGGGGTCACGGTGTGCCCAACCCGGAACCAAGCGGCATCGGGGAGGCACGATCCCGCTTTTTCGCAAACGCGAAAAAGCTGACATCCCTCCCCCTTGAGGGGAGGGATTGAGGGAGGGGGTCGTGCGGCTCTTGCGCAAATGCACCAAGGACCCCCTCCCCGGCCCTCCCCTCAAGGGGGAGGGAGGCGAAGGAGTCGGGAGATTTCGGCTGGTGAGTTGGTAGAGGCCGAGGGAGCAACCGGCATCGAGCATATTGATGCCGCAGCACCCCCACCCTAGCCCTCCCCACAAGGGGGAGGGAACTGCATCGCGTCCTGTCGAGGCGCTGAGCTAGCTTCCTCCTGGAGGTGACGATACCGTCTAAAGTCACGGGACAGGCCTTCTGCAAATCATAAAAGAGCCTATATGATCGCCAAGTAACTCAACAGAGCATGTGAGGGTTCAGCGATGAGCGAGCAATATGAGAGCCAGCCGCGCCAGCGCAGCGGTTTGGAGCGCCTGTTGGGCGAGCGGCCGGGCGGGCTGCTTATCCGGCTGGTGGTGTTGTCGCTGATCGTGGGCTTTGTCATGGCGGTGCTGGGCTTTGATGCCCGCGATGTCGTGCAGGGCGCGGTGCGGCTGGTGCAAGACGCCTTGCGCGATGGCACGGGCGTATTGGGCAATATGGTCAGCTATACGCTGGCGGGCGCCGCGCTGGTGGTGCCGATCTGGATCGTGCTGCGCCTGCTCAAGAGGCGCTGATGGGTCCGGGCCGGCTCAAGCTTACCCCGCAGCAGGCGCTGTCGCGGCTGGTGCCGCATATTCTGGAAATGGAAAGCCTGGCCCATAAGCGCATCGCCATCGGGTTGGCGGGCGGGCCGGGCACGGGCAAATCGACCTTGGCAGCGGAGCTGGTCACCATGCTCAATGCCACCCATCCGGGGAGCGCCGCGCTGGTGCCGATGGATGGGTTTCATATGCGCCACGCCAAGCTCGAGGCCATGGGGCAGACCGATTACAAGGGCGCGCCGCATACGTTTGAGGGCGCGGATTTCGTTGATTTTCTGCATCACCTCAAGAGCGCGACGGGCGTGGTCAGCGGGCCGGGCTATTCGCGCAAGATCGAGGACGTGGTGGAGAATGCCTTTGCCGTGCAGCCCGAAGTGCGGGTGCTGGTGGTGGAGGGCAATTATCTGCTGCTGAGCGAGGGGCCGTTTGCCGGCGTGCGGCCGCTGCTCGATTATGCCGTGTTTATCGATGTGCCGCGCGAGCTGGTGCGCCAGCGGCTAATGAAGCGGCATGGCGAGGAGGGCCTGTTTACGCCCGAACGCAACGCGGCGCATATCGAGCGCAATGATTTGCCGAATTATGACCTGGTCAGCGCTTCGCAGGACCGGGCGGATGTGGTGATCGAACTGGTGGTGGAGCGGTGAGCATGGGCAAGACGCTGGTTCTGGCGCTGGCGATTTTGCTGGGTGCCGTGGTGGTGGCCGGCGCGGTGGTGTTGCGGCCGACGGGATTTGGGCAATGTGTGGGCGTGGTCAGCGCGGAGATTGAGCGCGACAATCCCACCGCCACACTGGACCCGCGCGACGTGGAAGTGCAGGCAGCGAAGGTTTGCTCGGGATATGAGGGCAATTAGGCCACCAGAATTCTCCCTCCCCCGCGCGGGGGAGGGAATTGGACGCGAGAACTCTCAGCCCAGCATGATCACGGTCTTGCCGAGGTCGCCGCGTTCGACGGATTCGTGGGCGGCGACGATATCGTCGAGGGTCAGGACCCGGCCGATCTGGTGGGTCAGCTGGCCGGCCTCCAGGGCCGCACTGATGCCGGCTGCAGCTTCGGCATGGGCCTCGGCGGACATGACATAGACCAGCACGAAGCGGATGGTGGCATCTAGAAAGACCATCGGCCAGAAGGGGATAGTCGGTTCGGGCACCGCATCGCTGGCATAGGTGGCGACGACGCCGTTGGGAGCCAGGGTCTTGCCGATCAGCTCGAGATTGGCGCCGAAAGCGACTTCGACGAAGCGATCGACGCCCCTGCCCTTGGGATCGCCCGTGAACGCCGCAACGCGGGCCGGCAGGTCATTGGTATGGCGATTGAGGACCAGATCGGCACCAGCGGCCTTGGCGGACGCTGCGGCCTCGTCATTGCCAACCGAGGCGATCACGCGAGCGCCACCATGCTTGGCGAACTGGATGGCATAGCGGCCGACAGCGCCGGCGCCACCGGACACGAACACGGTCTTGCCGGTGACGGAGCCATCGGCGAAGACGCAGCGATAGGCGGTCATGGCAGGAATGCCGAGGCAGGCGCCTTCCTCGAAGCTGGCGCCATCGGGTAGGCGAACGGCCTTGTGGGCGGGGAGCGTGGTATATTCGGCGGCGGAGCCATTCCAGCGCCCAAGCTGGGATTCGTAGAACCAGACGCGCTCGCCGATGCGACCCTCAAGTTCGGGGGAGCCCACGGCGACAATTTCGCCGGCGCCATCCTGATTGGGTACGATCTGCGGGAAGGCCATGGCGCCGTTGCCGCTGCGGCCCTTGGTGTCGGATGGATTGACGCCCGAGGCACGGACACGGATCAGCACTTCGCCGGGCGCAGGCGTCGGCGTCGGCAGTTCGCCGACTTGCAAGACGTCGCGGGCGGGACCCTTGGTGGAATACCAGGCAGCTTTCATTTTGCACGTTCCTCTTGTTTCCCAGCCTAACTAGGTCTTCAATGCATTTGATAACAGTACGTACAAAGAGAACATGTACTATCATGAATGATAGCACCCCTATCCTGCCCCGGCCCAGCCGCAGGGCCGCCCGCACCGGTTGCGCGGTGGAAGTGACGCTTTCGGTGATCGGGGGCCTGTGGAAACCGGTGATCCTGTTTCACCTGCTCGGCGGCAAATTGCGCTTCAATGCGCTGTGCCGGATGGTGCCCAACGCCACCGCCCGCATGGTGACGCTGCAATTACGCGAACTGGAACGGGACGGCGTGATCAACCGCATCGTTTATCCCGAAGTGCCGCCCCGGGTTGAATATGAACTGACCGAGCTTGGGCGCTCGCTCGAGCCGGTGCTGCTCAGTATGCGCAACTGGGGCACGGGGTTTGCTTTGGACGAGGATCGGCAAGACCTGCAAGTGTGTCCCTGAGCGAAGCCTCGCGGCCGCTACCGACTAATGACCGCCCAAGACGCTGCGCAGCCGCAATATCCATTTGAGGTGGAAAATCGCCCTCCCCGCCTCGATCGCCTTCTAAATCCTAGAGCCGAGCTTTTCCGGAGGCCCAATCCGCCGTGTGGGCGCCAACCAGCTGGCTGATATTGGTTTTGCCCTCGGCGCGGATGGCGGCGACGAGGCCCCGCTTGATGCGGTCGAGCAGGTCCAGACCACCAAACACCATGGCCGAATAGAGCTGGATGGCATCGGCGCCGGCTTCGAATTTGGCCAGGGCCGATTGCGGCGAATGAATGCCGCCCACGCCAATGATCGGCAGCGTGCCGACGCGCTGGCGCATCTGGGCGAGGCGCTGGGTGGAGAGCTCGAACAGCGGCTTGCCGGAGAGGCCGCCGGTTTCGCTGGCGTTTTCGAGGCCGGCAATGGCGTCGCGGGTCACGGTGGTGTTGGACACGATCAGGCCATCGAGATCGGTTGAAAGCACGACCTGGGCGATGGCGTCGAGTTCCTTTTTATCCAGATCGGGCGCGATCTTGAGGAAGACCGGCACGCGGGTTCTGGCCTTGGCGCGGGCGTCCAGCACTTCGCCGAGCAGGCGGCGCAGGGCCTCGTCGGATTGCAGATTGCGCAGGCCGGGCGTGTTGGGCGAGGAGACATTGACGGTCAAATAATCGGCCAGATCGGCGAAGCGTTTGACGCCCAGCACATAATCGGCGACGAAATCGGCGCTGTCCTTGTTGGCGCCGATATTGACGCCGAGCGCGGCAGGGACGCGCAGGCCCTTGAGGCGGGCAAAGGCGGCGTCATGGCCTTCATTGTTGAAACCCATGCGGTTGATGACGCCATCGGCTCCCGGAACGCGGAACAGGCGCGGCTTGGAATTGCCGGCCTGCGGGCGGGGGGTGACGGTGCCGATTTCCACCATGCCGAAGCCCAGCAGAGCCAGGGGGCGGGGCACTTCGGCGTTTTTGTCGAAGCCGGCGGCCATGCCGATGGGGTTTTTCAGCTCGATACCGCAGAGCGTGGTCGCAAGTTCGGGCGCCTCGGCATGGGCCTGTTCGGGGGCAAGGCCCAGGCGCAGCGCGGTGATGGTGGCGCGGTGGGCGGTTTCGGCATCCATCTTGAGCAGGGTCTGCTGGGTGAGACCCGAGACAGCAGGCAGACGCAGCAAAGGCGAGAGGGCAGAAAAAATCATCGAACGGCCTCGGGCAGTGTGCAGGAGCCGTCGGCGGCGACATCGACTTTGGCCTCCCAGGCAATAGCGGATGCGGGCAGCGGGCCGCCATAGAGGTGGGGGAACAGTGCGCCGCCGCGCGAGGCTTCCCAGACCAGGTTCTCGCCCAGATCAGCGGCGCGTACGCCGAGGATGACCAGGCCCGATTGGCCGGCGAAATGCAGGCGCAGGGTTTCGGCCAATTGGGCGGCGGAGGAAAAATGCATATAGCCGTCGGCGGCGTCGATCGGCATGCCGGCAAAGGAGGCGGCGTGGCGCGCAGGGGCGTAAGCGGCCTCGGTGGCGATTTTGTAGATCAAATCTGGCGTGGTCATGGGCCGCGACCCTAATGGGGGAGCCAGCAGCGGGCAAGACGGATTGGGCCCTCTTTACAAGGGGAGGAGAGAGGATTAGGAATAGGACTAATTTCCATCCAATAAGACATATTTCCTGAAGCAGGACGCTGCCATGCTTTCACACAGAGCCATCTGGGATGGCATTGATGCGCTGGCGCGCCGGCACGGGCATTCGGTGTCGGCGCTGGCCAAGCTGGCCGGGCTCGATGCCACGGCCTTCAATGTCTCCAAGCGCGTGAGCAAGGATGGCCGCGAGCGCTGGCCTTCCACCGAGAGCATTTCCAAAATTCTAGAAGCCACGGGGGAAGGGTTTGACAGTTTTCTGAGCGGCACCGGCGCGTTCTTCCAGGGGGGCCGTCCGCGGGCAATCCGACGGTGCCGTTGCTGGGGCTGGCACAGGCGGGTTCGGGCGGTTTTTTCGACAGTGCGGGGTTTCCGGCGGGACAGGGCTGGGACGAAATCGCCCTGCCCTCGTCGGGCGAAGCGGGCATTTATGCGCTCGAAGTGCAGGGCGATTCGATGGAGCCGCTCTATCGCGAGGGCGACCGGATCGTGGTGTCGCCCACCGAGCAGGTGCGGCGCGGTGACCGGGTGGTGGTGCGCACGCGCGATGGCGAAGTCATGGCCAAGATCCTGGCGCGGCAGACGGCCAAGCAGATCGAACTGCATTCGCTCAATCCCGCCTATGAGCCGCGGTTGATCGAGATGGCGGACGTGGAATGGATCGCCAGGATTATCTGGGCCAGCCAATGAGGATCGCGGTGGCGACGCAGGCGGATACAGCGGATTGGACCGAACTGCGCCAGGCGCTTTGGCCAAACCATGGGCTCAAAGCACATGAGGCCGATATCGCGGCGTTTCTGGCGGCGCCCGGGGACACAATCAACCTTATTGCCCGCTTGCCGGATGGCCGGGCGGTGGGACTGGCTGAGGCCGCGCTGCGGCACGACTATGTCAATGGCTGCAAAACCTCGCCGGTGGCGTTTCTTGAGGGCATCTATGTGTCCCCGGATTGTCGCCGCCTGGGCATTGCCCGTGGGCTGGTGGCGGCGGTGGAGGATTGGGGGCGCGCGCAAGGCTGCATGGAATTTGCCTCGGACGCAGCGCTGGACAATCTGGAAAGCCACCAGATGCATGGCGCACTGGGCTTTAGCGAAACCCGGCGCGTGGTCTATTTCCGCAAGGTGCTGGGGCCATGACGGAGCTGCCAATCGACGCCAAACGGCTTGCGAGTGTGGCGCGCTGTTTTGATGCGGCCGGGCGTTTGCAACGTTGGCCGAGTAAGCGGAGTGACCAATTGCTGGTGCTGGCTGTGGTCTGGTCGTATCTGCCGGATGGGGTGCAGATGAGCGAGCCCGAGGTCAGTTCCATGCTGCGCGACTGGCATGATTACGAGGATTATGCGCTGCTGCGGCGGGAGCTGTGTGATCTGGACATGCTGCGGCGCACGCCCAATGGGCGGGTCTATCGCAAGGTTTCGGGGGAGTTGCCGGCGGAGGCAAAAGCCTTGGTGGAGCGGTTCACGCCAACCGCCGCGCCATAGTCGGCGCGACGGAGGCGGGCGAGCCTATCAGCGGCAGCCGGCGCGTTTGAACATGTCGGCGATGATGATCGGGGTGGCCGGGCTTTCGGTCCATTTATTGCGGTCGGGTACCGCCGCTGCGACTGCAGCCAGAGCGGTATTCTCGTCCAGGTTGAAGTCCCTGGTGCATTGCACGGAGGCGCCGCGTTGCTTGGCCTCTCCCACCATGAAGCCGGTGGCTTCGCCCACCCCTGCCAGATAGGCGATCATGGTCATGCGGGCATTGGGGTCTGCCCCGGCGAGCGAGGACAGTTCGACCACCTGAGCGACCGATATCTGACCGGTGCTGGTGGTGGGCGCGGCCAGGGCCATGAGTGGGGTGGCCATCAGCAACAGGCCGGCAAAAGGCAAGCGGAGACAGACGCATTTTTAATTTCCTTATCGTTCTACGATGCATCCATATCCTTTTTCAGCGATTTATTATTGTCAAACGATAATTTTTGGATTAGTCGTTGGTCATCGCGGAGAACCCAGATGATCGACACCAAAGCCGACCCGCTGCTTGCCGGGCACCCCAGCAGCATTCCCGTTGCCGCCCGCACGGTACGGCTCTTCAACCTGCTGGCTGTCGCGTCAGTCGCCATTGCCGTCCTGCTGCCATTGGCCGTGGTGCTGTATTGGACCATGGCGGACCAAACAGATGTGCTGCGCTCGAGCGGGCTGACGCCTGATATCATGCGTGAGTTTGGCGCGACCCAGCGTTTCGGCGCGGCGTTTGTCACTGTGCTGACCGTATTGCCGCTGTCCTGGGCGCTGGTGCGGCTGCGCGTATGCTTCACCGAATTTGCCGGTGGGCGTCCCTTCGCGGCGCGGGGCATAGCCGGGTTGCGCGACTTTGCCGCCGGGGTGGCACTCGCCGCCCTCGCCAAGCTGATCGGCTTTACCCTGCTGATGCTGGTGCTGACCTGGAGCGCCCCGCCGGGCATGCGTCAGCTCGCCATTCAGATCAATAGCGACATGCTGATCATGGCGCTGTTTGCGGCCATTGTGGCCTCGCTGGGCTGGGCGATGGAAAAGGCCGCCGCCATTGCCGAAGAAAATAGTCAGTTCGTGTGACCGGCATGGCCATCAAGATCAATCTGGCGGTGATGCTGGCGCGGCGGAATGCCAAGTCCAAGGACCTCGCCGAATATATCGGCATTACCGAGGCCAATCTGAGCCTGCTCAAGCAGGGCAAGGTCAAGGGCATCCGCTTCGACACGCTAGACGCCATTTGCCGGTATCTGGACTGCCAGCCCGGCGACATTCTCGAACATGATGGCGCGGCTGTGGAAGCCGCCGATTAGGAACCAGTCGCGGCTGCGACAGGTATGGCGTGGTGCATGTATTCGTAGTCCATGCGCCACGCCACTTACTGTCAGGCGAGCATCTTGCCCGCCAGGGCGTCTTCGATCAGCTTGCGGGTTTCGGCGACGCCGAACAGGGCGATGAAGGAGCCGAAGCGGGGGCCCTGGTCTTCGCCGAGCAGGACCTGGTAGATGGCCTTGAACCAGTCGCGCAGGGGCTCGAACTTGTGGGCGTTGCCGATGGCGTAGACCAGATCCTGCAAGGCAGCGCCATCGGTGGAGCCTTTGTAGGCGGCCAGTTGATCGTGCAGGTCCTGGAGGGCCGCGCGTTCCTGATCGGTGGGGGCGCGATAGACCTTGTTCGGCTTTACCTTGTCGTTGAAGTAACGCACGGCATAGGTGGCGAGGCGATCGATCTCGGGATGGGTTTCGGCGGTCGCGCCCTTGAGATAGCGCGAGATGAAGCCCCAGAGCACCTTGGTATCTTCGGCATTGGCCGTGGCCACGAGGTTAAGCAGCAGCGCGAAACTGAGCGGCACTTCGGGATTGGGCACATTGCCGTAATGGACGTGGAAGACCGGGTTTTCGATGCGCGCGGCGACGTCCTGGCCCTGGTAGGACGACAGGAAGCTATAATACTCGTCGACGGCGCGCGGGATGACATCGAAATGCAGGCGCTTGGCCGTGCGCGGCTTTTGGAACATGTAGAGGCCCAGGCTCTCATTGCCAGCGTAGGTCAGCCATTCGTCGATGGTCAGGCCATTGCCCTTCGACTTGGAGATCTTTTGCCCTTCGGAATCGAGGAAGAGCTCGAACACATAGTGTTCGGGCGCCTTGCCGCCGAGGATTTCGCAAATCTTGTCGTAGACATGGGCGTTGGTCTGGTGGTCCTTGCCGAACATTTCGAAATCGACGCCAAGGGCGGCCCAGCGCATGCCGAAATCGGGCTTCCACTGCATCTTCACATGGCCGCCGGTGACCGGAACGGTGGTGTCGCGGCCATCTTCGTCGGCGAAGGTGACGGTGCCGTTGACGGCATCGACTTCCTTCATGGGCACATAGAGCACGCGGCCTGAAATCGGGGAGATCGGCAGGAAGGGCGAATAGGTCGCCTGCCGCTCGGCGCCCAGAGTGGGGAGCATGACGGCCATGATGTCGTCATAGCGCTCGGCGGCGCGGCGCAGCACCGTGTCGAACTTGCCGGAGCGGTAGTAATCGGTGGCGCTGGCGAATTCGTAGTCGAAGCCGAACGTATCGAGGAAGCGGCGCAGCATGGCGTTGTTGTGGTCGCCGAAGCTGGCATACTCGTTGGTCCAGGGATCGGGCACGGCGCTGAGCGGCTTTTGCAGATGCGGCTCCATGGCCTCCTTGGAGGGCACATTGTCCGGGATCTTGCGCATGCCATCGAGATCATCGGAGAAGCAGATCAGCCGGGTCGGAATCTGATCGCGCGTCAGCAGGCGAAAGGCCGTGCGCACCATGGTGGTGCGGGCCACTTCGCCGAAAGTGCCGATATGGGGCAGGCCCGAGGGGCCATAGCCGGTTTCGAACACGGCCTCACCCTTGCCGGTTTTCTCCAGCCTAGCCACCAGTTTTTTGGCTTCCTCAAACGGCCAGGCACGGGCAGTTTGGGCAGCGTCGAAAAACGCAGGATCGAGTGGGGGCAAAGGAGCGGGCGACAAGGAACCAGCCTTTCGGTATTTTGTGGGAGGCGGGGAGGTGTGTTGCATTCCCGCACGCCTGCGTCAATCTCGGTAGTGCGCTGCTTGCCATGAGCGGGGCGCCTGCCTAGCTATCGGCGACACTACGCCAGGAATGGAAAACGCGATGACCCTTGCCGCCCATGACGCCTTGATCCACCTGATGCTGGTGGCCGCTTCATCCGACAGCGCCATGACCGAAAAGGAATTGCTGCGCATCCAGGCCCTGGTCGGCCGCCTGCCGGTGTTTGACGGGTTCGACAAGACGCGGCTGACGGCGGTGGCCAATGCCTGCGCCGATACGCTGAACGGGCCGGGTGGGCTCGACAAGGTGCTGGACGATGCCATTGCGGCGCTGCCGGCCAAGTTGCAGGACACCGCCTATGCCGTGGCGGTGGAGGTGACGGCGGTCGATCTGCATCTGGAGCAGGAGGAATTGCGGTTCCTCGAAATGCTGCGGGATAGGCTGGATCTGGACCGGTTGACGACGGCGGCGATCGAAGCAGCAGCGCGGGCGCGGCATCGGCGGATGCCGGGATAAGTCCCCAATATTGGGGCTCTCGTTACCCCCTCCTAGCCTCCCCCTGATAGGGGGCGGGATCTCTCCACTCTTGGAGCTGGATCGAGTTCTAAGCACAAGGCGGTCCCTCCCCCTATCAGGGGGAGGCTAGGAGGGGGTATCCCCCGCTAATAAAACCCCACCGGGAACCAGCGCAGGTAGAGTTCGTCCAGCGTGCCGTTTTCCTTGAGGCGGATCAGGGCCCAGTCGATGGCGTGGCGCACGGCGTCATTGCCGGCGGGAACCGCGATGGAGAGGCCTTCGCCGAACTGGGCGGGGCGGAAATAGGCGTCGCCGGCAAAGCCGCAGCAATCGAGATTTTCATTGAGCCAGAATGAGGCGCGCATGGCGTCGCCGAAGAACAGGTCGGCGGCGCGGCTTTGCACGGCGGCCAGGGCTTCGACTTCATTGGCGAAGGGGGCGATATTGGCGCCGGGCAGGTAGCGTTTGACGAAGGCTTCGTGGGTGCTGCCGGCGCGGACCGCGATGGTTTTGCCGGCTAGGGCTGTAGCGTCGAAGGTGGCGATATCAGCGGAGCGGGTGACGAAGCGGCCGGGCAGCGCCAGATAGGTGGCGGAAAAATCAAAGCGCTTGCCGTTTTCATCGGACATGTCGAGCCCGGCAATCAGGGCATCGCCCTGGCTATCGGCCAGCGCATCGGCGGCCTGTTCCCAGGGCCAGGCCTGGATGGTGCAGGCGACATTGACCTCGGTGCAGATGCGGCGAGCCAGATCGACATTGAAGCCGATCAATTCGCCACCAGCATCGCGGAAATTGAAGGGCGGGAAATCGGTGGTGGTGAGGAAGCGAATGGCCGGCACGGGCGAGAGGCTGGGCAGGATTTCGCGGGCGCTGGGGTCGCTGTGATAGGGGAGAGATTGGGCGAAGGCTGGTGTGGTGAGGAGGGCGACCAACAGGGCAATGAGCGGGCGGCTCCAGCTTCTCTCCCGGCGCGCGAGTTTCTTCGCCTCCCTCCCCCTTGAGGGGAGGGATCGAGGGTGGGGGTCGTTGAGCGGCCCACAAGACCACCCCCTCCCCGGCCCTCCCCTCAAGGGGGAGGGAGGGCAGGAGCCAGTATATCCTGCTGGGGAGGTGGGGGCCGGTGCATGTGGCTGCATCCAGCCGGATAGGGCAAGAGTCAGCAAGGGCATTGCGGCACGACCTCGTGGTTCGACAGGCTCACCATGAGGTCTACTCGTGAACATTTCAGACCTGATCGAGGCCGTACATCAGGTCGGCAATCAGATCGTCGCTGGATTCCAGACCAACCGACAGACGCACGAGGCCGGGGGTGACGCCGGTTTGCAGGCGAACTTCCTCGGTCAGGCGCGCATGGGTGGTGGTGCGCGGGTGGGTGATCAGCGATTTGGCATCGCCCAGATTGTTGGAAATCAGGATCACTGCCAGACTGTCGCAGAAGGCGAAGGCGGCGTCCTGACCGCCCTTGACGTCGATGGCGAGCAGGGTCGAGCCGCGGCTCATCTGGCGCTTGGCGAGATCGTATTGCGGGTGGCTGGGATGGTGCGGGTAGATGACCCGCTCGACCTTGGGATGGCTGGCGAGGGCCGCGGCCAGTTTTTCGGCGCTGTCGGTCATGCGCTCGACGCGGATGGCATAGGTTTCAAGGCCCTTGAGCAGCACCCAGGCGTTGAAGGCGCTGAGGGTGGCGCCGGTTTGGCGCAGGAAGGTGTGGACGTCGCCTTCGATCAGTTCCTTACTGCCCAAGACGATACCGCCAAGCACCCTGCCCTGCCCGTCAATATGCTTGGTGGCCGAATAGGTGACGAGATCCGCCCCTAGCTCGAGCGGCTTCTGATAGAGCGCGGTCGAAAACACATTGTCGACGATGAGCTTGGCGCCATGGGCGTGGGCGATCTCGGCGACGGCCTTGATATCGACCAGTTCCAGCGTCGGATTGGTCGGGGTTTCGATGAACACGACCTTGGTGTTGGGCTGCATGGCGCGGGCAAAATTATGCGGGTCGCGGCCATCGACCAGGGTCGAGGTGACGCCAAAGCGCGGCGCATAGTCTTCCACCACATAGCGGCAACCGCCGAACAGGGCTTGGGCCGCCACGATATGGTCCCCTGCCCGCACCTGGCTCATCACTGCATTGGTGACGGCGGCCATGCCCGAGGCGAAGGCGCGACCAGCCTCTGCCCCTTCGAGCAGCGCCATGCGCTCCTGGAACATATCGACGGTTGGGTTGGCGAAGCGCGAATAATTGTGGCCGCCCGGGATCTTGCCCTGGAACAGGCGCTCGGCATGTTCGGAACTGGGATACGAATAACCCGAATTGAGGAAAATGGCTTCGCTGGTTTCGTTGAAATCGGTGCGCATGCCGCCGCCATGGACCAGCTGGGTTTGCGGCGACAGGCGGGCCGGATCGAGCAGCGGATTGTTCGTCTTGGACATGACGGCACTTTCAACAAAAAACCGGCGCACGAAGGTGGCCGGTTGAAACGGTCATTTAGCAACTTGTTTAAAGTGGCTGCAACCTGACCGGCCAAATCACCACTGGGCTGTGATCTAAGGCCAATTGCCTGTTGGCGTCAATTGCAGGGATTGCTAGGGACTAAGCCCTCGATACGCATGCGAAGGTAACATGGACAAGCAGCAGGCCTGGCCGCGGGGCGTGTTTCCGGCGCGATTGATCGAAAAGCTGGCGCATGAAGGCGCAATCATCTCGGCGCGGCCCTTCGATCACGATCAGGTGCAGCCGGCCAGTCTGGACCTGCGACTGGGTGACGTTGCCTATCGCGTGCGCTCCAGCTTCCTGCCCGGCCCCAGCCATTCGGTGGCCGAACGCATCGAAGCGCTCAAGCTGCATGAGATCGATCTCAAGAACGGCGCCGTGCTGGAGCGGGGCTGCGTTTATCTGGTGCCGCTGCAGGAGAGCCTGGACCTGCCTGAGGCGGTCAGCGCCTCGGCCAATCCCAAAAGCTCGACCGGGCGGCTCGATGTGTTCACCCGCGTCATCGGCGATCGGGCGCGCGGGTTCGACCAGATGCCCGAGGGCTATAAGGGCCCGCTTTATCTCGAAGTCAGCCCGCGCACCTTCCCGGTGCTGGTGCGGACCGGATCGCGGCTGAGCCAGATGCGGTTCCGCTCGGGCGATACGCGGCTGTCCATCGCCGAACACCGGGCGCTGCATGAATCGGACACTTTGGTGTTTGGTGGCAATTACCCGGTTGGGGAGGGCATTGCGCTGTCCATCGACCTCAAAGGCGATGGGCGCAATGGGCTGATCGGGTTCCGCTCCAAGCGGCATACGGCGGTGGTCGATGTCGACAAGAAGGCCGCGCTCGATGTGCTGGATTTCTGGGAGCCGTTGACCAATCGCGGGCGGGAGGAGCTGATCCTCGATCCCGACGAATTCTATATTCTGGTCAGCGACGAGGCGGTGCATGTGCCCCCGAGCCATGCCGCCGAAATGGTGCCGTTCGATCCGCTGGTGGGCGAATTCCGCGTGCATTATGCGGGCTTTTTTGACCCCGGTTTCGGGCACTCGCCCGCCGGCGGCAGCGGCAGCCGGGCCGTGCTCGAAGTGCGCAGCCGCGAAGTGCCGTTCCTGCTCGGGCATGGGCAGACCATTGGCCGGCTGATCTACGAGACGCTCGCCGAAGCGCCGGACCGGCTTTATGGCACGGCTTTGGGGTCGAACTATCAGGCGCAGACACTCAAGCTGTCCAAGCATTTTAGGCCGTATACGCCGTAGCTAGGGGCGGTCACCGCTCAAGTTAGGGACTACCCCGAAAGCGGCCGTTTCGCCTCCCTCCCCCTTGAGGGGAGGGATTGAGGGTGGGGGTCGACGAGCTCTTGCGCAAAGACCCCACGACCCCCTCCCCGGCCCTCCCCTCAAGGGGGAGGGAGGCTGATCGCGGCCCGCTCCGTGGTCGCACCCAAACTGGCCCTCAGCATGGATTCCGGCCTGCGCCGGAATGACATTGGGGGATGGGGTAGGTGGAAAAACCAAATTCCCGCCCGCTGCACCAAATTCCCGCCGGCTGCAAAGGAGCCATGCCGAAATGGGGCATGGACAGAAGGCCGTATCGGGCTTACATCGCCAATATAAGTAGCATGCTACATTGTATTGGTCTACATAATGACTCCGAACCCTAATCTGCTGCGCATCATTGGCCGGGTTGGCCGGGAATTGAGCACGGGCTTTGACGCCCAGCTTAAGGGCCTGGGGCTGACCTCGGCGCGGGCGCGTGTGCTGTTGCAATTGGTGCGCAGCCCCGAGGGGGTGAGCCAGGCGGCGGTGACCGAATTTCTCGGCGTCGAGCACCCGACTGCCGTGCGGATACTGGATGGGCTGGAAAGCCTGGGCCATATCCGCCGCGAGCCAGCGCCGCATGATCGGCGCGCCAAGCTGATCATGCTGACCGATGCCGGGCGGCCGCTGGCCGAGCAGGTTGGCGTGTTGACCGACGGGCTCAATGCGCAGTTGCTGGATGGGCTGAGCGCCGATGACGTGGCGACCACCAACCGGATTCTGACGATATTGCTGGAGCGCATCGAGGCGCTGAAACCGCCGGTCAGCGACGAACTTGGGGAGCGCGTGTCATGAACGAGCAGACTCCAATTGCTGCCCCGTCCCCTGCCCCGGCTGGCCCGCCGGGCATGGCGCCCTTTGTGCCCAAATCGCCGCTATGGAACATGGTCTATGTGATCAGCTCCATCGTGCTGGGCATTACCCAGGGGCTCGGGCTCAATCTGGTCACGGCGAACCTCACCGGCCTGCAGGCCTCGTTTGGCGCGACCGCCACCGAAATGGCCTGGCTGCCGACCGTCTATTTCGCCACCAACATGACCGGCACGATCGTTATGTTCAAAATCCGCAGCCAGTTCGGCATGCGGCGTTTTGCCGAGTTGGGCATCATTGTCTATGCACTGATCGTTCTGGCGCATCTGTTTGCCCATGATCTGCAATCGGCCATTTGGGTGCGGGCAATCATGGGGATTGCCGCGGCGCCGCTGAGCACGCTGGCCTTCTTCTACATGCTCGAATGGCTGCCCCCGGCCAAGAAGCTGACCATCGGGCTGTGCTTCGGCATGCTGGGCAGCTCGCTCTCGCTGCCGCTGGCGCGCGTCATTTCGCCGGACCTGCTCGCCATGGGCGATTGGCAGGGGCTGTATATGGTCGAAGCCGGCCTTGCTCTGGTGAGCCTGGCCATCGTGTTCCTCGTGCCGCTGGTGCCGCCGCCGCGGGCCAAAGTGTTCGACAAGGACGACATAATCAGCCTGCCACTGATGGCAACGGGCTTCGCCTGCATGGCCATCGTGCTGGGCATGGGCCGGGTCTATTGGTGGCTCGAAGCGCCATGGATCGGCGTGCTGCTGGCCGTGGGCATTGGCTCGCTGGTGCTGTTTTGCCTCGTCGAACTGCATCGCAAGAGCCCCATTATCGACCTGCGCTGGCTGTTCAGCCGCGACATGCTGATCTTTGCGGGCTCCTTGATCGTCATCCGCCTGTTGCTGTCGGAGCAGTCGGTGGGGGTGTTTGGCCTGTTCACCGTGCTCAACCTGCAGAATGACCAGCTCATTGGCCTGTTCAGCATTGTCGGGGTGGCGACCTTCGCGGCCACGGCGGGGCTGAGCATGGTGATGAAGCCGGCGCGCACGCCGCTGTTCCACCTGACCGCGCTGGTGCTGATCGCCAGTGCCGCCTGGATGGATTCCCAAAGCACGGTGCTGAGCCGACCCGAGCAGTTCTTTGTCAGCCAGGCGCTGATCGGGATGGCGACGGGCCTGTTCCTGCCGCCGGCCATGTTGCACGGCTTTTTGCGGGCGCTGGCACGGGGGCCGCAATATATCCTGTCGTTCCTCACGGTGTTTCTGACCAGCCAGACGCTGGGTGGCCTATTGGGCTCGGCCATATTCGGCAGCTTCGTGACGCTGCGCGAGCAGTTCCATTCCAATGTGATCGCGCAAGGGATCACCCTGCTCGATCCGTTGGTGGCGCAGCGTATCCAGGCCTATGGCGGCGCCTATGCAAGGGTGCTGACCGATCCGGCGCAGCGCAATGCCAGGGGGCTGGCGCTACTGGGCCAATCCTCCACCCAGCAGGCCAATGTGCTGGCCTATAACGATTTGTTTTTATTGATTTTCGCGGCGACGCTGGCGGCCATCGCCGTGCTGCTCACCCATTTGGCACTTGCCGCTTTGAGCAAACCTGCCACCCCGCTCCAGGCGCAGCCCGCCTGATATCGACCTGAAAGACCAAACTATGCGTATCAAAGAACTCGTTCTGTCCAAGGCGACAATCCCGGCTGTGCTGGCCGGCCTCATCGGCATCGGCGCGGTGCTTTATGCCTGGCAATTGCCGCCCTTCACCACCAGCGTGCAGAGCACCAACAATGCCTATGTCAAAGGCCGCGTGACGCTGATTGCGCCGCAGCTGGCGGGCTATGTCGTGGCCGTGCCGGTGACCGATTATCAAAGCGTGCACAGGGGCGACGTGCTGGTGCAGCTGGATGACCGCATCTATGTCCAGCAATTGGCGCAGGCCGAAGCGGCCTTGCTGCAGCAGCAGAATGCGCTGGCCAATTACGACCAGAATTATGCCTCCAAGCAAGCCAGTGTCGATCTGGCCAAGGCGCAGCTGACGGCGGCGCAGGCCGCCCTGAGCAAGGCACAGGCCGACGCCACCCGTACCGATTCGCTCCTCGCCTCGGGGCTGTCGCCGCAATCGACGGTGGATCAGGTGCATTCGGCATTGGCGCAGGCGCAATCGAGTGTCGACCAGGCCAGTGCCTCGGTCAGCATTGCCGAGCAGAACCTGTCGCTGGTGGAAGGCGGCAAGCCGGCGCTGGAAGGCGCCGTCAAGGGCGCCGAAGCCGCTGTCGAATTGGCACGGATCAATATTTCCAACACCAGGATCGTGGCGCCGGTCGATGGCGTGCTGGGCGAAGTCACGGCGCGCCTGGGCCAATATGTGTCGATCGGCACCCAGCTGACCTCGGTAACGCCGCCGCAGACCTGGGTGATCGCCAATTTCAAGGAAACCCAGCTGGCGGGGATCGTCGTGGGGCAGCAGGCCAATATCAAGGTTGATGCGCTCGGCTATGGCGCGCTGACTGGCCATATCTCGGAAATTTCTCCGGCCGCCGGCTCGGAATTCAGCGTGCTCAAGCCCGACAATGCCACCGGCAATTTCACCAAGATCGCCCAGCGCATCCCGGTGCGGATCGAGCTGGACGAGGGCCAGGACCTGGCGGCGCGGCTATTGCCGGGCATGTCGGTGGAGGTTTCGGTGGATACGGCAACGACGCTTTAGGGCTGCCCTGGGGCAAGGTTTGCAATCTCCTGACGATTGCAGGCCTTGCCTGCAGCACCCGCTTGACGGCGCCAGCGATTTCCCGCATCTAGAACGCCGTTGCGGGTGTATCTCAATGGTAGAGAAGCAGCTTCCCAAGCTGATGACGAGGGTTCGATTCCCTTCACCCGCTCCAGCGGCCTGTCTGACTAGGGCCGTCGCAGTCCAAAACCTCCAAAGAAAATCAGGAAAATAGGTCTGCTGCGCCCTCGCGCACGCGTACCGCGCAAATGGCTAAAATGGCGCGCAGCCTGGCCGCCGTCGGCCCCAATTCGGGCGTTCCATGCAGAAGATCGAAGTTTCTAAAGCTGCGGTCCACCAAGTGCCTTCACCTGGCTCAGCGCTTATAGATGTCTGCAAGTGCCCCAATGACGTTGGCCATTTCAGCTCGAAGTTCGGGCGGTTCAATTACCTCCAGTTCTCTACCAAAGCGCAGCAGGTCCATGGCGGCGTGCGCTATGGAACCTACCGACACTGAAACCTGCTTCCATCCCCGCGCATCGGCTTGCTCCGAGATCACAGCACCGGTGCGGATATAAGGAGGCAGAAGCTCCTCCATTAAGTCCAAGCCGCGAGGCGAAAGACGAACTTCTGCCCGGTTCGGATGGAGGTCCGCTTCGTATTGCCGGATGCTTTCTGACCAATATGCTTCAAGGTTGAAAGCCGTGGGATATTCAAAACGTCCATCCAGCACAGTCATTTTGCCAATTCGCGAAATACGGAAAGTGCGGGTGTCATCGCGAATTTGAGCGACCAAATACCAGGCACCACCTTTCAACACGACTCCAAGGGGCTCAACTCGCCTCTCCTCGTCAGTCGTTCGGCTCTGGTAGTGCATGCGTATCGGGTGCTGGTTCCACACCGCATCGGCAATCGCTGGGAGGAAGTGCAGAATCTCGGGTTCTGCGAACCAAGCTGGCGCATCAAAGTGGAAACGGGCCTTCATCGCGCCGGACCGCATGGCCTCCGGCAGCGCAGCCACAAGCTTTGCGCGCGCGCTTGCCGCAACAGCACCCATTCCCAGATCGGCGGCCTGTCGGGTGAGACCGGCGAGAAACAATGCGTCGGCCTCTGTCGAGGACAAGCCATTTAAACGAACCCGATAGCCGTCGAGCAGGCGATAGCCGCCGCTGCTGCCCTGCACGCTGTAAACGGGGATGCCTGCTGCACTTAACGCGTCCACATCCCTGTAGATCGTTCGCAAGGATACCTCGCACTCATCGGCAAGCGCCTGTGCGGTAACGTGTCCTTTGGCTTGAAGCGTGGTCAGGATCGATAGAAGGCGGCTTGCTCGCATGAAAAAGAGCATAAACCAACCTGACACAAGTTGACAGGTATGGCGGGCTAACGTCTCGCCGTCGGTCAGGGCAGTCAACACGATGCCCACCCCGCCGCTATCTCAGAATCCCTAGGGAAAATCATGTCACGCGCTATCAAGCACCTGCTCATTGGAGGACTAATAATCATGGCAATATCGACTGCAGCGACGGCGCAGGAGCTAACCATCATTAACCCGCCCACACTGGGAGACCCTACGCCGAACGGCTACAGCACGGCGGTGATCCTGCCTGCCAATGCACGGGTGGCTTATATCTCCGGTCAAGGCGGCCAAGACAGCACGGGAGGTTTGTCACCCGACTTCGCAGCTCAGGTTGAGCAGGCATATGCAAACCTTGGTGCCGCGCTTGAAGGGATTGGCGCCGGACCGGAACAGGTCGCCAAGCTTACGGTTTTCGTGGTCGATCACGATATGTCCAAGCTCGGAGTGCTGACACAGAACGTCACCGCCATGTTTGGCGACAGGCTGCCGGCGCAGACACTGGTTCCTGTTCCCAAGCTCGCAATTGCCGCCATGCTCTTTGAGGTCGAGGCAATCGTCGTTCTGGAATAGAGATTGGCGGATTGGTCACGGTGGCTGAAAACGCGACCAACTTCTTTTAACACGACGGTGGGGCGGCTGATTCTGGTAGTTAGACCGAAAGCTCCCCGTCCGTTTCCCACCCTGCCCCCGGCTCGCATCTCCCGGCACGTGGCGAATGGGGGCATGGGCAGCTGAAAGTGCAGGAATCACGGCTCAACAAGGAATGGCAGCGGCAGCGCAAAATGGCGGTCCGCTCGGCGAGCTTTCGCCCTAAATCCGTCTTTCGCGGCGCGCGGGCAAAATCCTGTAAGCTCCCGTGGTTTGCGAACGAGATAACGCTGGGCTTTATGGATCGGCTTCAACGATCGACTGCAAGGTGTCCGCATCGCGACGCGGCGGGGCGCCGAACAGTCTTTTATACTCACGCGAGAACTGAGACGCACTTTCATATCCAACGGCGTAGGCCACGCTGGCTGCCTCGGCATGTTCGGTCACCAGGCGCCGGCGCGCCTCGTGCAGCCGAATATGCTTCTGATATTGCAACGGGCTGACGCCGGTCACCGCCTTAAAACGGCGATGAAACACCGACACGCTCATGCCGGCGACCGCCGCCATGGCATCGATGCTGAGATGGTCTGCATAATACTGGCGAACAAATGCCATGGCCCGGCGGATATGGGATAGCCTGGTGTCCGCGCCGGCAATCTGGCGCAGCAAGGCACCATGCGGCCCCATCAGCAGCCGGAACATCAGTTCATGCTCGAGGTGAGGCGCGAGGACCGGTATCTCGTCGGGTCGGTCCAGCAGGCCGACGAGCCGGCGCCAGGCATCGAGCAGTGCAGGCCCCGCCTTGGCGACGCCGAAGCCCGAGCCGATGGCGGGCTCAGCAAGCCCGTTCATTTCGAGCAGGATCGACGAGATCACGGCGGGGTTGAGAAAGAGATTGAGCGCCAGATAGGGCTCGTCGGTGGATGCCTCGCAAACCTGTCCCATGGCCGTCAGTTCGGCAGCCACCACCATGCATTCGCTTGGGCCGTATTCCAGCACGCCATCGCCGATAAACGTGCGTTTGCGGCCCTGCAGAACGAGGCAGACGACCGGCTGATAGATCAGGCCGGCGGCGTCGGTGGGATTGTCGATGCGATAGATATGAAGCCGCGGCATTGCCGGGTGGGGCGCGCCGGCATGGCGCTGCGCAATGGCGCGAATATCGTCCAAGTCTGTCATGGGCGCTATCCCATGCTTCTTGCCTCAAAAGGTCAAGCGATCAGCAGGATCAGGCAATCATTCGGGACCATCAGACATCCAGCCAGCAACCGGTCGTACCTACATTCCGGCGGCACACGCATGAAAGGATATTGCGATGCAGAAGCGCAAACTCGGCAAGAACGGACCCGAAGTATCAGCCATCGGCTACGGTGCCATGGGGTTTCATCTGGCTTATGGCGCGGCCGACACGCAAGCCGGCCTCGACCTCATCAAGCGCGCCTATGATCTGGGCGTTACCTTCTTCGATACGGCCGAACTCTATGGCTGGGGCGAGAACGAGAAGTTCATCGGCGAGGCGGTGAAAGGCTTTCGCGACGATATCGTCATCGCCACCAAATTCGGCTTCACCTTCGAGGATGGCAATTACGGCGCCAACAGCCAGCCGGACCACATTCGCCAGGTGACGGAAAACAGCCTGCGCTATCTTGGCGTCGAGCAGATCGACATTCTCTACCAACACCGCGTCGATCCCAATGTGCCGATCGAGGACGTCGCCGGCACCGTCAAGGACCTGATCGCCGAAGGCAAGGTCAAGTATTTTGGCCTCAGCGAAGCTGGACCGCAGACCATTCGCAAGGCTCATGCCGTGCAGCCGGTGACGGTCCTGCAGACCGAATATTCCGTCTTCGAACGCGAAGTCGAAGCCATACTGCCCACGATACGCGAACTGGGCATCGGCTTCGTTCCCTATTCGCCGCTGGGTCGCGGTTTCCTCACCGGTACTGTCAAGCCGGCCGCCGAATATGAAGCGAGCGACATGCGCCGGTATGACCCACGTTGGCAGCCCGGCAATTTCGAGAAAAACCTCGATGCCGTCCGGCAGCTCGGCGCCCTGGCCCACTCAAAGGGCATCACGGCGTCCCAGCTAGCCCTCG
Organism: Devosia neptuniae; assembly: GCF_025452235.1. Lineage (NCBI taxonomy): Bacteria > Pseudomonadati > Pseudomonadota > Alphaproteobacteria > Hyphomicrobiales > Devosiaceae > Devosia > Devosia neptuniae. Next base: position 610,833 of record NZ_CP104965.1, read on the forward strand.
CTTGGCTGCTGGCGCAAGGCGACGACATCGTGCCGATCCCCGGCACACGCCGGATCGAGCGACTGGAGGGAAACCTGGCGGCCGCTGACGTCACGCTGTCTGACGATGACCTTGGCCGCATAGGGAGCATCCTGCCGGATGGCGCTTTCGGGGCGCGCTACGCCGGCGATATGGTCCCAGACTGGATCTAACAGACATGGGTGGCCGGCATTGCTCGCCACCCATCATTGCCGGAATGTCTGCTGCTGCAGTGGAATGTTCAAATTCAGACATTCCGCTGTGTACCCATTCCGGCTATGCGCGGCGGTTAGGGAGGAGCAACGCGACCGCTGTCCCATATCACGCGGTCGCCACGTCGTCCCTCCAATATCCCCTCCGAAGGGCCGCAACCGCCCACAATGTCTGGCTTCAGCCTCGGCTGCCATCTCTTCGCGCAGCTGGCGCCATCGGGCCACTAGCCTAGCAACTGCAACCTTCCCGTCGATTCCTGCAACGGCTGACATGTGGAATTCGGCATTGCGGTTGCGCCCGACTGAGTGAATATGACTGTGGTTTGAGATGTTCTGGCGGATGTGTTCGCCGGGACCTTCTTGGCGCGCCAGATAATTTGGACGGTCGCAAATGGCAGTTAATTTAGGATCGTCGTGCCTTCCATCCGAGACCAGGTTAACGCCATTCCGATGACGCGAAGCCGTGCGCTGCCGCCGCTCAATTCTCTTGTGGTGTTCGAGGCTGCGGCGCGCATGGGCAGCTTCTCGCGCGCCGGGCATGAGCTGGGCCTGACGCAGAGTGCGGTCAGCCGGCAGATCGGCAAGCTTGAGGCCTATATCGGCTCCAAGCTGTTCGTACGCGCCAGCCATGGTGTGCAGCTCAGCCCGATCGGGGAGGCCTATGCGGTCGATATTGGCAAGCTGCTTGGGGAAGTGGCTGCCGTCACCGAGGGCGTGCGCAGCTGGAGCGGACCGCGTCAGGTGACCATTGCCTGCTCGCGCGGCATTGCCGACCAATGGTTCATGCCGCGCCTGACCCGGTTGCGCCAGGAAGTGCCGGGGCTCGAATTGCGGCTCAAGGTGACCGACGATATCGTGCATTTGCGGCTCGATGAATTCGATCTGGCGGTGTTCTACCGCAGCGAGCGGCCGGTCGGGGTCAATCTGATCGTGCTGGGGCGTGAGGAGATCGTGCCGGTCGCCGCGCCCAGTCTGCCGCGGCTCGATAGTGTGGCCGATCCGGTGATTATCGGCATCGAGGATTCGATGCGCGAATGGCAGGACTGGCCGCAATGGTGGCGCGACGCGGGGCTTGGGCCGCCACCCGATGCACGGCGCTGGCTGCTGGGCGATTATGGGCTATGCGTGGCGGCAGCCATGCAGGGTGTAGGCTATGTGCTGGGCTGGACCTGGCTGATCCGCGAGCAATTGGAGGCCGGCACGCTGGTGCCGATGCACGACCATTGGATGCAGTCCGAAGGGCGCTTCTATCTGATGCGCCCGGCTGACCGGCACCAGCGCCGCATCGTGCGGGAAGTCTCGGACTGGCTGATTGCGAACAATGTCAGTAATGACCGCTAAGACCAGCCGCTATTCGGCTGATCTCATGATTGGTCCTAGATCGCGCTCCGGCGCTTGAGCTGGCCGTGTACGAAGCCGACCACGGTAAAGACGAGCCAGGCGATCTGCGTCAGGAAGGAGCCGAGGTTGAAATCCCACATCAGGGAATAGATCAGCGCCAGGCCCCCGATGATATTGAGCGCGGCATAACGGCCATCCTCGATGGTCAAAATACGCAGCTGAATCAATGCGTAGCCAGCCAAATAGGCAACGGCGCCGACGAGACCTACGATTGTCGCAAGCTCCATCTCAAATGCTCCAGAGCGCGGCCATGCAATGGTCGCGAAGATGATCGACAACGCCCTCGGAACCCCTCCCGGGAGCTCGAAGCGAAGTGCCATTTAGCGACGGGGCTCGGCAAAGTATGCACGCTGTATTCTGATGGGGGTATGATTTTAAATCATACCGGAATGGCGCTTTTGCCGACTAGTATTTCAGCCATGGGAACCCCAGCCGCGCCCTTTGACGGGGCGCGGCTGATCAATCAAGCAAGGTGAATATATGTCGCAGCAGACGCGTTCGTTCGACTTGAGCCGCCGCCAGTTCATGGCAGGCGCCGCCGGACTGGGCCTGACCACTTTGGCCTCGGGGCTGATCGTGCCATCGGCCATGGCCCAGGATGCTGCGCCGCGTCGTGGGGGCGTGTTGAAGATGGGCATTGGCGGGGGCTCGACCACCGACAATTTCGATATTCGCGTGCTCAATGACTGGGTGCCGGTGAACCAGGCCTATATGGTGTTCAACGGCCTGGTCGAAATCGACAAGGACAATCGCGTTCGCCCCGAGCTGTTTGAAAGCTGGGAACCATCGGCCGATGCCAAGGAATGGACTTTCACGATCCGCCAGGGCGTGACCTTCCACAACGGCAAGACCATGACTGCCGAGGACATCCTTTATTCGCTGAACCTGCATCGCGGCGCCGATACGACTTCGGCCGCCCGCTCGACGGCAGCCCAGTTCGCCGATGTGGTCAAGGTTTCCGACACCGAGATCAAGTTCGTGCTCGAAAGCGGCAATGCCGACCTGCCCTATATCCTGTCGGACTATCACTTCCTGGTCGTGCCGGAAGGCTTCACCGACTGGACCAAGCCGATCGGCACCGGCCCCTTCGTGATGGAGAGCTATGATCCGGGCGTGCGTGCGCGCTTCACCCGCAATGAAAGCTATTGGAAGCCCGATACGGCTTGGGTCGATGCGGTGGAAGTCATCGTCATCAACGACATTGCCGCCCGCACCAATGCGATGATGAGCGGGCAGGTGCATGCGATCAACCAGCTCGACTTCAAGACCGTCGACCTGCTCAAGCGCAATCCGAACCTGACTGTGGTGCAGTCGGCCGGTGGCCAGCACTTCACCTTCCTGATGGATTGCACCCAGGGCGTTTACGCCGACAATAATGTGCGCATGGCGATCAAATATGCGATCGACCGCGAGCAGCTGCTGGCGACCGCCCTGCGTGGCTATGGCCAGCTGGGCAATGACCATCCAATCCCGGTCACCGACCCCTTCTACGCAATGGACCTGCCGCAGCGCGCCTATGATCCGGAAAAGTCCAAGTTCTACCTCAAGCAGGCCGGCATGGATAAGCTCGATATCGAGCTGTCGGCATCGGACGCAGCGTTCTCCGGCGCAGTCGACGCGGCTGCCATTTTCCAGGGCAGCGCTGCTGCCTCGGGCATTAACCTGGCCATCAAGCGCGAGCCGGCGGACGGCTATTGGTCCAATGTATGGATGAAGGCGCCGTTCTCGATGGGCTATTGGGGTGGCCGCCCCACGGCCGACCAGATGCTGACCATTGCCTATTCCTCCACCTCGTCGCAGAACGACACCCATTGGAAGAATGATACATTCGACGCCAAGCTGACCGAGGCACGCGCCCTGCTCGATCCGAGCAAGCGCAAGGAAATCTATGCCGAGCTGCAGCAGCTGGTGTCCGATGATGGCGGCGCACTGATCCCGATGTTCGGCGATTATCTCGATGCTGTCTCGACCAAGCTCAAGGGCGTAACCTCCCACCCCATGTTCAACCTGATGGGCGCAAGGCTGGCTGAAAAGGTCTGGCTGGAAGCATAATGATCACACTCATCCTTAAGCGTCTCACGCTTGGGATCCTGACGCTCCTGCTGGTGTCCGCGTTGATTTTCGCGGGCACCCAGCTCCTGCCGGGCGACGTTGCTTCCGCAATTCTCGGACAGAATGCGACGCCGGAATCCCTGGCTGCTCTCCGAACGGATCTCGGCCTCGATCTGCCCGCTTGGCAGCGCTATGTCTCCTGGCTTTCCGGCTTTGTCACCGGGGACCTCGGCATGTCGCTGGCCAATCGCCAGCCTGTCGCCGATCTGCTGTGGCCGCGTTTCGGCAACACCATGGCGCTGGCCGCCTATGCCGCCATCGTCAGCGTGCCAGTGGCCGTGCTGCTGGGCCTGGCTGCCGCGGTCAAGCGTGGTGGATTGTTTGATCGCACCATCAATATCGTGGCGCTGGGCTTTGTGTCGCTGCCCGAATATTTCCTGGGCCTGCTGCTGATCCTGTTCCTCTCCGTGCAGTTCAATCTGCTGCCCAGCCTTGCCGATACCTATGCCGGCATGAGCTTTGGCGATTGGCTGCGCGCCACGACCTTGCCGGCGCTGACGCTGGTGCTGGTCACGGTGGCGCAGATGATGCGCATGACGCGCACCGCCGTGCTGTCGGTGATGGACCAGGCCTATGTGGAAACCGCTTTCCTCAAAGGCCTGCGCACCAAGCGCGTCGTGCTGCGCCATGCGCTGCCCAATGCGGCGGCGCCCATCGTCAATGTTGTGGCGTTCAACATTGCCTATCTGATCACCGGCGTCGTGCTGGTGGAGGCCATCTTCAATTATAACGGGCTGGGGCGCTTTATGGTCGATGCCGTCGCCAAGCGCGATCTGCCGCTGGTGCAGGCCGCCGCCATGGTGTTCGGCGCCGCCTATGTCATTCTCAACAGCATCGCCGATATCGCCGCGATCGCGCTCAACCCGCGTTTGAGGCACCCACGATGATCCGCACTCTCAAGGCTATCCCCTTCTCGGCCTGGCTGGGCCTGTTCATCGTTGCGGCAAACCTGCTGATCTTCCTGCTCGGCCCGATGCTGGCGCCCTATGGGCAAAACCAGATCGTCGGCTCGCCATTTGATCCGCCATCGGCGCAATATTGGTTCGGGCTGGACCAGAATGGGCGCGACCTGTTCTCGCGGCTATTGGCCGGGGCGCAGATGTCGATTGGTGTGTCGCTGGCGGCGTCGCTGATTTCGTTCTGTATCGGCATTCCGCTGGGCTTTGTCGCGGCCATCTTTGGCGGCTGGATCGATACCGTGCTCTCGCGCGTCGTCGATACGGTGATGTGCATTCCCGTGCTGATTTCGGCGCTGGTGGTGTTGCAGGCTTTGGGTTCGTCCCTGCCGGTGCTGATCATCACCATCGCCCTGCTCGACAGCACCCGCGTGTTCCGCCTGGCGCGCGTCGTCGCCCAGGGCATTAGCGTGCTCGAATATGCCGAGACTGCCCGCCTCCGCGGGGAAAGCCTGGGCTGGCTGATCACTCGCGAAATCCTGCCCAATGCGCTGCCGCCGCTGATTGCCGAATTCGGCATGCGTTTCTGCTTCACCTTCCTGTTCGTGGCAGGCCTCTCCTTCCTCGGCCTGGGCATTCAGCCGCCGTTCGCGGATTGGGGCGGCATGGTCAAGGATAACCAGCAGGCCATTCTTTATGGGCTTTATGCGCCGCTGTTCCCCGCCGCCGCGATTGCGCTTTTGACCATTGGCGTCAACCTGGTGGTCGATTGGCTGCTGTCGGGCCACGGCACCACCCAGGGAGCCGACCGATGAGCAATGTGCTGACCATTCGCGGCCTCAAGGTCGCGGCGCCCAATGGGGCCATCCTGGTCGATGGCATCGATGTCGATCTGGCGCCCGGCGTAGTGCTGGGGCTGATCGGGGAATCGGGCGCGGGTAAATCCACCATCGGGCTGGCCGCCATGGGTTATGGCCGCGGCGGCTGCAGAATAGTGGGGGGCAGCATCGATATTGGCGGCACCTCGCTGATGGAAGGCACCCGCAGCACGCGCGAGGCCATTCGCGGTGCGCGCATCGCCTATGTCGCGCAAAGCGCGGCGGCGGCGTTCAACCCGGCCATTCGCATCGGCCAGCAGATCATCGAGGGCGCGCTCTATCACGGCCGTATGAGCCGGGCCGAGGCCGAAGCCTGGAAGCTCGAGCTGCTCAAGACGCTGCAACTGCCCAATCCCGAAACATTTGGCGAGCGCTATCCGCACCAGGTCTCGGGCGGGCAATTGCAACGCGCCATGGTGGCCATGGCCATGTCGTGCCGCCCCGATATTCTGGTGCTGGACGAGCCGACCACGGCGCTGGACGTGACCACCCAGATCGAAGTGCTGGCGCTGCTGCGCCAATTGATCCAGCGCTATCAGACTGCCGCGCTCTACATCACCCATGATCTGGCTGTGGTCGCCCAGATTGCCAATCGCATCATGGTGCTGCGCCACGGCAAGCTGGTGGAAGAAGGCACGGCCGAGCAGGTGCTTGAGGCGCCGCGCGAGGATTATACCAGGAGCCTGGTCGCTGAGCGGCACGGCAATCTGGCCGGCGAGATCGTGCGCCACGCGGCGGGCGAAGTCCTGCTCGAGGTCAGCAATATCCATGCCTATTACGGTAAGACCGCCGTGCTGGACGATATTTCCTGCCAGGTGCGGCGTGGGGAAACGCTGGCCGTGGTGGGGGAATCCGGCTCCGGCAAATCCACGCTGGCCCGCGCCATTGCGGGCCTGCCGCCGCATGCCTCGGGCATGATCAGCATGGATGGCAGGCGGCTGGAGCGGTCCTACAAGAACCGTACCCGCGAGGAATTGCGCCGCATCCAGCTGGTCTATCAATTGCCCGACGTGGCGCTCAATCCGCGCCAGAGCGTGGGTGAGATCATCGGAAGACCGATGGAATTCTATTTCGGCATGCAAGAAATCCCCCGCAAGACGGAAGTCGCGCGCCTGCTCGATCTGATCGGACTGCCGCAGGACTTCGCCGAACGCCTCCCCGGCGCCCTGTCGGGTGGGCAGAAGCAGCGCGTCTGCATTGCCCGCGCGCTGGCGGCCAAGCCGGACCTGATCATCTGCGACGAGGTGACCTCAGCGCTCGATCCGCTGGTGGCCGAGGACATCTTGCGGCTGCTGCGGCGGCTACAGGATGAATTGGGGCTATCCTACCTCTTCATCACGCACGATCTTGGCGTGGTGCGGCGGCTCGCCGACCGGACGCTGGTGATGCAGCGCGGCAAGATTGTCGAGCAGGGGCCGACGGCTGAAATCTTCCAGCCGCCCTTCCATCCCTATACCGAAGAGCTGGTGACCTCGGTGCCCGAGCTGCGCCGGGACTGGCTCGACACAATTCTGGCCAAGCGCCAGCTGGCAAAAGCCTGAACTTTTCTGGACCATCCATGACCATCCGTATTCAAGAGCACATCTGGATCCCCATGAGCGACGGCACGCGTCTGGGCGCGCGCCTCTGGCTGCCGGAGGATGATGCCAAGGTTCCGGCCGTGCTCGAATATATCCCCTATCGCAAGCGCGACGGCACGCGCGGGCGCGACGAGCCCATGCACGGCTATTTCGCTGGAAATGGCTATGCGGCCATTCGCGTGGATATGCGCGGCACGGGCGAGTCCGATGGGCACATGGCTGATGAATATCTGGCCCAGGAACAGGATGACGCGCTTGAAGTGATCGCCTGGATTGCCGCACAGCCCTGGTGCGACGGCAATGTTGGCATGATGGGCAAGAGCTGGGGTGGCTTTAACGGCTTGCAGGTGGCCGCGCGCCGCCCGCCCGCGCTCAAGGCTGTCATTTCGGCCTATTCGACCGATAATCGCTATACCGACGACATCCACTATATGGGCGGCTTGCTGCTCAACGATAATCTGTGGTGGGGCACGATCATGCTGGCCTACCAGTCGCGCCCCCTCGACCCTGAAATCGTCGGCGACAGCTGGCGGGCAAGCTGGCTGGAGCGGCTGCAAAAGCTGCCCTTCTTCCCCGCTCTGTGGCTGGAGCACCAGCGTTATGATGCCTATTGGCAGCACGGCTCCGTCTGCGAGGATTTTTCTGATATCGAAGTGCCAGTGCTGGCCATTGGCGCCTGGGCCGACAGCTATACCAATGCCGTGCCGCGCCTGCTCGAAGGCCTCAAGACGCCGCGCAAGGCGATCATCGGGCCTTGGGGCCACATCTATCCGCATGATGGCGTGCCGGGCCCGGCCATCGGGTTCCTGCAAGAGGCCGTGCGTTGGTGGGACCATTGGCTCAAGGGTCGCGACACCGGCGTGATGAACGAGCCCGATCTGCGCGCCTATACTTCGGACAGCGTCGCGCCCGAAGGCACCCGCAACTTCACCCCCGGCCGCTGGGTCGGGGAGGCGCAGTGGCCTTCGCCTGAGATTGGCACGACCAGCTTCCAACTGGGCGCTGACCATGGCCTGCACACTGGCACGGCCCCAGCCGGACAACTGTCGATCTGCTCGCCGCAGAGCCATGGCAAGGCAGGTGGCGAATGGATGGGCACCGGTTGCGTGGGTGAACACCCGACCGACCAGCGGCTCGACGATGGCGGCGCGCTGGTGTTTGACACCCCGATTCTGGCCGATGCCATTGAAGTGCTGGGCGCCTCGGTGCTCCGCCTCAAGCTGAGTTCAGACAAGCCGGTGGCGCAAGTTTCCGTGCGCCTCTCCGATGTGCGGCCCGATGGCAGCGTGACCCGCGTCAGCTATCAGGTGCTCAACCTCACCCACCGCGACAGCCATGCCGAACCGGCGCCCCTAGTGCCGGGCCAGGCCTATGATGTCGCCGTCAAACTCAATGATTGCGGCTATCGCTTCCCCGCTGGACACCGCATTCGCGTATCCATCGCCACGGCCTATTGGCCCATGGTCTGGCCATCGCCGGAAGCGGCAACGCTCACCATCGACACCGCCACCAGCCGGCTCGATCTGCCCACCCGCAGTGACACAGGCGACGGGGCTGTCAGCTTCGCGCCGCCCGCGCATGGCCCGGCCACCCCGCTCACCCAGCTCGATCCGGGCAGCGTCAAGCGCTGGTCCAGCCAGGATCACGTCGCGGGCACTACGACCTATGTCACCGAAGGCATTGGCGGCCTGTTCGGTGAAGGCATTCTGCGCTTTGACGACATCGGCACCGAGCTCAGCCATAGCCTGAAACGCGAGCTGACCATCGCCGACAATGACCCGCTCAGCGCCCATTACAAGCTCACCCAGAGCTATGAAATGGGTCGCGATGGCTGGCGCACCAAGGTCGATACGGTGACCGAAATGCACTCGGATCTGACCAATTTCTATATTCGCGGCGAACTTACAGCTTCGGAAAACGGCGCCGTCGTTGCCACAAGAAATTGGGATCAGGTGATAAAAAGGGATGGGCTATAGCCATTTCGCACGAAGAACTCGCTAGCCTGAGCCGATGATCTCGAGAACGCGGCGAGCAGCTTCCGGCCGCCATTTCGAGCGCTCGGACCATCTGCGCTGCCGGAAACGGTCGTTGACCAGAGGTCTGATCGATTTCGACGGCCGCGGCGGAGACCAGTCGAGGATGGTGGAGATGATCTCCCCGTGGCCCCCAATCAAGATACACACGTGCCCAGGCGGTCATTGCTGCTCAGGATCGTTCACATTTAGAACCGACCAGGCGCAGTCACCCCCCGCGCGGGTGCTTTTTAGAGAGTCAGCGGCGCCCCGGTGGCCTTGAGATGATCGGCTAGGCGGAGGGTCAGGGCGATCATGGTCAGAGTGGGGTTGGCATAGCTGCCGGTGGGGAACACCGAGCCACCGGCAATATAGAGATTGGCAATGCCGTGCACTTTGCCATCGGGATCGACCACACCCTGACTCGGGTCTTCGTGCATGCGCGTCGTGCCCATGTTATGATGCAGGCTGAGACCGACACTGTTGTTGATATTCTCCAGCTCCAGCCGCCCCAACCCCACCGCCGCCAGCTGGCGTACCAGGATCGCATGAGCACGATGAATGCTGTCCTTGTCCGAGCCAGCCCAATGCACGGTGAGCTTAGGCTGATTTGAGCCGAGCGGGTCCCGCCGCTGACTGAGCGTGATCCGATTGTCCGGATTGGGAGATTGCTCGGTCTGGCTGATGAGTTCGAATTTCTCGTAGCGCTTGTCGTTGCCCTCCTGGCTCGACCAGCCGCCACGGCTCAGGCTAGGAAACAGATGATCCCGGCGGACGGCATGCTTGTAATAATCCAGCACGAAGTCATCGAGATTGCCGGCAAAGTCGGCCACAAGCCTGGCTGCATTGGTCGGCACCCGGCGCTCCCGCATGGCCTGGCGGAATTCGCGTACGGCCAGATGCGCAGGCGATTGCTGGCGGCGGGTCCGCGGAAAAAACAGCGTGGCAAATCCAAGAAGCTGCTGGCGCCGCCGGGCTTCCTCGGCAAAGGTCAGCCTGCCCATCACGGTCAGCTTGTCGAGATAGCGCATGTCATAGAGCGCGTGGATGGAAAATGCACTCTGCTCATAGGGGTACAGGAAACCCGTGCGGATGATGGGATGATCCATGAAAAACCGGCCGACCAGATCCTTGCCGTTGCCAAGGCCGGCTTTCTGCACACGATTGGATGCCAGCAGCAGTCGGGCGTTCTCGATAGCGCCCGTAGCAAGAACATAGCGCCTGGCTTTGACGGCATAGCGCTGGCCCGACAAGGCGGCCACCCGCAGCCCCGTTATTTCGCCGGCATTGTGGCTGGCCTCAATCTCAAGAACATTGGCATAGAGATAGACCGTAATGTTCGACGCGCCTTCGAGCGCCGTGCGCCCATCACCAAAAAATCGGGCGCTGGGACCAAATTTGAACATTGTAGTTTCAAGTTCGCTGCCGGCAAACGGCAGGCGCCGGGAAAGCCTCTCCTCCCAGCTATCGGCCGAATAGTCGAGCGATCCGATGCCACAAATATCGGATGCACGCTGGTAGAAAGGGTCCAGATGCTCGCGCGAAAAAGGCCATCCGCTATGGGCCAGCCAGTCGCGCTTTTCGAAGTCAATGGCCTCGAAAGGGGCATGCCGCACGCCATGCTGGGCATAATCCTCCACTTGTACGTTCCAGGCATTGGACAGGCCGCCGAACTGGCGCCGGCGCATGCGTGAAAGACTGACGAACCGATCGCCCTGACTTTCTCCGGTGGCGAGAGACTGCGTCGGCGCATCGAGTTCGACGCCGCCGCTTTCCAAGACGCAGACCCGGAGCTGAGAACCAATGAATTCACGTGCCAGCGAGAGGCCAACCGGTCCGCTGCCGACGATGCACAGATCGAACTCGACGGTGGACCCATCCGGCAGATGGCGGATATCTTCTAACATGTGGCAATCCTGGGCCCTGCGGTCCGCATGACGGTATCCATAGCAACTTTTCGGAATCGCGGGCGCCCCCGCCAGCGCTAAGACTTAGATTACTTGGGCAGCAGGAAAAATACTCTATTATTCTAATAATTCTTTTGCCGTCGACTATTGATCATACTTACAGGCGGGACGTAAGCTAAGCCGATCTTGGTCAACATCGCATCGTTCCTTAAAGAAATAGGCGCGTGGAATGAACTTCAAGCGCCAGTTCGTTGTGAGTGCCTTCTGGTCCAGCGTAGGCAATGGGGCCAGCAGTCTTATCAGCTTTATTGTTTTCGCGCTGGTGGTGCACCTGGTTGAAGCCGACGCCGTCGGCGTTGTTGCTTTCGCCATGGCCTTCATCGTTTTCGGCCGCGTGTTCGTCGAAGCGGGCACGAGCGAACTCATCCTGAGACGCAAGGACTTCGATGAACGCTATGCTTCGGTTGCATTCTGGCTCAGCCTGGCCAATTCGGCCATTGTGGTCCTGTTATTCGCGCTAGTTCTGGCTCCCTTGATCGATCGGGTCTTTGCGCCCGGCAGCGGCATCGTGCTGGCGGTACTGTCGCTCAGCTTCCTGGTCGACGGCAGCCGGTTCGTGCATGAGGCAAAGTTTCGCCGGGACTTCAGATATCGGGCACTTGCCGTCCGCTACATGGTGGGTACGCTGGTCTCCGGTGTTGTTGGTGTCTGGGCGGCCTATGCGGGCTACGGCGTCTGGGCGCTGGTCGCCCAACGTCTGGTAGCGTCGGTGGTCACCACAGTGGTGACCTGGTTATCCTCGAATTGGCGTCCGAGCCTGGTCTGGTCCCGGGAATATGCATCGGAGCAGATCGTCCATGGCGTTGGATTGCTGGGCGCCAGCACGCTGAAGATCATCATCCAGCGCGTTCCGGAGTTGGCCTTGGGCATCGCGCAGGGACCGTTGAGCGTTGCCATTTATGGCGTGGGCATCAGAACCTATGAAGCGCTCTACCAGCTCACGGCCTTTCCCCTTTTGAGCGCTGCGATGTCGAGCTTCGCCCGCCTACCCGATCGGGAGTCGCTGGCCAAGGCCTATATCAGCACGACTGGCTTTTTCAGCACATTCAGCTTTCCGCTCTTTTTCGGCACGGCGGTCGTTGCTGAACAACTGGTTCCCCTGTTCTTCGGACAGAAATGGCAGACATCGGGCCTCGTTCTGATCGCCCTTGCGGTGAGTGCTCCCCCCAGCATTCTCGGCATACTTCTTCATCCCTTGCTCAACGCACTGGGCCGCACCTCGCTCATCTTCAAGCTCAATCTCGGCTCCGCGATCATCATGGTGGCCGCCTGCGCCATTTTTGCTCCCTATGGTCCTGTCGTCATTTCCATTGTTCTGGCGGTCCGGATCTATCTCGGCCTGGCTGGCATCCTCTATGTGTTGAAGCGAGAGGTTGGTATCGACCCGCGGGCGGTCCTGCTGGCCAATGCTCCGCCCTTTATCAGCTCGCTTGTCATGCTGGCCGCTGCCATCGCGATACGACACGTACTGCCGGATGATCTGCCCGCGATACTGGCTTTGGCCGCCCCAGTGCTGACCGGAGCCTTGACCTATACGGCCACGATGATCCTCGCTTTCCCACGCCACAGCGCCCAAGTGGTACAGGAAGCCAGCGAGATGTTTCCGGGTCTAAAGCGTTTTGCTGGTCCACTTCCTCGCACAAATTAGTTCGCTGGAAATTGTTCTCCCCACAAAATCCAGAATTTTTTGCCGATTACTGGCGTCATTATGCATTTTCTCGCCAGTTCTTTTCGAACTGTACTTGCTGAAACCACGCCGTTATTATGAGATAGGGCAAGCAAAAGGGGGGACTATGCAAAGCCGGACGTCGACGCTTGGTGCACCGAGCCAGGCCGGTTCGGCCGCCGCCCGGCCGCTTGCGGGCATGTCGCAGGGCACCGAGCGTCTGCCCTTGGTGTCAATTTGCCTGCCAACCTACAAACGTACGAGCTTTATCCGACACGCTCTGGAGTCTGCCTTGCGGCAGACTTATCCGAATGTCGAGATTTTCGTGAATGACGACACTCCGGGCGACGAGATCCGCTCGATAGTGGAAGCATACGCATCGCCCAAGCTGCGCTACCAGCAAAACGTGCCAGCGCTCGGATTTGTGCCCAAGCTCAATAATTTCCTGAGCCAGGCCAAGGGCGACTGGATGGTGATCCTATGCGACGATGACGTTTTCGAGCCGCAATTCGTCGAACGCCTGATCGAAAATGCTCGTCGCTATCCGCAGGCGAGCCTGTTGCGATCACGCAATAATCGTATCGACCTGCATGGCCAGCAAATCCAACTCGATCCCGAATCCCCCGAGGTCTCCTCGCCAACCCGGTTCATTCTCGATCTTTTCCGGCCGCAATCGGAGACCTTTTGGGTGAACCTCACGGGTTTCATGTTCCGGCCTGAACAGCTCAAGGCGCTGGGCGGCTTCACCGACCTTTACGCCGCACGCCATGCCGACCGGCTTGCCTGGGTGCAATTGGCAACGCTGGGACCAGTCATTTGCGACAAGCAGGCTTTGTGCAATATCCGACTGCACGGCACGTCGGTCTCATCGGCCCTCGAGAGCGGCTATAACGACGCCATCAATGCCACGCACCTTGCGCAAAGCAAGATTATCGGCATTCTCGACGAGCTTGCGGAAAGGCCGCTCGATGATGAGCAACGCGGAGAGATCGCCAGAACACGGCAATTGCTGAGGCCCTACATCAACGAACATATCGCGCGGACCCTTCGGCACAGCCTGGTTGCCGAACTCAAAAAGCCGGACGGAAGCGAAGACCAGTTGCGGCACCTTCGTGCGCAATGGAACAAGCTCGGCGTGCCGGTCTCCCGCCTTACAAGGCTGATCTTCCTGGTCAGCACCTTGCCCCGCTGGATGCGACAGCCCATCGTCAATGCGATGCTGAACTACAAGCAGGCCTACATGCATTGAGATGCACCGGTGCATCCCCCGGGCGGACGTCGCTCAGGGGTATGCTTCGTTCGGTGCAGGCAGTCCCCTCACCCGCTACAGCCCATTCCACAAACGCTATTTCCGGTGCAGGGCGATCCCCGATGTGTTGAAGATGACGGCGCGGTCGGGTGCGAAGGATAGCGGCAGGCTTTGGCCGATGCGCAGTTCGTGGTCACCATCGAGCACGGCGAGCCAGGCGGCGCCAGAGGGTAGGCGCAGGCTGACATTGGTTTCGTTGCCGAGCCGTTCGACCAAGCTCACTTCACCCACCAGATTGCCCGAGGATTGGTCGGTGAGATCATGCGGGCGAATACCCAAGGTGACGGTGTCGCCGGGTTTGAGGCTCGTGGGATCGGCGGGGACAGTGGTGGGGCCGATATCCTTGCCGGAGACGGTGACCGTATCGGTGCTCAGTTCTTCGACGGTCAGTTCGACGAAATTCATCTTGGGCGAGCCGATGAAGCCGGCAACAAAGAGATTGGCGGGGCGCTGGTAGAGCTCGATCGGGCTGCCGACCTGCTGCACGACGCCGGCATTGAGCACGACGATCTTGTCGGCCAGGGTCATGGCCTCGACCTGATCGTGGGTGACGTAGATCATGGTGGCGCCGAGGTCATGATGGAGCTTGGACAGCTCCATGCGCATGTCGACACGCAGGGCGGCGTCGAGATTGGATAGGGGCTCATCGAAGAGGAAGACTTCGGGCTGGCGTACAATGGCGCGGCCGATGGCGACGCGCTGGCGCTGGCCGCCCGAGAGCTGGCTGGGCTTGCGATCGAGCAGGTGTTCCATCTGCAGGATGCGCGCGGCCTCGCGGACCTTCTGGTCGCGGACCTCCTTGGGAGCCCTGGCCAGTTTGAGGCCGAAGCCGACATTGTCGTAGACCGTCATATGCGGATAGAGCGCGTAGCTCTGGAACACCATGGCGATGCCGCGGTCGCGCGGCTCGACATCGTTGCAGCGCTTGTCGCCAATGAAGAGATCGCCGCCGGTGATCTCTTCGAGGCCCGCTATCATGCGCAGCAAGGTGGATTTGCCACAGCCCGAGGGGCCGACAAAGACCACGAACTCACCGTGTTGGACATCAAGATCGACGCCCTTGATAACCTCGACCTCGCCATAGCTCTTGCGGAGCGATTTCAGTTCCAGTCCAGCCATGGTGATTATCCTTTGACGGCGCCAGCAGTCATCCCCGCTACGATGTGCCGGTTGAAGAATAGGAAGACCAGCAGCGGCGGGATGGTGATGAGCAGAATATTGGTGAAGAGCAGATTGTAGGACGTGTTGAACTGGCTCTGGAAATTATAGAGCGTCAGCTGCACCGTCGCATTGGCATTGCCCGGCAGGTAGTAGAGCGGGTTGGTGAAGTCGTTGAACACGCCCACCGATTGTACCACGATATTGGTGACGGTGACCGGCCAGAGCAGCGGCAGGATGATACGGAAGAACACGTCGAACGGGCGGGCGCCGTCGATGATCGCCGCCTCATCCAGCTCACGCGGAATGGTGGCGATGAAGGCGCGGTAGAGAATAATCGAGAAGGGCAGGCCATAGGCCACTTCGATCAGCACCAGGCCATGCAGCTTACCGAAGAGGCCCACGCCCTGCAGCAGCCAGATGGTGGGGACCACGGCGGGCGGGATCATCAACCCGGCCAGGATGAGGAATTCGATCAAGCCATTCCAGCGCGTCTTGCGGCGGGCCAGCACGAAGCCGACCATAGCGGCAAAGACGACGAGGAGTGTCACGCTGGCGACGGTGAGGATGGTGGAGTTGATGAAGGCGGTCAGCAGCATCCAATTGCGGGTGGTGACCACCTCGACAATGTTGCTCCACAGATGAAAACCATCGGGCCAGGAGAAATCGAGCAGGGTGGCCTGCTGCTTGTTCTTGAACGCGGTCAGGATGATGAAGGCGAAGGGCACGAGGAAGACCAGCGCCGAGACCAGGATGGCGATGATGCCGAGAACGATCGATGGCCGGGATTTCATTCGTGACCCTGCTTGCGGTTGAGGAACATGGTCAGCGGCACGACCAGGATGCCGATCAGCACGAAGAGCACGACATTGCCGGCGGTGGAGAGGCCATAGAACCCGGCCTGGTATTGCTTGTAGATCACCGAGGCGATGGTGTCGGAGGCGAAGCCCGGGCCGCCGCGGGTCATGGCCCAGATCAGATCGAAGGTGCGCAAGCCGCCGATGAAGCTGAGGATAATGACGGTGGCGGTGGCGGGGCGGCTCAAGGGCAGCGTGACATAGAGGAAGTTCTGCCACTTGGTGGCGCCATCGATGCGGGCGGCTTCGTAATAATCCTTGGGAATGGCAACGATGCCGGCAATGTAGATGACGGTGGCAAGACCCACCCCCTTCCACACATCGACCAGCGCCACCGAGAACAAAGCCAGCCGCGGATCGACCAGCCAGCCCGGCCCCTTGATGCCGAACAGGGCCAAAGCGTCGTTGATCATGCCTTGGGTGGGATGCATCAGGACGGTGAAGGTGATGCCGACGCCGACGGTGGAGACTAGGACCGGGAAGAACACTACCGAGCGCAGATAGCCGCGCCCCATAATGGCCGAGGTCAGCAGTAGCGCCAGCAACATGCCAAGCACGACCTTGAGGCCGGAGGTTATGGCGGCATAGAGCACGGTATTGACCAGGCCCTGCACCAGGAACGGCTCGCGGAAGAATTGCGCGAAATTGTCCAGTCCGATGAAGGTGGAATTGAACAGCGTCCAGCGGGTGAGGCTGAAATAGAGCGAGGCGAAGGTCGGCGCCAGGAACAGCACGCCATAGATCAGCGCGGCCGGCAGGAAAAACCAGCCCGGATAGGGCGAGCGGCGGATTGCCTTGCTACCGCCATGCGGTAGGGCAGAACCCGCTTCAGACAATACGGTCATCACCGTTCCTCCTCGAACAGAGCGCGGCCCGGAGCGCAGAAACTCCGGGCCGCCCGATCACAAGTGCTTACCAGCCAGGGAGGCCGAGCTGCTGAGCCTGCTTGCGAACATCTTCATCATAGAGCGCGGCGCCCTCGGCGGCGGGACGGAAGCCCGAGCCGACTTCCACGGTGATCTGTTCGAGCGCCGGGCCCTTGATGGGCGAGAGGAATTCCAGCGCCGGGGCGTTCTGGCCGCCTTCGGCGAAGTAGGGCAGCATGTCGGTCACGGCTGGCGGCACGTCGGCCGGCAGGGTGCAGCCATTGACCAGATAGGGGCCCGAGGCGCCACCGGCGCGAGTCTGGGCTTCGCAGCCCGGAACGCTGGCGATGAAGGCAACGAACTTCTTGGCGGCGTCCAGATTGGGCGTGGTCTGGGCGATATAGACGCCATCGGGCATCCAGACCGTCAGGCCATTGAGGTCAGCTTCGTCGCCGGGCTGGGCGAAGAAACCGACATCCTGGATATTGTCCGGATAGGCCTGGGCGATTGCGGTGGTGGCGAAGGTCAGCATGGGGTAATGGGCGCCTTCGCCCAGGGCGATCATGCGGATGCCGTCGTCATATTTGGCGGCGCCGAAATCTTCGTTGAAGAAGCCCGCATCATGGGTTTCCTGCAGCTTTTCAAAACCGCGCAGGGCCGCCGGGTCGGTGGCGAACTTGGCTTCGTTGGCCGTGTAGCGGCTGGCGAATTGCGGGTCCTTGGCCTGGACGTTGAAGAAGTCGGCCAGCACGAACAACTGGCTGGTCCAGGTGTCGCCATAGGTCTGAATCACGGCGACCTTGCCCGCCGCCTTGATCTTTTCGTTATTGGCCATGAATTCGGCCCAGGTCTTGGGGACCGACAGACCCAGTTCTTCGTAGATTTTCTTGTTGTAATAGATGCCGCCGGCCATGGCGGCGCGCGCGGGGGCGCCGCGAATGGTGCCATCGGGCGCGGTCACGACTGGCTTGAAGCTGGCCTGTACATCGGCCTGCCAAGGTTCGTTGGTGAGATCGACCAGGAATTGCTGGGGATTGATCGCCTGGAAGAGCGAGCCGGAATTGTAGAGGAAGACATCGGCCATGGCGCCGGTGGCCAGCCGCGTCTTGATCAGGTTGTCGCCTTCCGAGCCGCCGGGGCGGGTCTCGATATCGACATTGATATCGGGATTGGCGGCTTCGAAGGCCTTGACCACTTCGTCAGCGATGACCTGGTTTTCAGGGCCGCTGGGGATCAGGTAGGTAAGATTGACGCTCTGGGCGAAGGCGGCGCCCGACAGGGCCGTGACAGTCAAGAGGCCGGCGGCCAGGCCGGTCAGCATTCTGGTGGTCTTGTTCAACATAGTTTCCTCCCATGTTTATCTGGCCCGAAGCGGGCAGAATTCTCCTCCGCGCCGCCTATGGCGTACGCGCATTGACTCTGGATTTGGCGAAGGCCGCATGCTCGGGCGCTTCGTAGGTGAAGGTGATGTGGTGGGGACCGGCAGCCAGTTCGCGGTCTGCGCCGCTTTGGTGGGGCTGGCCATCGACGATGACATCGCGGTATTCGGCCGATAGCCGCAACACGCCGCGGGCGCCTTGGGGCACTTCGATATCGTAGCGGACCTGGTTGCCATCCAGCGTCCAGCCGGCGCGGATCGTGCCGTTGGTGCTGTCATGGCTGGCCGCGACGGGCGAGAGTTCGGCAATGATGGTGGGCGCAAAGATCACGGTGGCAAAGCCGGGATCGCTGGCATCGGGCTGGAAGCCGGCGACGCCTTCGAACAGCCATTGGCAGACTGCGCCATAGGCATAGTGATTGTAGGAATTCATCTGCGGATTGTAGATCGAGCCATCGGCCTGGATGGCGTCCCAGCGCTCCCAGATGGTGGTGGCGCCCTTTTTGACCTGGTAGAGCCAGCCGGGCACTTCTTCCTGGAGGAACACCGAGGCGGCAAGGCCGGGTTCACCGATCTTGACCAGCGCCGGCAGCAAAGCCGGGGTGCCGATAAAGCCGGTACCGATACGGCCCTCGGCGCGGGCAATGGTCGCTTTGAAATAGCGCTTGGCGGCTTCGACATGCTCGTCCGGGATAAGGTCGTGCAGGAATGCCAGGGCATAGGAGGTCTGGTCGTCGTAGCAGAGGCGGCCCGAGGCGGTGATGAATTCGCGGGCAAAGGCGGCCTTCACCTCGGCGGCCATTTTCGCCATGCGGGCGGCCAGAGCGGCGTCGCCGGCAATGGTGGCGATGCGGCCGACCAGGGTGCTGGTGATGAAGAGATAAATGGTCGCCGCGGCATCGTCGCCAATGGTGGGCAGCGGCTTGGCCGAGGGGCCCTTGGGCTGCAACCAATCGCCGAAGGAGAAGCCACGACCGCCCCAGAAGCGAGGCGGATTGACGATGGGGCCATCGCTGATCGACCAGACGAAATCGACCCATTTGGTCATGGCGGGCAGCGCCTCGCGCAGGATATTGGCGTCGCCATAATGCAAATAGAGCTGCCAGGGCACGATGGCGATGGCATCGCCCCAGCCGGTGCTGCCGAAGAAACCGGGATAGTGTTCGGGCTGCTGGCGGGTCGGATCGGGCACGACGTGCGGCACGGCGCCATCGGGGCGCTGGTCGACGATGACGTCACGGATCCACTTGGTCAGGAAGCCGTGGCTGTCGCCCAGATAGCAGGCAGTGCCGGCAAAGACCTGCGCGTCGCCGGTCCAGCCCAGGCGCTCGTCGCGCTGCGGGCAATCGGTGGGCACTTCGATGAAATTGGCGCGCTGGGACCACAGCGTGTTGAGCACCAGCCGATCGACCAGCGGATTGCCGGAGGTGAAACTGGCTTTGGCCTCGGTGACCGAGCTGATCGGCACGGCCTCGATGGCAGTGATGCGGGCATTGCCGGTGATAGTGACCCGGGCGTAACGGAAGCCCTGGAAGGTGAAATGGGGCCGGTAGTGCTCTTCACCGGTGCCGGAAAGGGTGTAGTCGATGCGTGCGGCCGCGGTGCGGTAGTTGCCGTTGTAGAAGGCGCCGTCCTGGTCGAGCACTTCGGCATGTTCGACGCTGACCGTGGCGCCGGCCTCGCCGGTGACGGTGAAGGCGACGTAGCCGCCCATGTTCTGGCCGAAATCGTAGACGTTGCGGCCTTCGGCATCGGGCCAGGATTTAACCACGGGCAGCGGGGCGAGTTCGCGCACCGGAGTGGTTTCATGCGGGATGAGAATGGCGGGATCGAAGGACAGCGCTTCGGTGCCGGCCGACACTTTGGCCGCAATGCGGGCGTCGAAGACCTCGCCGAAATAGATGCCGGATTTGCGGATCGGCAGTTCGCCGCTCTGCCAGCTGGTATCGGTGAGGAGCAGTGGAGCCGCGCCACCGCTGCGCAGCTCGGCAATGGCGGCGATCTTGTCGCCCCAGGTGTTGAAGATGGGGTGCTCGCCCCACATCATCTGCGAGCGCAGCCAGCCATCGGCCAGCCAGATTTCGATATGGTTGCGCCCGGGCACCAGCAGATCGGCCACGGCGTAGCTTTGGTAGCTCAGGCGGGCGTCATAGCTGGTCCAGCCGGGCGTCAGCAGGTCATTGCCGACGCGCTTGCCGTTGATGAAGCAGCGATAAAGGCCCAGCGCGCTGATGCGCAGCACCTCGTCGCCCGTGACGGCGGAGAGCTCGAAATCCTTGCTGATGAAGGACGCGGGGGTTTCCACGCCCTGGTCGGCCAGGGGATGGACCATCTGCGCGACCCAGTGTGCATGAGCCTGGCTCGGCGCGTGCTTGTCCCGGATATCGTGCATGGCATTCTCCTCTGGCTCGGTAGTTTCCGAGTGTGTACTGTTCTACGTATAGCGTTCTACATTTTCATTTGTTTGGCAATAGGCGTTCGCACCGAATAATGACACAAGGGGAAATGCCCGATTTTGAAGGGCTGAAAGGCGTTTGAATGGCTGAAGCAAAACCGGAAAAGAAAAACGACCGCGTAACAATCCGGGAGGTGGCTGAGGATGCCGGCGTCTCGGTCGCGGCCGTTTCCAAGGTGTTGCGGGAAGCCTATGGGGTCAGCGAGTCGCTGCGCAGCAAGGTGCGCGCCTCGATGAACAAGCTCAATTACCGCCCGCTGGCTTCAGCGCGGGGCATGCGCGGGCAGACCTATACGCTGGGCCTGGTGCTGCCCGATATTCGCAACCCGTTCTTTGCCGACATTCTGGCGGGGGTGAATTCGGCGCTGGAGCGCACGCAATATCAGCTGATGATGGGGACCAGCCATTCGCAGGGACTGGCCGAAGAGGCGTTGGTCGAGGCGATGATCGACCGGCAGATGGACGGCATCATCATGATCGGCACCACCGAATATATGGACCGGCTGGGCAGTATCGCCAAACAGAAGCCGCTGGTGACAATCGGACATCATGCCGAGACCAGCCAGTTGTTCGACACGGTCAACAATGACGATCAGCTGGGCGCGCGCCTCGTGGTCAAGCACTTGCTGGCCAATGGTTTTCGCAACATCGCCATGCTGAGCCTGGCGTCCACCACCTCGACCATTCTGTCCGAGCGGGAACTGGGCTACCGCCGCGAAATGATCGAGAACGGACTGGGGGAGAATATCAACATCATCCGCGCGCCGCAGACTTTGCGCGAGGTGCAGATCGCCGCGCGCCGGTTGCTGGAGGGACCGAGCAAGCCCGAGGCGCTGTTCTGCTGGACCGATTTCATCGCCCTTGAAGTCATCAGCGTGGCGACCGAACTAGGCCTGCGCATTCCCCAGGACCTGGCGATCGTGGGCTATGACAATACTATGTATTGCGACTTCGCGCAGAACGGACTGACTAGCGTGGATCAGTCCGGGGAATTGCTGGGTCTGCAGTCAGCCCGCCTGGTAATCGAGCGCATTCGCGGAAGGGCGGAAGCCGAGCATTTCGTCGTCACCCCGCGGGTCGTCGCCCGCAGCAGTTCCAAGCGCAGCGCGGTGTAACGCGTCGCCGACGGCGAAAATGGTTGGGGCGCTGAGCGGGAAATCGGTCACGGCGGCGACGGCTTGGCCGATCGTACCGCGCCAGATTTGCTCATCGGCACGACCGACATTGCCGGCAATGATGGCGGGCGTCGCCATCGACATACCCTGCCCTTGCAGTTGGGCCACGATGGCCGGCAGCGTGCGGCGGGACATGTAGTAGACGCTGGTGGTGGCAGGGTCGGATAGCGCTTGCCAATTGAGCGTATCAGGCAGCACGCCCTGGCGCGAATGGCCGGTGACGAAGCGCACGGATTGGGCGTGATCGCGATGGGTCAGCGAGACGCCGAGGCGGGACGCGAGGGCCAAAGCGGCAGTGATGCCGGGAACCACGGAAACGGCGATGCCGTGACGTTCGAGCATTTCGATTTCTTCGCCGGCACGGCCGAAAATCATTGGATCGCCGGACTTTAGCCGCACCACATGTTTGCCCTGGCGGGCCAGGGACAACATCATGGCATTGATATCTTCCTGGCGGCAGCTTTCGCGGGCGGCGCGCTTACCGACTAGCATGCGTTTGGCCTCGCGGCGGGCGAGTTCGAGCACTTCAGCAGAAACCAGATCGTCGAACAGGATGACGTCGGCGGACTGGAGGGCGCGGATCGCCTTGATGGTGAGCAGGTCCGCATCGCCGGGCCCGGCGCCGACGAGCGTGACGCGGCCGGCGGCGGGGGCGGCGCTGATCGCCACGATATCGCTGTCCATTGGTGTGGGTGCGGCATCGCCAAAGGCGCGGTCGGCCAGGCGTTCCCAGAAGGCGCGGCGCTGCGGGCCGGGTTCGAGCGCGGCCATGACCTTGCCGCGAATATCCTGCGCCAGCTGCGCCCAGGCGGATAGCGTTTGCGGCAGCAATGTCTCGATGCGGCGGCGCACGGCCTGGCCTAGAATGGGCGCAGCGCCGGCCGTGGAAATGCTGACCACGACGGGCGAGCGATTGACGATGGCGCCGAACTGGAACTGGCAATATTCGGGCCGGTCGATGACATTGTAGGGCACGCTGGCGTCGCGTGCGGCTTCGGTAAAGGCGAGGGCTTCTGCGTCATCTTCGATATCGGCGACGGCAAGCGCTGCGCCGGAGAGGTCGGAGGGCGCCCAATGGCAATCGACCAGGCTGATCGTGCCCGCCGAGGCGCCAGTTTCGGCCAGCGCGATCAACTCGTCGCACCATTCGTCGATGGGGGCCAGCACCTGCACATGGGCACCGGCGGCGGCGAGCAATTCGACCTTCCAGGTGGTGGGCTCGGAGCCGCCAATGGCGATCACGCGCTTGCCTTCAAGGCTGAAAAATACCGGCAGCACGGCGAGCGGAGCCATGCGGTCGGGACGCGACTTACTCGGCAGCGGCGAGACGATGTGCATCGATGATCCCCCTGATTTCGGCGCGGCAGGAGCCGCAATTGGTGCCGGCCTTGGTGCAGGCGCCGACGGCTTCGACTGTGGTGCAGCCCTGCCCCGTGACGGCAGCGGCAATGGTGTTGATTCCAACGGAAAAGCAGGAACAGACCATGGCGCCGCTATCGGGCATGTCGGCGCCGGGGCGGCCGGCGAGCACGGCGGAGCCATCGAGCTTATCCGCCGTGAGCAGGCCCACGGCCCATTGGCGCGAGACGAGCACTGGATCGGGCGACGTGTAGAGCGCGGCGATCAGCTTGCCGGCATCCATGACGGCAAAGCTGCGGCGGCCCGAGCGGGTGTCGAGCGCGGAGAGTACGCGAATGGTGTCCGGCAGGGCGAAGGCGGCGCGGAGCCAGGCTTCCCAGTCGGCAGGTTCCTCGAACCAAGCCAATTCACCGCGCATGCCGCCGGGGGCTTCGGCTATGGCCCAATAGTCGGATGTGTCGAGCGAAGGGCGATGGGCGGCGACGAAGAAGCCGTAGAGCCGCACGGCCACGGGCTCGGCGTGGACGAGCGCCATTTTGAGCGCGGGCTGGGCCGAGACTGGATCGACCTTGGCGGTGACCAGAGCATCGACGCGGCCATGCGAGGCGAATTGGTCGGTCCAGTGCATGGGCACGAAGACATGGCCGCGGCGCTGCCGGTCGGTGACCAAAGCGCGGACGATGGCGGTGCCGTGATTGTTGTTGAGCCGCACCAGGGTGGCGCGGCGGATGTTCAGCGCCTCGGCGTCCTGGGGATGAATTTCAACGAAAGGCTCGGCGTAATGCGCGGAGAGGCGCGCGGCTTTGCCGGTGCGGGTCATGGTGTGCCAATGATCGCGCACGCGGCCGGTATTGAGGATGAAGCTGCCCGGCGCCGGGGCAAAGGGCGGCGGCGGCAGGACAGGCACGAAGCGGGCCTTGCCATCGGGCGTGTAGAAGGCGCCGGTGCCGAACATGCGGGCACTGGGCTTATTGCGAATGGGCCATTGGGTGGGGGCCAGGCTTTCATAATCGGCGCCGAGCAGGCCGGTGAGATCAAAGTCGCGGGCACCGTCATTTTCGAAGGAAGAGAGGGCGGTGTGTTCGGCGAAGATTTCGGCGGGGTTCGTATAGGCGAAAGCGGCGCCGAACCCCATGCGCTGGGCGACCTGGCTGACGATCCACCAATCGGGGCGGGCTTCGCCGGGCGCTGCCAGAAAGGGCCGCTGACGCGAGATGCGGCGCTCCGAATTGGTGACGGTGCCGTCCTTTTCACCCCAGCCGGCGGCGGGCAGGCGCACATGCGCGACGACGCCGGTATCGGTGCGGGCCGACATGTCGGAGACGACGACGAAGGGGCAGGCGGCGAGCGCGGCGCGAACGGCGTCGGCCTCGGGCATGGAATCGACCGGGTTGGTCGCCATGATCCAGACCGCCTTGATCTCGCCCCGCGCCATGGCGGCAAAGAGATCGACGGCCTTTAGGCCGGGGCTTTGGGCGACATTGTCGCTGCCCCAGAAGCGCCCTACCCGTTCGATCGCCTCGGGCGTGAAATCCATATGGGCGGCCAGCATATTGGCGAGGCCGCCGACTTCGCGGCCGCCCATGGCATTGGGCTGGCCGGTGACCGAGAATGGACCCATGCCAGGCCGGCCAATGCGACCAGTCAACAAGTGGCAATTGATGATGGCGTTGACCTTGTCGGTCCCCGAAGCTGATTGATTGACGCCCTGGGAATAGACAGTGACGGTTTTTTCGGTCCGGGCGAACCAGTCGTAAAAGAGCGTTATGGCGTGTTCGGACAGGCCCGTGGCCGTGGCGACGCGAGCGATGGGCCAATCCTCGGCCACCAGCAGCGCGGCTTCGGCGCCGGAGGTGTGGTTGGCCACGAAGTCGGGCGCAGTGACGCCGTTACGGGCGAGATGGGCCAATAGGCCAACAAACAGCGCGCTATCGCCGTCGGATTGGACGGGCAGGTGCAGATCGGCAATGTCGGCAGTGACGGTACGGCGGGGATCGATCAGTACCACGCGCATGTCGGGGCGCGATGCCTTTGCAGCGACGATGCGCTGGTACAGCACGGGGTGGCACCAGCCAAGATTGCTGCCGACCAGCACGATGAGGTCGGCCAGTTCGAGATCTTCGTAATTGCCGGGCACGGTGTCGGAGCCGAAGGCGCGTTTGTGGCCGGCAACGGAGGAGGCCATGCAGAGGCGCGAATTGGTGTCGATATTGGCTGAGCCGATGAAGCCTTTCATCAGCTTGTTGGCGACGTAATAATCCTCGGTGAGGAGCTGGCCCGAGCCATAGATGGCGACGGAATTGGGGCCATGCTCGGCGATAGTATTCTGGAAGGTGGTAGCGACAAGGTCCAGCGCGTCTTCCCAAGTGGCGCGGGCGCCGTTGATTTCGGGATGCAACAAGCGGCCATCGAGCGAGAGGGTTTCGCCCAGCGCGGAGCCCTTGGAGCAGAGGCGGCCGAAATTGGCCGGGTGGTCGGGGTCGCCGGCAATGGTGACGGAACCATCGGGCTGCGGGGTGGCCAGCACGCCGCAGCCGACGCCACAATAGGGGCAGGTGGTGCGGGTGGTGGTCATCCCCGCCCTACTCCGCTGCCACCAATGCAGCTTCGGCGGCCATAAAGATGCGGCCGTCGACGACATCGATAGGATAGGTGCGCACCGAGCCTTCGTCGGCGCCCTGAGCCTGGCCAGTGGCGAGGTCAAAAACCCAATTGTGCAGCGGGCACGTGACCGAGGCGCCGTGGACAATGCCTTCGCTCAAGGGACCGTGCTTGTGAGGGCAACGGTTTTCGATGGCGAAGATCTGGTCTTCCTGGGTACGGAACACCGCGATCTTGCCACTTGGCGTATTGACGCAGCGGGCGCCGCGGCGGGGAATGGCGTTGATCTCGCCGATTTCGATCCAGTCGGTCATTGCCATTACTCCGCTGCTACCGGCATGCCGAATTCGGCCATGGCGGCGAATTCGTGGGCGTCCTTGCCGTTGACGCGTTCTTCCCAGGGATCGATCTGCGCAAAAGTCTGCGCATAGACGAAGCGCTCGTAATAGGCGCGGCGCTTGTCGCGGTCGGTGACCACATTGGCCAGGATCGAGGGCGTGCCGACCCGCTTGGCCCATTTGTAGATGCGCTCGAGATAGCGGGCCTGTTCGCGATAGAGCTGGGTCAGCGCGACGATGATTTCGAGGGCTTCATCCTCGGTATCGGCATGGCAGAGCAATTCGGTGGGCTTGATGTCGAGGCCGGCGGCACCAGCGAAGTGGATGTCGTAGCCAGAATCGACGCAGACCACGCCGATATCCTTGCAGGTGGCTTCGGCGCAATTGCGTGGGCAGCCGGAGACAGCGAGCTTGACCTTGGCCGGGGTCCAGGCGCCCCACATGAATTTTTCCAGCCGAATGCCCAGGCCCGTCGAATCCTGGGTGCCGAAGCGACACCAGTCGGAGCCGACGCAGGTTTTGACCGTGCGCAGGCCCTTGGCGTAAGCGGCGCCCGAGACCATGCCGGCGGCGTTCAGATCAGCCCAGACGCCGGGCAGGTCTTCCTTTTTGACGCCGAGCAGATCGATGCGCTGGCCGCCGGTGACCTTGACGGCCGGGATGTGGAATTTGTCGGCCACATCGGCAATGGCGCGCAATTCCTTGGGATTGGTCATGCCGCCCCACATGCGGGGAACCACCGAATAGGTGCCGTCCTTCTGGATATTGGCGTGGACGCGTTCATTGATGAAGCGGGACTGGCCGTCATCCTCATATTCGCCCGGCCAATCGGCCACGAGGTAGTAGTTGAGCGCCGGGCGGCACTTGGCGCAGCCGCAGGAGGTTTTCCATTCCAGCTCCTGCATGACAGCGGGAATGGATTTGAGCGACTTGGCGATGATCAGGCGACGCACGTCGTCATGGCCATATTCGGTGCAGGGGCACATGGGCTGCACGGCGGCAGGATTATAGGCATCGCCCAGAGTGGCGTGCAGCAGCTGTTCAACCAGCCCGGTGCAGGAGCCGCAGGAGGCCGAGGCCTTGGTGTGGGCGCGCACGCCATCGAGCGTCGTCAGGCCCTTGGCCGTGATGGCGCCGGTGATCTTGCCTTTGCATACGCCGTTGCAGCCGCAAATCTCTGCCTCATCCGGCAATGCTGCAACGGCCGCCATAGGGTCCAGGGGGGACCCTCCTTGATAGGCTTGGCCAAAGATCAATGTGTCACGCATGTCGCGCGTGTCGGTCTTGTTCTTGAGCATGTCGAAGAACCAGGGACCGTCGGCGGTTTCGCCATAGAGCACGGCGCCGATAATCTTGTCGTCCTTGAGGATCAGGCGCTTGTAGACGCCGGCATTGGCGTCGCGCAGCACGATTTCCTCGCGGTCCTCGCCCTCGCCGAAATCGCCGGCCGAATAGAGATCGATGCCGGTGACCTTAAGGCGGGTGGCGGTGTATTGCGGCACGAAGGCGGCGCCGTGATCGCCGCCCAGATGCGCGGCCACGATATTGGCCTGCTGGTAGAGCGGGGCGACAAGGCCATAGCACATGCCGCCAACTTCGGCGCATTCGCCCAAGGCGTAAATGGCGGGATCGGAGGTCTGCATCTGGTCGTTGACGACGATGCCGCGATTGACCGCAAGCCCGGCTTCCTTGCCCAGACCCGAATTGGGGCGGATGCCGACGGCCATGACGACGATATCGGCCTTGATGATTGTGCCGTCATCCAGATGCACGGCCTCGACGCGGTCGGTGCCGGTGATTTCCTTGGTATTGGCCTTGGTGATGACCTGGATGCCGCGACGCTCCAACTCCTTCTGCAGCAGATAGCCGGCAGCCGGATCGAGCTGGCGCTCCATCAGCGTGGGGGCGATGTGCAGCACGGTGACCGTCATTCCCTGATTGATCAGGCCGGCAGCGGCTTCGAGCCCGAGCAGCCCGCCGCCGATGACCACGGCATGGCCGCGCGCCTTGGCGGCCAGCATCATGGCGTGGACGTCGTCGAGATCGCGATAGGTCAGCACGCCGGCCAGCTTGTGGCCGGGCACGGGGATGATGAAGGGCACCGAGCCGGTGGCGATGATCAGCTTGTCATATTCGGCTGAGGCGCCCTGCTCGGAGCGCACGATGTGGTTTTCGCGGTCGATCTCGACGACCTTATGCCCCTTGTAGAGCATGATCTGGTTTTCGATGTACCAGTGATCGCCATGGATGATGATGTCCTCGAAGGACTTCTCACCCGACAGGACCGGCGAGAGCATGATGCGGTCGTAATTGACGCGCGGCTCGGCGTTGAAAATGGTGACGCTGTAGCGGGTCGGATCGGTCTCGAAGAGCTTTTCGAGGGCCCGGCCCGGCGCCATGCCATTGCCGATGATGACGAGTCTTTCAGTCTTTTGCATGAGGGGGTCTCCTTGCATAAGGCTCAGGCCAGTTGCGTCACGGTCTGCCGGCGTTCCATGCGCCGGATGGCCGTGTGCATCCAAATGAGGGAAATGGCGACCAGGACGAACAGAGCCATGAAGCAGCTCGACCAGATACCGGTGAGATCGTTGAGGACGCCGAACAGGAGCGGCAGGAAAAACCCGCCCAGTCCGCCGATCATGCCGACCAATCCGCCTACGGCGCCCACATTCTGCGGGTAATAGGCCGGGATGTGCTTGAACACGGCGGCCTTGCCCAGGCTCATGAAGAAGCCGAGCACGAACACCAGTGCGATGAAGGCCCATGGGCTGATGGCGAAGTGGAAGGCGACCGGCCCATTAATGCCCTGCACCACGAAATCGCCGGCGGGCAGCGAGAGGATGAACGTGGCCAGTAGCGATACGCCAAAGGTCCAGTACAGGATGACGCGGGCGCCCACCTTGTCGCTGAGCGTGCCGCCATAGGCGCGGAACACGCTGGCGGGAATGGAGTATGAGGCCGCGACCATGCCGGCGGTGGCAATATTGAAGCCGTAGACACCGATGAGGTAGCGCGGCAGCCACAGGGTCAGCGCTACGAAGGCGCCAAAGGCGAAGAAATAGTAGAGCGCGAAGCGCCACACCCGGGGGTTGCGCAGTGGCTCGAACTCGCTGAGCAGGCTCTTGGGCGTGTAGGCCTCGGTACGGCGGCGGATGGTGACCGGATCGTCCTTGGTGGTGAACCAGAAGATCGCGGCCATGAGCACGAGGGCCCCGGCCCAGATCAGCGCCACCGACTGCCAGCCCCAGGCCAGCATGACGAAGGGCGCGGTGAACTTGGTGACCGCGGCGCCGACATTGCCGACGCCGAAAATACCGAGCGCCGTGCCCTGCTTGTCGGCCGGATAGAAGCGCGAGACATAGGCAACGCCCACGGCAAACGAGCCGCCGGCCAGACCCACGCCGAGCGCCGCCAGCAGCAATTGCTCATAGGTCTGGGCAAAGGCGAGCAGGAAGGTTGCGAGTGCGGCGGCCAACATGGTCAGCGTATAGACCAGACGCCCGCCCTTGCGGTCGGTCCAGATGCCGAGCACGACGCGCACCAGCGAGCCGGTGAGTACGGGGGTGCCGACCAGCAGGCCAAACTGGGTTTCGGAAAGGCCGAGCTGCTCCTTGAGCGACACGCCGATGATCGAAAAGATGGTCCACACGGCAAAGCACACCGTGAACGCGATGGTCGACACGCTCAGGGCGCGGGTGGGTTCGGCAATGAGCGCAGGGCGTCCGCCCGCCTGGTCCTTGGTCATTGGAATAGCTCCGTCTGCACGCTCGAAAACAAAAAAGCTGCCAACGGTTCGGCGCAGTCGGTTGGGGACCGCGCGAAGAACAGTTGGCAGCTTTGCCTGGGGATGATGCCCGTCATTGGACATCGATTGTGAAAGCGACCTCGGGAGGCGCCTCTTCGCCGTCAACATTGCACGAAGCGTGCCAAGTGCGGATCGTCAGAATTTATCGTTTAACTGCAAGGCCTTGAAGAAAGCGCCCGACCCGCCCGTAAAAGCTATGGAACGATGGGACGGCTCAATTGGGCATCAATATGCCCACAATATGGGCAAGACTAATTTATAGGCAGTTCTAAGCAGCTTCCACAAAGCGGTGGCGTTCGTAGAGGAATTTGAGCACCGCTTCGCGGCACTTGAGATAGGTGCGGTCCCCGGCCAGCTCGATGCGGTTGCGCGGACGCTCCAGCGGGACGGGGAGGATTTCGCCGATGCGGGCGGAGGGGCCGTTGGTCATCATGACGATGCGGTCGCTCAGCAGCACGGCCTCGTCCACGTCATGGGTGATCATGATCATGGTGGAGCCCAGGCGCTTCTGGATATCCATGACCGCATCTTGCAAATGGGCGCGGGTCAGAGCGTCCAGCGCGCCGAAGGGTTCGTCCAGCAGCAGGATTTTGGGCTGCATGGCCAATGCCCGGGCGATGCCGACGCGCTGCTTCATGCCGCCCGAAATCTCGGTGGGGCGCTTGTCCTTGGCATGGCTCATCTGCACCAGATCCAGGTTCTGCATGATCCAGTCATGGCGCTCGGCGCCGGTCTTGGTTTTGCCGAACACCTTGGCGACGGCCAGATTGACGTTTTCGTAGACGGTGAGCCAGGGCAGCAGGGAATGGTTTTGGAACACTACGGCGCGTTCGGGGCCGGGGCCGTTGACCTCGCGGCCCTCGAGCTGGATGCCGCCGGAGGAGACTTCGGTGAGGCCCGCAATGAGATTGAGCAGAGTGGACTTGCCGCAGCCGGAATGGCCGATGATCGAGATCACTTCGCCCTGGGCGATATCCAGGCTGACATCCTTGAGGACTTCGGAGCGGACGCCACCACGGTCAAAGTGCTTGTCGACGTTTTCGATGCGGAGATAGGTCATGAAAGGGCTCCTCAGTTGGCTGATGTGCCGCGGGTGACGAAGGCGCCGATGGCCGCTACCAGCCGGTCGAGGATGAACCCCACGACCCCGATATAGACCAGCGCCACGATGATGTCGGAGAGGCGCGAGCTGTTCCACGCATCCCAGATGAAGAAACCGATGCCTACGCCCCCGGTCAGCATTTCGGCGGCGACGATGGCCAGCCAGCTGAGGCCCACCCCGATGCGCAACCCGGTGAAAATGTAGGGAGCAGCGGCCGGGATCATGATCTTGAAGAAGAACTCGACCTGGTTGAGCTGCAGGATGCGCGCCACGTTGCGGTAATCCTGCGGGATGTTGCGCACGCCCACCGCCGTATTGATGATCACCGGCCAGACCGAGGTGATGAAAATCACGAAGATGGCTGAGGGGGCGGAATCCATGAAGGCGGCGAGCGAGAGCGGCAGCCAGGCCAAGGGCGGCACGGTGCGCAGGATCTGGAAGATCGGGTCCAGCCCGCGCATGGCCCAGATGGATTGACCGATTACGGCGCCCACGGTGACGCCAACCAGCGCGGCAATGCCGAAGCCGATGGCGACGCGTTGCAGCGAGGTCAGCACGCGCAGGCCCAGCCCGATATCGCCCTGGCCGTAGTCGAAGAAGGGGCTGACGATCAACTCACCCGCGTCGGCCCATACCTGGCTGGGTGCCGGCAGCGAGGCGCCAGGCGTGGCGCAGAGGATTTGCCAGATGACCAGGATCAACGCGATGACCACCAGCGGCGGCACGACATTGGCGGCGATGCTGGTCAGCGTCTTGGACCAGGAGCCGGGGCGGGCAGCGGGCATGGGCAGGGCGAACACCTCGGCTGCGGTCTTGGCTTCGGAGGTAGCGGCCGGAGCGAGGCGCTGAACATTGGCGGACATGGGCGAAAATCCTTTCGGGGCAATGCCGGGAAAGGGTGCGGGGGACTGGCCCCGCACCATAAGTTGGGGTCAGACCATTGCCTTGATGGCGAGGCTGTCGAGATAGGCCGAGGGGTTGGCGGGGTCGAAGACCTTGCCGTCAAAGAAGGTTTCGACGCCGCGCGACGTGCCTTCGGGAATGTCGGCAGCGGCGATGCCGAGGGCCGCGGCGGCAGCGCGCCAGATGTCTTCGCGATTGACCGCATCGACCGAGGCGTTGATGTCGGTGGTGCCGGGCAGATAGCCCCAGCGGATATTTTCGGTGAGGAACCAGGCGTCATGGCTCTTGAAGGGATAGGAAGCGTGATCCTTCCAGAACTTCATTTCGAGACCGGTAGCGGTTTCGAGCCGCCCATTGCCATAATTGATATCGCCCTTGAGGCGCCCGGCGACGTCGGCGGCGGGGATATTGAACCAGGGGCGCTTGCCTAGGATCTGCGCCAGTTCTTCCTTGTTTTCGGTGGCGTCGGCCCATTGGGCCGCTTCCATCACCGCCATCAGGATGGCTTGGGTCGCGACGGGATTGGCCTCGATGAAGTCATTGCGCAAGCTCAGTGCCTTTTCGGGGTGGTGGTGCCAGATCTCGCCCGTCGTCGTGGCGGTGAAGCCGATATTCTGGTTGACCAGCTGCTCGTTCCACGGCTCGCCGACGCAGAAGGCATCCATGGTGCCGACCTTCATATTGGCGACCATTTGCGGAGGCGGCACGGTGATCAGCGAAACTTCCTTGGTCGGATCGATGCCGCCCGCGGCCAGCCAATAGCGCATCCACATGTCATGGGTGCCGCCGGGGAAAGTCATGGCGACATTGACTTCCTTGCCCGCCGCCTTGCGCTCGGCAAAGATCGCCTTAAGGGGCGAGGAATCCAGCCCCGCACCGGCATCCTTATATTCCTGGCTGACCGAGATCGCCTGCGCGTCGAGGTTGAGCCGGGCGATGATGGACATGGGCAAAGGCGTGCCGCCAGTGACGGTGCCCGCGCTCATCAGATAGGGCATGGGCGTCAGGATATGAGCGCCGTCGATGCCGTTAGCGGCGCCGCCGAGCACCAGATTGTCGCGGGTGGCGCCCCAGCTGGCTTGCTTGAGCACTTGCACATCGGGCACGCCATGCTTGGCAAACAGGCCCTTTTCGCTGGCGATGATCAGCGGAGAGGAATCGGTGAGCGCGATGAAGCCCAGCTTGGCTGAGGTGACTTCGGGGCCGGGGCCCTGTGCAAAGGCCCCGGAGGGGAACAGGGCCTTGGCCGCGAGCAGGGTGGCGGCGGTGGCCGTTGCCCCTTTGAGAAAGCTGCGGCGGGTGGTCGTTAGCGTCATCGAATTCTCCAGCTGCAAAGAGAAAAACAAAAAGCTGCCAACGGGCACCGCGCCGGTCGGAGGGGGACCGGAAACGAACCTGTTGGCAGCTTTGCCTGAGACGCCCGTCATTGGACGCCATTTTTTGAGAGCGCGAACGCCCCTTCACAGCAGACATTGCAGGAAGCGTGCCAAGTCGTGCTTTTGGCACTTTGTCCCGTAAATTCAGTGGATTAGGATTTTAGCCGATTTGGCTTGCGGCAAGGCCCGCAGTTTGGAACGGGTCAAATCTGCGCCATTCCGCCTAAAATACGCGCAGTGCTATGCAGTGATTAAAATAGCGTCAGCGCGTGATAGACTGGCTGACGATGTAATCATCCAGCGCCTCGGGGTCGAATATCCCGCCATCGAAGAAGCGATCAGCGCCCATGAGCAGCGGCCCATTTTGGGCGAGAGTGTCGTAGGGCTGGGCGTGGGCGCCGTCGGTCTTGAAATCGGCTCGTGGCAAAGCCGCACCCAGCGGCGCGAGGGCGGCACGATAGAGATCGGGCCGGAAACAGGCGGCAGCGATCTCGACATTGCCCGGACTGGTAGCGACTTCACCCCAGCGCACCATCTGGGAATAGTACCAGAGGGCATGGCTCTTCCAGGGGAAGTTGGCCGCGCTGGCATGGGGGATGTAATAATCGGGCACCTGCCGCAACACGCCGCCGCCGATATCGAGCATGCCGGTCAGCGCGCGCTCGACGATATCGGGGGCGTTGTTGAGATAGGAAGCGGCAGCCATGATGGTCGCCGCTTCGTGGCGATTGGCCGGATCGGCGCACCACAGGCCGGCGCGGTAGACGGCGCGGATGATGGCAGCGACCAGGTCGGGATGCTGGCCCGCCCAGCTGGCGCGCATACCCACGACCTTGTCGGGACTTGATTGCCAGATCAGCGCCTTGACCGTGGCGATGTGCCCGCCCCTGGTGGCAACGCCGATGCTGTTCCAGGGCTCGCCCACGCAATAACCATCAATACCACCGCTGCCCAGCGCATCGGGCAGCAGAGGGGGTGGCAGCACGACGATTTCGATGTCGCGATCGGGCGTGATGCCACTGGCGGATAACCAATAGCGCAGTTCGTAATTGTGCGATGAGGTCTGGTGGACGACGCCAAAGCGCAGCTTGCGCGGCGACGCCATGACCACTTTGGCCAAGGCCGCGCCGGTCAGCGCCGGATCAAGATTGCCCGGGGCGCCCTGCTCCGCCATGGCCTGCCAAAGCGCATCGCTGACGGTGATGGCATTATTGCCAAGGCCCAGCACGATTGGCGCGATCATGGGCATGCCGAGCGGGGTCAGCCCCAAACTGGCGGCCAGCGGCATGGGGGCCAGCATCTGGGCAATGTCGAAATGACCGAGCGCCGCGCGGTCGCGGATATTGGCCCAGCTGGTTTCGCGCACCAGGGTGAGGTCCAGCCCCTCGTCCTCGGCAAAGCCTTTCTCGCGCGCCAGCACCAGAAGGATGCTGTCGAGCAGAGGCAGGAAGCCGGCGGTGAGTTGGGTGGTGGACATGTTATCTCCTACGGCCCCAAAAGGCTCGCGGCAGTCACAAGGCTTTGGGCAATATCGACCAGGCGCCGGTTCTGGTTCATGGCGGTGGAGCGCAGCAGGCTATAGGCATCGGCTTCGCTGAGCCCCCGGGTCTTCATCAGAATGCCCTTGGCCTGGTCGATGATCTTGCGATCCTCGAGCTCGCTACGCGCCTGTTCGAGTTCGCGCGTCAGCCGGGAAAAGGCATTGAAGCGGGAGATGGCCATATCGAGGATGGGCTTGACCCGCTCTTTCTTGAGACCATCGACCACATAGGCGGAAACCCCAGCCTCGACGGCCTTTTCGATCATGGCGCCATCGGAGCGATCGACGAACATGGCGATGGGCCGCTGGATGGCGCGGGACAGCGAGAAGAAATGCTCAAGCGTGTCGCGCTGGGGATTTTCGAGATCGATGACGATGACGTCGGGCGCCGACGCCTGGATGGTGCGGGCAACCTCGTTGACGTCGTGGATCACGGTGACGCGCTCATGCCCGGCCTCGCGCAAACCGCTCTCGATGATCGAGGCACGAATGCGGTTTTCGTCGATGATCAGGATGGACAGCGCGGCATTGGACATTGGCGCTAGTTACCCCCGCGCCTAAAACAAGCGCAATAGTCCTGTTCTGCATAGGAACTCGTCATTTTTGCCGGGGCTAGAGCGATCAAATCGCGATTTATCCACTGTTTGTGATGGGTTCAGCTGGATCGAAAGGCCGAGATCCCCGTTGGTTTGCGGCGAGGCCACGCGCTGGCTCGCATTTTTGGGAGCCTGGGGTATGACCTCAGCGGACGTCACGATACTGGTCGTCGAAGACGAACCTCTGGTCGCCATGAGCATCGTCGCCCATTTGCGGGATGAAGGCTTTGTGGTGCTGGAGGCGGCCAATGCCGACGAGGCCATTGCCATTCTCGAGCAGAACGCGCGGGTGCGGCTGATCTTCACCGATATCGACATGCCGGGCAGCATGGATGGGCTCAAGCTCGCCGCCGCGGTGCGTGACCGCTGGCCGCCGGTGCATATCATCGTGACCTCGGGGCACCGGGCGGTCACGGCCGACGACCTGCCCGATGGCAGCATGTTCTTCGCCAAGCCCTATCATCACGCCGAGATCACGAATTCGATGCGGCAGATGCTGGGCTGATCACCGCGATTGGAACAAAAGGGGAAAGATGGCATCGTGCGGCCATGCTTGCTCTGCGCGATTCGACAGCCCCCGCCACCTATCTCGACGCCCTCAATGCCGAACAGCGGCGAGCGGTGGAACATGGCGTGGGACAGGCCAATCCTGGGCCGCTGCTGGTGATTGCGGGGGCGGGATCGGGCAAGACTAATACGCTGGCCCACCGCGTGGCCCATCTGGTGGTCAATGGCGCCGATCCCAGGCGCATCCTGCTGATGACGTTTTCGCGCCGGGCGGCCAGCGAGATGAGCCGGCGGGTGGAGCGGATTGCCGGCAAGGTATTGGGCACATCCTCGGGCGCGCTGACCGATGCCTTGACCTGGGCGGGCACGTTTCACGGCATTGGCGCGCGGTTGCTGCGCGAGCATGCGACCCAATTGGGGCTCGATCCGGCGTTCACCATTCATGATCGCGAAGACTCGGCCGACCTGATGAACCTGGTGCGGCATGAACTCGGCCTGTCCGACGCCAAGAGCCGCTTTCCAACCAAGGGGACGTGCCTTGCCATCTATTCGCGCGTGGTCAATGCGCAGGGCGATCTCGATGAGGTGCTGAAAAATGTATTCCCGTGGTGCGCCATGTGGGGCGAGCCGTTGCGCACCTTGTTCCAGGCCTATGTCGAGGCCAAGCAGGCCCAGAACGTGCTCGATTACGATGATCTGCTGCTCTATTGGGCCGGGATGATGGCCGAGCCGGCCATTGCCGCCGAAGTGTCCGGGCGGTTCGACCATGTGCTGGTCGATGAGTATCAGGACACCAATCGCCTGCAGTCGAGCGTGCTGATGGCCCTCAAGCCGCAGGGCCATGGGCTGACCGTGGTGGGAGATGACGCGCAATCGATCTATTCGTTCCGCGCGGCGACAGTGCGCAATATTCTCGATTTCCCTTCAGCCTTCACCCCACCCGCCGATATCGTAACGCTGGACCGCAATTATCGCTCGACCCAACCGATCCTGACGGCGGCCAATGCGGTGATCGAACTGGCCAGCGAGCGCTTCACCAAGAACCTGTGGACCGAACGGCAATCGGACGCCAAGCCGCAATTGGTGACGGTGAAGGACGAGGCCGATCAGGCGCGCTATGTCGTGCACAAGATTTTGGAGGCGCGCGAGGGCGGCACAGCGCTGATCCAGCAAGCGGTATTGTTCCGCACCTCGAGCCATTCGGGGCCGCTCGAAATCGAGCTGACGCGGCGCAATATCCCGTTCGTCAAATTCGGCGGGCTCAAATTTCTGGATGCCGCCCATATCAAGGACCTCTTGGCCATTCTGCGCTGGGTGGAAAATCCGCGTGACCGGGTGGCGGGGTTCCGCGTACTGCAATTGCTGCCCGGGATCGGGCCGGCTTCGGCGGGCAAAGTGCTGGACGCGATGAGTGCCGCGCCGCAGCCGGTCAAGGCGCTGGCCGAATTGCCGGTGCCCTTGCGAGCGGCCGAGGGCTGGGCGGGGCTGGTAGATCTGGTCGGCGGATTGGCCCGGCGGGAGGCCAGCTGGCCGCTGGAACTGGGCTATGCCCGGCTGTGGTACGAGCCGCTGATGGAGCAGACTTACGAGGACGCCCAGGTGCGGGTCGCCGATATCAT
Organism: Devosia neptuniae; assembly: GCF_025452235.1. NCBI lineage: Bacteria > Pseudomonadati > Pseudomonadota > Alphaproteobacteria > Hyphomicrobiales > Devosiaceae > Devosia > Devosia neptuniae. The sequence goes on from NZ_CP104965.1 coordinate 648,519, forward strand.
CCAGCTCGAGCAGATTGCCGCCGGCTATCCCAGCCGCGAGCGGTTTTTGACCGAATTGACGCTGGATCCGCCCGATGCCACCTCGGATCAATCGGGCGTACCCAGCCGGGATGAGGATTACCTGATCCTGTCTACCATCCATTCCTCCAAGGGGCAGGAATGGAAATCCGTGCACGTGCTCAATGTGGTGGATGGCTGCATTCCCTCCGATCTTGGGACCGGCTCGACCCATGAGCTGGAGGAGGAGCGGCGGCTGCTTTATGTGGCCATGACCCGCGCCAAGGACGAGCTGCATGTGATCACGCCGCAGCGCTTTTACGTGACCCAGCAGAGCCAATATGGCGACCGGCACATCTATGCCCAACGCAGCCGGTTCATTCCGCGCGCGATGAGCGTGCTGTTCGATGACGTGCTGTGGCCGGCAGTGAAACCGGCCCATATCGAGGGGTTGTCGCCCGGCCCGGCCCGGATCGATATCGGCGCGCAGATGCGGGGCATGTGGCAGAAGTAGCCCCCGGAGGGGCTTGAAGACTTCGCGGCGCTCTACCAAGCCAAGCTCCACCGTCATTGCCCGGCTTGTCCGGGCAATCCATTGCCGCCGCACCCGCTGAGAGATGGATCACCCGGACAAGCCGGGTGATGACGATGAATGGAGAGAGCCGCGCAAGCGGCGAAGACCCTAAAAGCCCACTTGCTGGCGCCCCTCAAATCCAGCTAGATGCGGCAGCTTCGAGCCCAGAGTTCACCCCCGTGTCCGCCCAATCCATGCCCCGTGTTGCCGATGTCGCCTCGCTCAAGGGCATGGCGTTGGGGACGCTCGCCTATTCCCTGTTTGCCGTGCATGACGCGCTGGTCAAGGGCGTGATTTATGACCTGCCGGTGATGCAGATCCTGTTCACGCGTAGCGTGGTGATTGCCGCGCTGTGCCTCATCTTCGGGTGGGGCAAGCTGATCCGCGGCCTGGTCGCCTCGCCCAACAAATCCATGATGCTGCTGCGGGCCATTCTGACGCTGGCGGCGTGGTGCATGTATTATACGGCGGGGCGCGAGCTGCAGCTGGCCGAGATGACCACGCTCTATTATTTCGCCCCGGTGCTGACCACGATCCTGGCGGTGATTTTCCTCAAGGAACAGCTGACGCTGGCCCGGGTCGGCGCGGCGGGCATCGGGTTTTTCGGGGTGATCGTCGCCTGCAATCCGGCGGGACTTGGGCTCAGCCTGCCCGCCATGCTGGTGTTGGCCGCTGCGCTCTGCTGGGCCGTGGCGATGATCCTGATGCGCACGATCTCCAAGACCGAGAGTTCGCTAGTGCAGATCTTTTCGCTCAACCTGTTCTATGTGCTGGTGATGGGCGCGGTATCGCTGCCGTTCTGGCAGGGCATGAGCACGCCGCAGATCATCATGGTGGTGGCGACGGGGCTAGTGGGCGGCACGGCGCAATATCTGCTGGTCGATGCCGCGCGGCTGGTGCCGGCCAGCGTGTTGGGCACGGTGGAATATTCGGCGCTGATCTGGAGCTTTGTGTTCGGCTATCTGTTCTGGCGCGAGGAGCCGACGCAGATGGTGTATTACGGCGCGCTGCTGGTGGTGGCGGCCGGGCTGATGCTGGCGTGGAACGAGCGGCGCGGACGACGGGTGGCGGTGGCGTAGGCCCCTATTCCGTAAACCGCACCGCCCCGATATGGGGCAGGTTGCGGTTGCGCTGGGCATAGTCGATGCCATAGCCGACGACGAAGCGGTCGGGGATGTCGAAGCCGACCCAGCGGGCTTTCACATCAGTCTCGCGGCGCGACGGCTTATTGAGGAGAGCGCAGACCTCGATACGGCGGGGGTGACGGGTGCCCAGGATGTCGAGCACGTGCCGCAATGTGTGGCCGGTATCGACAATGTCTTCGACCACCAGCACATCGCGGCCTTCGATCTCGCCCCGCAGGTCCTTGAGGATACGCACTTCGCGGCTGGATTCGGTCGAATTGCCGTAGGACGACGCCTCCATGAAATCCACCTCGACGGGCAGGTCCAGCTCACGCACCAGATCGGCGATGAAGATGAAGGAGCCGCGCAGCAGGCCAACGACGACCAGTTTGTCGGTATCGGCGTAATGGGCGGAAATTTCGCGGGCAAGACCTTCGACGCGCGCGGCAATGGCCTTGGCGGAGATCAGTTCATCGACGACATAGGCTTTGCCGGTCATGGTGCGGGAATCCCGGTTGCGATGGCGCCACCCTTAGGCAAACAGGGCGGCTTGGGCAATGGCTTTCAGCCGCGGGCCCACTGCGCCGCGAAGGCGGCGGCGTCGAGACGCGGATAGAGCAGGACTTCATCGGGCAGGGCATCGGCGAGGCTGAGGCGAATTTGCGGGTGCAGATCGATAATGCCGCCGACATAACCGATGGGCAGATGCCCGGCCCGCGCCACCAGCGCATGGCCGAGGCGGGCCAGCTCCGTGCCGGCCTGGGTGAGAATGTCGAGCGCCAATGCGTCGCCCTTGGTGGCGGCACGCGCGACGGCTTGAGCCAGCGCGCCGATGCGGCCGCGATCGCTGCCATAGATATAGGCGCGGGTAGCGTCCCAATCGCTGCCGCCGATGGGGGTGAAGAGTTCGTCGGCCAGGATTTGAGCTTGGGCTGTGGAGCCGGTTTCGTCGATTCCGCGATAGAGCCGGTCCAACGCGGTCAGGGCAATCCAGGTGCCCGAGCCGCCGTCGTCGATCAGCAGCCCCCTGCCCCCGACGCGGATGATCTGGCCGTCGGCGGTGACATGCAGGCCAATGGAACCGGTGCCGGCGGAGATAAGATGCCCCGCGCCCGGCGCGAAAGCGGCGCGGTAGGCCAGCTCCATGTCGTCGGTGAGGCGGATTGAACTGGCGGGCAGCGAAAGATGGTCGCCGATCAGGCTGGCGGCTTCGTCGCGGATTTTGTCGCCCAGCCCGGTTATGCCGAGGCAGGCGGCGGAGAGCATTGTTCCAGCGGGCAATGCCGCCGCGATGGATTGCAGGACGGCCACCAGCTTGTCGCGCTCGACCGGGTTGAAGATATGCCCCGTCGCGCCGCCGGCGGAGCCGCGCGCGGCCACGGCGCCATCGGCGTCGGCCAGCACATAGCGCGAGGCGGTGCCGCCGATATCGACGCCGAGAAAGCTCATTTGGCGGCCGCGATAGCGTGGGCGAAACCCTTGGTGATTTCGCGCGGATTGGTGATCATGGTGCCCACCACAACGGCATAGGCGCCGGCATCGAGCGCGCGGCGGGCCAATTCGGGCGTGTTGAAACGGCCTTCGGCAACCACGGGGACACTGACGCGGCTGGCCAGCGCTTCGATCAGGGCGAAATCGGGCAGGTCCGGCTTAGGCTCGGTATATTCGGTATAGCCTGACAGCGTGGTCGAAATATAAGTCGCGCCCAGTTCGGCGGCGAGCAGGCCTTCCTCCAGCGTCGAGATATCGGCAAAGGCTTCGAGGCCCAGAGTGTCGCGGATATGGCGGATGATCTCTGCCGGCGCATCGCCCTTGCGGGGACGCTGGGTGCAATCGAAGGCGATGATATCGGCGCCCGCTGCCGCGAGCCGATCGACAGTGGCAATGGAGGGGGTGATATAGACCGGCACGTCGGGCGAAAACACCTTGTCGATGCCGATGACCGGCAGGCCCGCCGCCTTGACCGCCGCTACGTCGGCCACGCCATTGGCACGGATGCCCAGAGCGCCGCCGTCGCGGGCAGCCAGCGCCATGGCGCCCATGAAGGCCGGGCCATGCAGGGGATTGTCGGCCCGCGCCTGGCAGGAAACGATCAGCGAACCTTTGACCAGCTTCATTTGACGGCTCCCGAAGTCATGCCGGAGATGAACTGCTTGGAGAGCACGATATAGATGATGATGATCGGCGCCGCCGACAGGGTCAGGCCCGAGAACAGCACGCCCCAATCGGTGGTATATTCACCCATAAAGGTGGTGAGCCCCTGCGGCAGGGTTTTGAGATTATCGCGCTGGATGAAGACCAGCGGGAAGAAGAAATCGTTCCAGATCGGCACCACGTTCTGAATGCCGGCAATGACCATGGCCGGGCGCACCAAAGGCAGCATGATGGACCACATGATGCGCGCTTCGCTGGCGCCATCCATGCGGGCGGCGTCTTCGAGTTCATTGGGCAGGGTGCGGATAAAGCCGGTGAGGATGAACACCGTCGTGGGCAGGCCCATGGCGGTATAGACGAAGATCAGGCTGAGTTGATTGTTGAGAATCCCGAGATCGCGCATCAGCATGAACAGCGGGATGATGGCCAGCTTGAGCGGCAGGGTCAGACCCGCCAGGAAGAACATCAGGATGAAGCCGGCGCCCCAGAATTCGTAGCGCGCAATGGCATAGGCGGCCATGGTCCCCAGCGTCAGGATCAGCGCCATGGAGGCGCCGGTGACGATGAAGGAATTGAGCAGGTAGCGCAGGAAATTGGTTTCGTTCCAGATTTTGACGAAGTTCACCACATTGGTGAAATCGGGAATGCCGAAGGGCGACTGGAAAATCTGCGGCGTCGTCTTGAAGGCCGAGAACACCATAATGATGATGGGCAGCAGCATGATCACGGTATTGGCGATCAGGATGATCTGCAGCAGGCCATCGCGGCCCAGCGTGCCGAGCAGGCCACGGCGGTCGTAATTGATAGTCGTGGCGGTACTCAAATCTGGATCTCCCGGGCCCGCAACCGGACGGTGATGACGCTGGCAATGGCCGCGATGAAGACAAAGATCAGCACGGCCAAAGCGCTACCGAGGCCAAAGTCCTGCTGGCCGGAGGAGACATTGCCGAAGGCGGTGCGATAGAAATAAAGCCCCAAAACATCGGTCGAGCCATAGGGCGAGCCATCGAGCCCGGCCATGATATAGGGCAGTTCGAACCAGTTGAAGGCGCCCACGAACAGCAGGGTGAAGACGATGGTGGCGCTGGGGGCAACGAGCGGCCAGACGATCTTGGTGATCTTGACCCATTCGCTCTGCGTTTCCATACGCACGGCATCGAGCATTTCGGTAGGAATGCGCTGCATGCCGGCGAGGAACACCAGGGTGGGGAAGCCCACCATATGCCAGGCATTGGCGACGATCAGCGCCCAGAGCGCGGTGGAATCCTGCCCCAGCCAGGGCTGGGCGATAAAGCCCAGGCCCATGCCGCGCAGGCTGATATTGACCACGCCGAACAGCGGGTGGAGGAACAGCTTGAACAGGTAACCCACAATGATGGTGGAAAGCACGACCGGCAGGAAGACCGCGATGCGGTGGAAACGGGCGCCGGGCAATTCGCGCCACAGCGCATAGGCGAGGATAAAGCCCAGCCCGTTTTGCAGCACCATCAGCGCGAAGAAAACGATGACGTTGTGGGTGAAGGCATTGCGGGTCCAGCTGGCATAGGGCTCGACGAACAGCACGGTGTGGAAATTGGCGAGGCCGCTGAATTCCCCGCGCAGCAGGCCATTCCAGTCAAAGAAGGCATAAGCGAAAGCCGCCACGATCGGATAGACGATGAACAGCGCCACAAAGGCCAGCGGCGGCACCAGCAGCGCCGTGATCCAGAGGCCACGTCCAGTCATCCGTAATTGGGGCATTATTTCACCGGGTTGTCGCGACGTAGGATGGCACGCCGCTGGCGGGCCACTGAATTGTCCCCTCCCCCTTGAGGGGAGGGCTAGGGTGGGGGGTGTCGAGACCTCCAAGAACTCGATGCCGGTTGAAAACTCGACACCCCCACCCTCAATCCCTCCCCTCAAGGGGGAGGGAGGCAGATCGTGGCTGGCAGGCTTACTTCTTGAACGGCTCGTACCAGGCGGCCAGGCCGTCGGTGATTGCCTTGCCGGCAGCTTCCGGCGTGGTCTGGTCGGCCAGCAGCTTCTGGACTTCCTGTTGCAGCAGCACCGAGCCGGAAGGCTCGCCATAGCGGAAGTGGACCAGCATCAGATAGGGGATGGAGGACTTGTTCAGCTCGGCGACTTCGGCCAGCAGGGGATTGTCGAAGGTGACGCCCGGAATGGTCGAGATGTTGTTGAGGCTATTGGCGAAGGCCTGGCCGAATTCCTGGCTGGCAACGAAGTTGAGGAACTTCAGCGCCGCTTCCTTGTTGGCGCCATTGGCATTGGCCGCATAGCCGCCATCGTAATAGAGGCCGACCAGCTTTTCGTCCTCGGCAGTCTTGCCGGGGGCGGCGAAGACGCCCAGTTCGAGATCAGGATTCTGGGTGGCGAAGGTTGCCAGCTCATAGGAGCCGCCAGCGAACATTGCCGCCATGCCCGAGCTGAACAGCTGCTGGGCGGAGGGGTAGTCGAGCCCGATAAAGCCATCGGGGAAATACTGGGTGATGTCCTTGAGCGCGGTGAGCGCCTCGACGAAGCGGGCGTCGGTGAAGTCGGCCTTGCCAGCCATCAGGTCGTCGTAAAAGCCCTTGCCCATGATGGACGAGGTCAGATCGAAGACGATGGTTTCGTTCTGCCAGGCGGTCGCGGTGCCATTGGCAAAGGGCATGATGCCCGCATCCTTGAGCTTTTTCGCGGCGGCCAGCAGCTCGTCCCAGGTCTGGGGTTCGGTGATGCCATTGGCGTCGAAAATGCCCTTGTTGTAGACGACCAGCTGGGTCTGGCTGGCAAAGGGCACCGCATAAAGCTTCTGGTCCGAGCGCATGGTTTCGGCGGCGAGCGCCGTATCAGCGAAATCGGCCAGAGCCGGGATGGTTTCGGTGGACAGCGGTTCGAGATAGCCAGCCGAGGCGACGTTTTCCATGCCGCCATAGGCGCGCACCATCATCAGGTCGGGACCAGTGCCGCCGGCCAGAGCCGTCGACAGGATGGTGTTGTAATTAGCCGCCTCGAAGGTTTCGAAGGTGACGGTAATGCCCGGATTGGCAGCCTCGAACGTGTCGATGAACTGCTCATATTGGGCGCGATCTTCCTGGCGCCAGCTCCAGAATGTCAGGTCCTGGGCCATGGCGGGCAGTGCGATCAGCAGTGCTCCCAGGCCCGCTGTGATACGGATTGCAGTCTTGTTCATAGTTCCCTCCTTGAATGTCGTCGCTAAACTGTCAGCCGCCGTCCATCCGCGGCGGAAAAGAAGTGCACCTGGGCCGGATCGACCGAGATGGTCACCGCCTCGTCGGGCACGTAGAGATCGTTGGGTTCGGTGCGCACGCTGACCAGCGTGCCATCGGCGAGGCGCGCATAGACATAGGCGTTGTCACCAAGATATTCGGCATAGACGACGCTGGCGGCAAAGCCCTCGCCGGACCCGCGCATCAGCTTGAGCGCATCGGGCCGAACGCCGAGCTTGAAGGCGCTTTCGCCGGCCGGGGCCGCCATGGACACCGCGCCGCCATCAGCAATGCCGACCTTCCCGGCTTGGGCCGTGATATCGATCAGCGCCATTTTGGGCGAGCCGATAAAGGTGCCCACAAAGGTATTGGCCGGGGTCTCAAACAATTGGCGCGGGCTGCCGACCTGCTCGATCCGCCCGCGGTTCATCACCACGATCTTGTCGGCCAGGGTCATGGCCTCAACCTGGTCATGAGTGACGTAAATGGTGGTGCCGCCGATATCGCGGTGCAGCTTGGCGATTTCGAGCCGCACTTCGGAGCGGAGGGCTGCGTCGAGATTGCTCAAAGGCTCGTCGAGCAGCAGGACTTCAGGCTTGCGCACCAGAGCCCGGCCGATGGCAACGCGCTGGCGCTGGCCGCCCGAGAGTTCGCGCGGCTTGCGCTGCAGGAGCTCATCGAGGCGCAACATGCGGGCGGCTTCGGCAATGCGCGCTTCGACCTCGGCCTTGTCGAGCCCCATGAGGCGGGCGCCAAAGGCCATGTTCTCATAGACGTCCATATGCGGATAAAGTGCGTAGGACTGGAACACCATGGCAATGCCGCGCTTGGAGGGCGGCACGTCGTTCATGCGCTTTTCATTGAGGGTGAATTCGCCGTCGCTGATCGGATCGAGCCCGGCGATCAGGCGCAGCAAAGTGGACTTGCCGCAACCGGACGGGCCGACGAACACCACGAATTCGCGGTCGCCAATATCGAGATCGATGCCATGCAGGACCTCGGTTGCCTTGAAGCGCTTTTTGATGCCGCGCAGCGACAACCGTGCCATATATCCTCACCCGGTCTGTACAAGACCACTTGAAAGCCAATTCAATACCAATATCATTCACCAGCCGGTGAAATGTGTAAAGCAAAAATCGCCGGACTATGCACAGCCGAACGGCGTTCCGACAAAAAGGTTATTCCATGAGCACCACAGAATCCGCCTCCCCTCGCTTTGCCGGTATCGAGGATTGGGGCAGCAGCGATCTGGTGCTGGGCATCCTCGAGGGGCAATTTGCGGCTATCGCCGCGGTGCAGGCCGCAGCACCCGCCTTGGCCGAAGCCATCGACCGGGGCGCCGAGCGCCTGGCCAAGGGCGGAAGGCTGATCTATATGGGCGCGGGCACGTCGGGCCGGATCGCGACGCAAGACGCCGCCGAATTGCCGCCCACCTTCAACTGGCCCTATGAGCGCGCCCTTTCGTTGATGGCCGGCGGCTCGACCGCACTGACACTGGCAGCCGAAGGGGCCGAGGACAGCGAAGAACTGGCGCAGGCGGATCTCGACAGGGTGCAGGTTGGCCCCAATGACGTGGTGCTTGGCCTCGCCGCCAGCGGCCGCACGCCCTACGCCATTGCGGGGCTGGTGCATGCCCGCAAGGCTGGGGCACTGACCATCGGCATTTTCAACAATCCGGGCGGCAAGCTGGGCGAGGTCGCCGATATTGCCGTGCTGCTGGCGACCGGCAGCGAGTTCCTGGCCGGTTCGACCCGCATGAAGGCCGGCACGGCACAGAAGGCGGCGCTCAACTGTATTTCGACCGGGGTGATGATCAAGCTGGGCTTTGTCTATCGCGGCATGATGGTGGAGATGAAGCCCACCAATGTGAAACTGGTCGACCGTGCCGCCAAGATGGTCGCGGCATTGACCGGGGCCGATTATGACACGGCGCGGCAGACGCTGGACATTGCCGATGGCAGCATCAAGCTGGCGACCGTGATGCTGGAAAAGGGCGTGGATGCGCTGGCGGCCGGCAAGGCGCTGGAGGCCGCCGGGGGGAATTTGCGGAAGGCGTTGGAATAGGGGGCGAGGCTGGGGTGGTTGCGGAGACAACCCCTCACCCGTCTCGGCCTAACGGCCGATCCACCCTCTCCCTCAAGGGGAGAGGGGAGGCATAATGCCCAGCCTAAGCTCGGAGCCCACCCTTCTCCCCTTGAGGAGAAGGTGCCCGAAGGGACACCGAATTCGCTAAGGCGAATTTCGATTGGGATGAAGGGTCAGGAGCTATCAAAACACTGAGAATTCCCAGCCCACCCCAGTGTCATTCCCGCGAAAGCGGGAACCTCTGTTGGCGATGCAAGCGAAGTAAACGGAGGTTCCCGCTTTCGCGGGAATGACATCGTGGGTAGCGGACAAATTGAGGGAGGCACTGGGCAATGCAATTCGACATCACCGATGACGCCACCGACCCGGCAATAGCCCGCATCGGCGACGAACTCGCCACATTCAACCGGGCCGATGTCGGTCCCTCCGACCGCCGCACCCTCGCCGTCCTGCTCCGCGATGGCGACACCATCACCGCCGGCCTATCCGGCTACACCGCCTGGGGCTGGCTCTACATCCAGTGGCTGTGGATCGACGAAGCCCAGCGCGGCAAAGGCATTGCTGCACAATTGCTCGCAGCGGCCGAGGCCGAAGCGAGCAACCGGGGCTGCCGCGGGGCCTATATCGACACCTTCAACCCGGTGGCGTTGCGGACCTATCGCAAAGCGGGTTATGCCGTGTTCGGCGCGCTCGAAGACTTTCCCAAGGGCCGCACCCGTTCTTTCCTCATGAAAGCCTTGCCTTGATGAATACTCCCCTGAGCGGCATCGGGCTGGGCGCTGCGGGCATTGTCGTGCTGTGCAGCATGGATGCGACCGCCAAGGCGCTGGGCGCGCATCTGCCCACATTCGAGATCGTCTTCCTGCGCTTTATCGGCGCGGCGATCTGGCTGGTGCTGTGGATCTGGCTGAGCCGGGGCGCCTGGCCCAAGCGGAGTAATCTGGGCCGCCACATCATGCGCGGGGCGCTGTTCACCGTTACCGCCTTCATGTTCTTTTATGCGGTAAGCCATTTGCCGCTGGCGATTGCCGCGGCCTTGGCGATGACGGCGCCGGTCTATGTGACGGGGCTGGGCATGTTGGCTTTGCGCGAGCCGGTGCGGCTGCAGCCGGTGATTGCGCTGGTGCTGGGCGGGATCGGTTCGGCCATTATCGTGTTTGGCGGCGGCGATGCGGTGACCGGCGGCTCGGCCGATATTCTGGCCTGGGGCGCGGCGATCCTGGCGCCGCTCTGTTATGCGCTGACGCTGGTGCTGCTCAAGCACCATTCGGGCGATGAAAGCGCGGCGGCAATTACGCTGGCGCAATCGGTCGTAGCGGCAGCATTCACCCTGCCCCTGGCGGCGAGCAATTTCGTTATTCCCACGGGGATCGTTGCCGCGCAGGCGGTGTTGATCGGGATTTTGGGAGCCGGTGGCTTCCTGCTGCTGATCAACGGGCTCAAGCGCGTGCCGGTCTCGGTGTTTGCCGTGCTCGACTATACCGGGCTGATCTGGGCGGCGGTATTTGGCTGGCTGTTCTTTGCCGAGGTGCCTGGGGTGGAACTGTATCTCGGCGGCGCGTTGATCATTGCGGCTTGCGCGGTGGGCGCTCGGACGTCGGGAAAGCCGGTGGTGGCTTAGTACCGCCCCACCCGCCAAATTATTTCCATCCACGGTGTCATTCCCGCGAAAGCGGGAACCTCTGTTTATCGATGCAAGAAAGCAAACGGAGGTTCCCGCTTTCGCGGGAATGACATTGTGGGGGTGGGAGCCTGGAGCGGTTCCTAGCCCGCCAACCGCCCGCCGGTCATCGGCGCGGGCACACCCGTCGTTGTCGGGAAACTGATCGGCAGGCCACGTAAGACCCGCACGGCCAAAAACGCAAAACATTCGGCTTCAATCGCGTCGCCGCGCCAGCCGACTGTCTCGGCGGGGATCACCTCCACGCCGGCGCGCTGGGGCAACATCGCCATGATGGCCGGATTGCGCCGACCGCCGCCGCAAACGATGATCCGCTTTGGCCGACGCGGCAGCAGGTCCAGCCCCTTGCCGACCGCCGAGGTGGTGAAGGCGGTGAGCAAAGCCGCGCCGTTTTCGGCACTCTCGCCCTTGGCCATGTCGGCGGTGAAGTCGAAGCGATCAAGCGACTTGGGATAGGCCGCGCGGAGATAGAGATGCTCCAACAGCTTGGCGAGGCGGGCTTCGTCGACCGTTCCGGCCAGCGCCAATTTGCCGTCGCGGTCCATATCGCCCAGGCCGAGCGCGCCGACGAAATCGTTGATCGGGGCATTGGCCGGGCCGGTATCGAAGGCGATGACCAGGTCCTCGCCATCCCACCATGTGACATTGGCAACGCCGCCCAGATTGAGCACGGCGGTATCGCCATCGGCCTTGAGGCCGCGCAAAAGCGCCGCATGATAAATGGCCGAGAGCGGCGCCCCCTGCCCGCCTGCGGCCACGTCGGCGCTGCGGAAATCATAGGCGACTTTGGTGCCCAGCATATCCGCCATCAGCGCGCCGTCGCCAAGCTGGCGGGTGGCGCCGATACGGCCCGGCTGGGGCGCGCGATGCAGCACGCTTTGGCCGTGAAAGCCGACAATGCCGATATCGGCCATGCTCAGGCCCTGGGCAATGACGAAGTCGCGCACGGCATTGGACTGGGCTTCGGTCAGGGCCTTTTCCGCCCTGGCGAAGATAGCGGGGTCCTCGGCGGCAAAGTTCCATTTGCGAGCGGTGTCGAGCGTTTCGACCAACAATGCCCGCAGGTCCGCGCCATAGGGGGCCAGGGTATAGGCGCCGAATTCGGAGATGGTTTCGCCATCAGTTCGCAGCAGGGCAATGTCGATATTGCCGTCCAGCACGGTGCCGGTCATCAGCCCGATGGCCCAGATGGGTTGCATGTTTCTAGTTCCCGTTGATGGCGTCGCCGACGGCACGGCGGAGGGCGACAATGCCGCTATCGAAATGGCGCGTGGGGTGGACGCGATTGGTCAGCAGGGTCCAGGCGCGGCCGGCAGCAAAGTCGACCCACAGGCCGGTGCCGGTAAAGCCGGTATGGCCGATGGTTTGCGGACTGCAGAGATCACCACCGGACCAGCCGGTATAGGACTTTTCCCAGCCATGGGTGCGGTTGCCATGAATGGGTTCTCGCATGAGCGCGATGGCTTGAGGCGAGGCGCCGTTGCCGTCGAGCAGGCCACGGGCGTGATCGAGGACGGAATGGACAGTGCCGAACAGGCCCGCATGGCCCGCGCCCTCAAGGGCGGAGCAATTGTCGTCATGCACTTCGCCGACCAGCACGCGGTGGCGCCAGTAGCAGTCTTCGGTGGCGGCAGCATCTTGCGGGTTGGCCGACCAGGCAAAGCCCAGGCCGGCATCGAGCGCGCGGATCCATTTCTTGTTCAGCCGCTCCAGCACGAAGCCGAGCAGGATGAAATTGATGTCGGAATACACCGCAGGGCCAGCGCGCCATTCGCGTTGCAGGATGAAGGTACGCAGCAGATCGGGATCGCGGCCATAGGTATAGATGGGTTCGACCGCGGGGAATGGCGTCTGGTGGCCCAGGCATTGGCGGAAGGTGACCTGGCGTTCCCAGGCATCGGCTTTGTAGTGCCGCAGATCGGGCAGGATGGTCGTCAGCGGCGCGTCGAGATCGATGGTACCGGCATCGGCCAGCGCCAGAATGCGGGGCGTGGTGAACAGCACTTTGGTGAGCGAGGCCAGATCGAACCAGGTGTGTTCGGTCATGGCCCGTTCGGTGGGAACGGTCTGGGCCTTGCCGATATGGCGGACCTGCTTGCTACCATCGGCCTCGATGAGGCCGAGCACACCGCCGGGAATGCGGCCGGCGGCCACAGCGGCCTCAAGCGGGGCGAAGGCGCGCTCGAAACTCAGGGATAGAGGTGGCATGCGACGTCTCCGGCAAGCGTTCCGCCCGGCGCGGCCAGCACGGGCCGCTTGGTGTGGCAGATATCCATGACCTTGGGGCAGCGGGTGTGAAAGGCGCAGCCGGCGGGCGGATTGGCCGGGTCCGGCAATTCGCCCTTGAGTATGACACGATCGGCCCGCGTCACGCCCGGCCGCGGCACAGCGGAGAGCAGCGCCTGCGTATAGGGATGTTTGGGGGCGGTCATGATCGCTTCGGTCGGTCCGATCTCGACGATACGGCCCAGATACATGACGGCGATGCGGTCGCTGACATGGCGGATGACCGACAGGTCATGACTGATGAACAGAATGGCTAGGTTCATCTTCTGGCGCAATTCGGCGATCAGATTGATGATCTGGCTCTGGATCGAGACGTCGAGCGCCGACACGGCCTCGTCGGCCACCAGCAGTTTTGGCTCGAGCGCCAAAGCGCGGGCAATGGCGATGCGCTGGCGTTGGCCGCCGGAAAATTCGTGCGGATAGCGGCTGGCGGCGTCTTCGGGCAAGCCGACAATGTTGAGCAATTCAGCGACGCGCCTGGCCCGCGCCTGCCGGTCGCCAACGTGATGGACGACCAGCGGCTCGGCAATGATATAGCCCACGGTGTGGCGCGGATTGAGCGAGCCAAAGGGGTCCTGAAAGATCACCTGCAGGTCGCGACGCACCGCTTTCATATCGTGGCGGCTCAGCTTGGTGAGATCGCGCCCCGCAAAATGGATTGAGCCGCCGCTGGGCTCGATCAGCCGCAGCAGCGTGCGGCCGAGAGTGGATTTGCCGCAGCCGGATTCCCCCACGACCCCCAGCACTTCGCCGGCCTCGATGGTGAGCGAGACTTCGGACACCGCACGGACGCCGCCGGGATAGGTCTTGGAGAGATTGTCGAGTTCGAGCAGGCTCATGATGCCGGGTTCCAGCAACGGATCAGGTGAGCCTCACCCACCAGGTCCGGCATGTCCACCGAGCAGCGCGCGACGCTCGCGTGGCAGCGCGGATGAAAGGTGCAGCCATTGGGGCGCTTGCCGGGCGGCGGGACAGTGCCTGAAATGGCGGGCAGCCGCGTGCCGGGCGGATTGGAGGCCGGGATCGTGCGCAGCAGCGCTTCGGTATAGCGATGGCGCGGATGGGCGAAGAGTTCGGCTGAGGGCGCCTGTTCGACCACGCGCCCGCCATACATGACGGCAACGCGGTCGCAATATTGCGAGACGACGCCCAGATCATGGGTGATCAGCAGCACGGCCATGCCGGTTTCGCGGCGCAAATCATCGATGAGATCGAGAATTTGCGCCTGCACGGTCACGTCGAGCGCAGTGGTCGGCTCGTCGGCTACCAAGAGGCTCGGGTCGCAGGCGAGCGCCATGGCGATCATGACGCGCTGGCGCTGGCCGCCGGAGAGTTGATGGGGATAACGCTCCATCGCGGCAGCTGGCGCGGGAATGCCGACGCGGGTCAAGAGCTCGACAGCGCGGGCATCGGCAACCTGGTGCGACACATCGCGATGCAGCAGCACGACTTCGGAAATCTGGTCGCCCACGGTGAAGACCGGATTGAGCGAGGTCATCGGCTCCTGAAAAATCATGGCGATGCGGTCGCCGCGCAAGCGTTCGAGCGCATGTTCGTCCAGCGCCAGAATGTCCTGCCCGTCATAGCGGATGGAGCCGCCATCGATGCGCATGGGCGGCTCTGCCAAAAGCCGCATGATGGACAGCGCTGTCACCGATTTGCCGCAGCCCGATTCCCCCACCAGGCCCAGCATTTCGCCGGCCTTGATCTCAAGCGACACCCCTTCGATGACCGGACGGCCACCGGCGGAAATCCGCAAATCCTCAATAGTCAGCAGTGCCTCTGCCGGCATGGCCACTCCGCCGAAAGTCGAATGCAAATCTGCCGGAAAGACAGGGATTTACGCGGTTTCGCGCTTACTAGCGCTTGACGAGTTAGTACCATAGCGTCACAAAAGTCCAGACTGGTTTTATATTGGACTTAGATTTTAAGTACCAATCGCGTCACTCATCGCTTCCTGGAGGGAACAATGCTGTTGAGAAAGACCCTGGCCGCACTTCTGGCCACCACGCTGCTGACGGGGATGGCGTCGGCGGCCACCCTGAATGTAGCGATCGATTCTTCGCCGGCGGGGCTCGACCCGCATCTGATCACCGCGTTCAATTCGGTGGTGATCGTGCAGTCCAATATTTATGAGGGGCTGACGGCCATCGACAAGAACCTGGCCGTGGTGCCGGGCCTGGCCGAAAGCTGGGAGATTTCGCCTGACGGGCTGAATTATACGTTCAAGCTGCGCAGCGGCGTCAAATTCCATGACGGTTCGGCCATGGATGCCGAAGACGTTGCCGCCTCGATCCGCCGCGTGCAATCGGAGGCCGTCGCTTCGCCTCTCGCCAGCCGCGTGACCCCGATTACCGGTATCGAAGTTGTCGATCCGACGACGATCAAATTCACGCTGGATGCGCCCTTTGCGCCAATCCTGACCTCGCTGTCGGGCATTGCCATTGTGCCGGCCGAGGTCGAAACCAATGTCGAAGGCCTGCAGCAGACTCCGATCGGCACCGGCCCGTTCAAGTTTGCCGAATGGCAGCCCAATGGCTTTATCGGGCTCACCAGGAACGAGGATTATTACCTCGATGGCCTGCCCAAGCTCGATGGCGTGAAGTTCAATTTCGTGCCGGAATCGGCGACCCGCCAGGTCGGCGTCACCAGCGGGGAATATGACCTGCTGCCCGGCATCGATCCGGCCACGGCGCTGCAATTGCAGGGCCAGCCCAATGTCACCGTGCAGGAAACCCGCGACATTGCCTATACGCTGCTCGGCATGAATGTCAGCCGCGAGCCCTTCACCAATCCCAAGGTGCGGACGGCGGTGAACATGCTGCTCAACCGGCAGGAAATCATCGACGCCGCCCTGTTCGGTTCGGGCGTTCCGGCTGGCCCGCTGTCACCGGCTTTGGTCAATTGGGCCGTCGATCCCTCAACTTACGCCTGCTACACGCAGGACGTGGAAGGGGCCAAGGCATTGCTCGCCGAGGCAGGAGTAACCACTCCGCTCAAGGTCAGCATGAATGTGCTGCCGCGCCAGGATACGCGCGACATCGCCCAGGTGGTGCAGCAGCAGCTGGCGGCCGGCGGCATCGAAGTGAGCCTCGTCACCCAGGAAATCGGCGATTTCGTGCAGTCCTGGAAGAATTCGGACTTCGATACCTTCATCTCCGCCAATGGCGGCAGCCCTGACCCCGACGAATATTTCTACCGCACCTTCCGCGGCGGTGGCTCGACCAATGTGTTCAAATATGACGACCCGGAAATCGACACCTGGCTCGATGAGGGCCGCGCCGAAACCGACCCGGCCGCCCGCAAGGCGATCTACGATCAGGTGCAGGCCAAGCTGGCCTGTGACGGCCCGGCCGCACACATCGCCTATGGCACGCTCTACACCGCCGTCGCCAATGGCGTGGAAGGCTTTGAAATCTTCCCCAATGGGCGGCTGACCAGCCTGGTCAATACGACCAAGGCGGAATAGTTGATTGGGCCGGCGCCCTAGCGGCGCCGGTTTTGCTTATGCTCGATCCCAGATTGCCGTCATTGCCGGGCTTGTCCCGGCAATCCAGCAGAACCCGCCCATCGCATGGATCACCGGAACAAGCCCGGTGATGACGGTGGGGGAGGATCGAGTTCCAACAAGGTAACCTACATGCCACAGCGCTTCTGGATCGGCCGGCTGATCGACCTCGCGGTCGTGCTGTTCGGCATTTCGATCGTCGTTTTCCTGATGATCCGGCTGATCCCGGGCGATGCCGTGACCATTATGCTGGGCGCCAATACCGAGGTGACGCCCGAGCGCGTTGCCGCCTTGCGCAGCCGGCTGGGCCTCGATCTGCCCCTCTTCCAGCAATATGGGCAGTGGATCTGGGGCATATTGCGGGGCGATTTCGGCACCTCGATCTGGACCGGGCGGCCGGTGCTGGACGAGATTGCCGCCAATATGTGGCCCACGATTGAATTGACCCTGCTGTCCATCCTGGTCGGCGCGGGCCTCTCCATTCCGCTGGGCGCCTTCATGGCGCAGGCGCGGGGCAATGCCTCCGAAGTTGCGGTGCGCATCGGGGCGATTGCCGGGCTGACCATTCCCTCGTTCTGGCTGGGGATCGTGTCGATTTTTCTCGTGTCGAAGCTGCTGCCCGGCTTGCAGGCGCTGGGCTATGTGCCGTTTACCCAGGATCCTTTGGGCAATTTGCAGCGCATGGTGCTGCCGGTAATCGCGCTGTCGCTGCCCATGCTGGCGAACCTGTCGCGGCTGGTGCGCTCGGCCATGCTCGATGCCTTGAGCCAGGACTATATCCGCACCGCCAAGGCCAAGGGGGCCGATCGGCGGCGCATTATCTACAAGCATGCGCTCCGCAATGCGCTGATCCCCTTCATCACCAGTGTCGGTGTTTCGGCGGGGTATCTGTTGGGCGGCGCCATCGTCATCGAGCAGGTGTTTGCCATTCCCGGGCTGGGACGGCTGGTGCTGGGGGCGATTTCCGAGCGCAATTATCCGCTGGTGCAGGCCTCCATTCTGGTGCTCACCGCCAGTTTCGTCATCGTCAATTTCCTGGTCGACTTACTCTACGCAGTGATCGACCCCCGGGTGTCGAAATGATCGCCTCCATCCGCCGCAATAAGCTCCTCTCCTTTGCCGTGGCGCTGGTGGCGCTACAGGTTCTAGGCGCTATTTTCGCGCCCGTTCTGGGCCTGCAGGACCCTTATGCGCAGGTTATCGTGCAGCGCATGAAGGGGCCGAATTGGCTCAATTTCCTGGGCACCGACCAATTGGGCCGCGATGTGCTGTCGCGCATCGTCTATGGTTATCGCGCCTCGCTGCTGACCTGCGTCACCGCCGTGGTGCTGGCGCTGGTGCTGGGCGGCACGCTGGGCATGCTGGCGGCCTATTATCGCGGCTGGTTTGAGCGCATTGTCATGCGGCTGATGGATATCCTGTTCGCCTTCCCCATCATGCTCCTAGCCATCGCCGTCATCGCCATTCTGGGGCCGAGCGCCTGGAGCGCAGCCATTGCCATCGCCATTGTCTATGCCCCGATCTTTGCCCGGCTGCTGCGCGGCCCGGCTCTGGTCATTTGCGAGAGCGAATATGTCAACGGCGCCAAGGCCATCGGCGCCTCCGATTTCCGCATCATCTTCCTGCATCTGCTGCCCAACCTGGCCTCGGTGGTGCTGGTGCAGACGAGCCTCTTGCTATCAGCGGCCATTCTGGTCGAGGCGTCGCTGTCCTTCCTCGGCCTTGGCTCACAGCCGCCGATCCCCTCACTGGGGCTGATGCTGTCCGAGGGCCGCAATTTCCTGCTGCTGGCACCATGGCCGGCAGTGTTTGCAGGCTTTGCGATCCTGTTCCTGTCGTTTGGCTTTAACCTCTTGGGCGATGCATTGCGCGACACGCTCGATCCACGGCTGCGCAAGGCGAGTTGAGATGACCAAGCTAGAAGTCTTTGCCGAGCAGTTTGCCATTGCCGGCACATTCACCATTTCACGCGGCTCCAAGACTGTGGCCGACGTGGT
Organism: Devosia neptuniae; assembly: GCF_025452235.1. Taxonomy (NCBI): domain Bacteria; kingdom Pseudomonadati; phylum Pseudomonadota; class Alphaproteobacteria; order Hyphomicrobiales; family Devosiaceae; genus Devosia; species Devosia neptuniae. The sequence goes on from NZ_CP104965.1 coordinate 667,134, forward strand.
GCGGGTCACCCTGACGCGCGATGGGCAGGTCGGCCAAGGCGAATGCGTGCCCTATGCCCGCTATGGCGAGAGCGTGTCGCAGACTGTCGCGGCCATCGAAGCACTGGCACCGGCCATTGCCATTGGGTTGGACCGAACAGGTCTGCAAACCGCCCTGGCACCGGGCGCGGCGCGCAACGCGATTGATTGTGCGTTCTGGGAGCTGGAGGCCAAGCTCGCCGGGGTCAGCGTTGCGGCTCTGGCGGGTGTGAGCGTGCCCGAGAGCATCGTCACCGCCTATACGATTAGCCTTGGTACGCCCGAAGCGATGGCTACAGCAGCGCGGGCGGCCGTGGCCTATCCGCTGCTCAAACTCAAACTCGGTGGTGCGGGAGACCGGGAGCGGCTGGCGGCGGTGCGCGCGGCCGTGCCGCAGGCGCGACTAGTGGTCGATGCCAATGAGGCCTGGGTGCCGGATGATCTCGTGGCCAATTTGCTTGCCTGTCGCGCGGTGGGGATTGAGCTCGTGGAACAGCCCCTGCCCGCTGGCGACGATGCGGCGCTGGCCGATGTCGAGCATCTGGTGCCAATCTGTGCCGACGAGAGCGCGCATGGGCTGGACACTTTGGGTACGCTGGTCGGCCGCTATGATGCCATCAATATCAAGCTCGACAAGACCGGCGGGTTGACCGAAGCGCTTGACCTGGTGCGGGCGGCCAAGGCCAAAAATCTCAAAATCATGGTGGGCTGCATGGTGGCGACCTCGCTTTCCATGGCCCCGGCCGCTTTGTTGGCCGGGCAGGCTGATTGGTGCGATCTCGATGGCGCGCTGCTGTTGGCGGCAGATCGGCCGGGCGGGTTCAAGTTTGCCGATGGCGTGATGCGGGCCGGAGGGATTTGGGGCGGACGCCCAGCCTAAAGCCCGTGCTTCTCCAGCGTCGCCTCATATTCATCCCGCACCTCTTCCGGGTCGCGGCCCGAATGCCAGGCGGCGTCGATGCGGGCCTTCAGCGCCGGATCCAGCGCGGCGAATTTGGCTTCCCAGTCTTCGCCTTCGTGGATCCAGTAGGCGACCAGCTCGTACCGTTCGGCAGGCAGGCCCAGTTCCTTGCGCGCATATTTGCGGATGGCGCGGACGGTCTTCTGTTCGCCCGCCACCCACAGATAGCCGGGGGCTTTGGGCATGGGCACGGCGCGCACCACGTCTTCGAGCCGGCTGGGCGCCACGCCATTGCCGCTGCCATGCAGCCAGGTCACCGTCGCCTTGGGGTGGCGCGGCAGCTCGAGTTCGTGGTTGCCCTCCGCCACTTCGATAAAGGCGCGGGTTTCGATATGCGCCGGCGTCTGCTCCAATAGCCGCGACAAAGCCGGCAGGCCCGTCGCGTCGGAAACCAGCAATTGCCAGGCCGTATCGGCGGGCGGGGTATAAAGCCCGCGCGGATTGTTGATGGTGATCACCTCACCCACTTGCGCCCACTGCGCCCATTCGCTGGCGAGCCCGCCTTCATGGATGACGAAATCGATATCGATCTGGCCCTTGGCCGCGTCATGGCGGCGGATCGTATAGGTCGAGCAGCGGATGGCGTCCTGCCCATCGGGGTAGGTCCAGCGGCCATCCGCGCTGATCTGAGGCAAATGCAGCTTGCCGGTTTTTTCGTTGGGGAAGAACAGGCGCAGATATTCGTCGCCAATGCCGGTGGTTTTCCAAGCGGCCAGACCCGGCCCGCCAAAGGTCAGCCGCAGCATGCCCGGCGAAAGCACCTGGCGGCCGACAAGCCTAGCCTCATGAAACATCCTGATCATCGCGCACCCTTCCGTCATCAAGACCGGGTGCTATATATTATGACTTAGCTCGTCAAGTTATTGCTGCGCCAGGATCTGCTTGGCAATGCCGGCGCATTGCACGCGAATGTCCGGCACCGCCTCGATTTCAAAGAACCGGCCCCGCGTCAGCGGTCCCACCGCCAAGAGATGGCGCGATGGCTTGCCATCGGCATCGACCACGGCGCAGTGCTCGTCCACATCGAGCCCGATATGCAGCACATCGGGGCGGGCCAGGCCATTGGCCACCAATTCGCGCACCACGGGGTTGGAGCTGGCCGACACATCGACGCTGACGCCGCCGCAATCATAGACGCGGGCGACATCCATGATGCGGCGCTCCTGCGTGCCGCGCGGACGGACGAAAGCGCGCACACCGCTGCCATGCCGCTCGAGATCAAGAAACTCCCCCGCCACCAATTGCACCTGGCCGCGCGCCACGGCGCGATCCATGCGCTCATGCAATTCGGGCGGCAGGCGGTGGCGGTGGATATTCCACCAGGGGCGCAGATGGCGCAGGAACTGGCGTCTGGTATGGGTGGACCAGCTTTGCCAGATGCGCTGATTGAACGGCCGCAGCCCATCGACGAGGCTCCGCCAATCGCCGCCATCGCGCTCGATATCGTCGGCCAGGTCGCGGAACCAGCGCAGGAAATAGGGCAGGCTACTGCCAAAGGGGACGTCGGCCGCGTCCATGCTGATGGGCGAAAGTTCGCGATGGCCCTTGGGCAGCAGGCCATTGCGCGACACCACGGTGATGGTGCCCTGATGCTCGGCATCGGCCAGCGAGAGCCAGGCATCTACCATGCTGAGGCCCGAGCCCAGAATGATCACCTCGGCATTGGGATCAAGCGGGGTGTCGCGCTCGGAGCCGACCCGCACCGCAATGCCCTTGCCGCGCGCCGGCTGGGTTTCGTGGCCCACCGCCAACACGACCGTGCGGCTGATCAGGCTCGTGCCATTGGCCAGCACGGTTTCGACGCCGTTCTTGCCTTCATGCACGGCCACGGCTTCCTCGGACAGCACGATCAGCCGGCCCAGTTTGGATTGCCCGGCCTGGCGCAGCACATCTTCGAGATAGGCGCCATAGAGCCGACGCGGCACGAAAACCCAGGAGCCGCGCGCCGCCGGATAGCCGCGGGTCTGCAGCCAGCGCCAGAAATGCTCGGGGTCATCGGCAAAGGCGCTCATGCCGCGGGCCGGCACATTGACCTTGTGGTCGCGCTGATTGGCCGAATAGGCCACGCCCTGCCCGAATTCGCCGCGCCGCTCGACCAGCGTCACGCGGATATCGGTTTCCGGGTCGCGCAGCAAATGGGCGGCCAGCAGCACGCCGCTGGCGCCGCCGCCGATAATGGTCACCGATGGCCGGCCGTTCTGGTGATTACTCATATTCGCCCCTCCGCGAAAATTCAGGCTGTTGCCGGGCTGCGGCAATCAGCCAATCGGGCCGCCAGGGCGTATCCCGCCGGCCAGCGGCCGTAGCCGCTCGCAATATTGATATGACCAGCATAACCCAGATCATGCAGCGGAGCGCCCCAGGCCGTAGCCAGATCGCGCGCCTTGTCGAACGGCATATAGATATCATCCCGGCTCGCCACCACGAGCGCGGGAAATGGCAATGCATCCTGCGGCATATCGCCGAATTCATAGGAGCGATGATGCAGGCCCTCGGTGCGGTTGATATCGGCCGGGGCCACCAACAAGGCGCCCACAACCAGTGGAGCGACCCGGCTGCGCGCCAGCCGCGCCGTCAGCACGCTTCCCAGGCTATGCGCCACGATCAGCGCGTGCGGGTGGGCGATGACGGCCGCTTCGAGATTGGCCAGCCAGCGATTAGCCTCAGGGTTAGACCAATCGGCCTGCTCGACCAGAATGGCGTCGGGATGATCGCGCCGCCATTGGGCCTGCCAATGCTCGCCGTCCGAGCCGTGCAGGCCCGGCACGATCAGCGTGGTCGCGGACATGACCCCGCCTCAGAGATGGGGCGGCAGGCAGAAGCGCACAAAGCGCAATTCGTCATCGTCGACTTCATCGGCCGGTTCGGGCCGCTTGCCGGCGAGGAAATCGGCATCCATCTCCGCCCGGCTGGGCAGAATGGCCGAGGGTTCGCCGCCAAAGAACCCGGCCTTGAGCGGGGCATCGGCCGTGGCAACGCGCGGTCCGAAATCGGGATTCAAAATACCGAAGAAATGCACCATCGTCTTCACTCCTGAGTTGCGGTCCGTTCCAGCGGACCTGTGGCCTGGTCGGTGGTCTCGATTGGGCAGAAAGTCTTTGCTTATTCTTCCTTCTCCCCTTGTGGGAGAAGGTGCCCGAAGGGCGGATGAGGGGGCTCTTTCTTCCGCACTTCTGGCATGACCGAACGCAGTACCCCTCACCCTGTCATTTCTGCTGAACGCAGAAATGTCGTCCCTCTCCCACAAGGGGAGAGGGTGGGCATCGTGGCCCTAGGGACCGGCATAGATCTGGTCGAACACACCGCCGTCGCCGAAGAATTCGGGTTGGGCTTTGCGCCAGCCGCCGAAGTCCTCGATGGTCACCAGATTCACCTCGCCAAAGCGGGCAATGTCCTCGGGGGCGGCGGCTTCAGGCTTGAACGGGCGGTAGTAATTGGCTGCCGCGATCTTCTGGCCTTCGTCGGAATAGAGGTACTCAAGGTACGCCGTGGCGACGTCGGTATTGCCCTTCTTTTCGGCATTGCCGACGACGAGAGCGACCGGGGGTTCGGCAAGGATCGAAACCGAGGGGGTCACGATGTCGAAGGCATCGGGGCCGAGTTCCTCGAGGGCGAGATAGGCTTCGTTTTCCCAGGCGAGCAGCACGTCGCCAATGCCGCGCTGCACGAAGGTGGTGGTGGAGCCACGGGCGCCGGTATCGAGCACGGGGACGTGCTTATAGAGATCGGTGATGTAGGCTTTGGCGGTTTCGTCGCTGCCGCCGGGCTGCGCCTTGGCCCAGGCCCAACCGGCCAGGAGATTCCAGCGGGCGCCGCCGGAAGTCTTGGGATTTGGGGTGATGACTTCAACGCCATCCTTGGTCAGGTCGCCCCAATCCTGAATGCCCTTGGGGTTCCCCTTGCGGACGAGGAAGACGATGGTGGAGGTATAAGGCGCGTTGTTGTTCTCAAAGGTGCCGCGCCAGTTTTCCGGGATCAGCGTGGGATCGGCATCGGAAATGGCATTGATGTCGCTTTCCAGCGCCAGCGTCACCACATCGGCTTCGAGGCCGTCGATGACGGTGCGAGCCTGCGCGCCGGAGCCACCATGGGTGGTCTGGACGGCCACGGTCTCGCCCTTGGTCTCTTTCCAATGGGCGATGAAAGCCTGGTTGAACTGCTGATAGAGCTCGCGTGTCGGATCGTAGCTCACATTGATGATCGTGCGGTCCTGCGCATGCGCGGTGACCGCAAAGCCCAGCGTGAGCGAAGCCGCCAGCGCGGCATAGGCCAGAAGTTTGGTCGCCTTGAATGTGGTGGCCTGCATCGGGCCCTCCCTGAGTTAAGTTCCCATATAAACCCTATCAGCTCAGTCGTGTTTTGCGAGGGCTGGGCTTTTCTCTGCGGCGGCAAACGGGAAAAATTATCGTGCGGCGAGCCGTGTTCGCGAAATATGGAGCGCGGGACGCCTTACTCGGCGATCGCCGGCATTTCTTCACCGACCGCCGGAACTGCGCTGCCCGACGGGGTGCGATTGACGCCGCGATGGGTGGTCTTGGCCCAATCGAACGGGCTTCTGGCCAGCGCGTAAAGCGCCCGTATGGTCGCCCAGGCCACGAGCAGCCAATAGAGCGGCAAGCTCAACTGAATGGGCAGCAGCGCAAACCGGCGCTGGCGGACCAGGCCCGCCATATTGACGATGGTGGCCGAGCCGGAGCCGATGCCCAGCGCAATCAGGCAGGCCCAGGACCATAGCCCATCACTATCCATCAGCGGTTCGCCTAGTCCCAATCGCGCCAGCAGCAACAGGATCAGCGCACTATGCAGCAGCGGCGCCAGGATCATGCCGAGCACCAGCACCTCAAAGGCCAGCATGCGGCGCCAGCCGATATCGGCGAGCAATTGCAGCGGTCGGCGATTATGCACAATCAGGGTCTGCATCCAGCCCTTGATCCAGCGGGTGCGCTGCCCCATCCAGGTCGCCAGCGCGACCGGGGCTTCCTCCAGTGTGGCCAGGGCGATGACATCGACGCGGTGACCGCGCCGGGCCAGCCGCACACCCAGATCGGCATCTTCGGTGACGTTGAACGCGTCCCAGCCGCCCAAGGCGCGCAAGGTGGCCAGCCGGAAGTGGTTTGAGGTGCCGCCCAGGGGTGCCACCAGCCCCCATTTGGCCAAGGCGGGCAACATGACGGTGAAGAGGCCCGCATATTCGGCGGCGAACATGCCGGCCAGCCAATTCTCCCCGCCATTGTCGATCACCAATTGGGCCTGGATGCATTCGATATCCGGCGCGTCGGCAAAGCGCTGCGCCACCAGCCAGAGCTGGTCGGGCTCGGGCGTATCCTCAGCATCATAGACCACGACCAGTTCGCCCCCGCAAAGCGGCAGGGCGAAATCGAGCGCCTTGGGCTTGGTGCGCGGCAAGGCATCGGGCACCGCCAGCAGCGAAAAGCGCGGATCGCCCAATTGCCGCCGCACCGCCTCGAGCGTTGCCGTCGAGCAATCCTCGACCACGAATTTGATGTCGAGCTTTTCCGGCGGATAGCGCAAGGCGCCCAGCGCGCGGAACAATTGAGGCACCATATGGGCCTCGTCGCGCAGCGGCACCAGCACGCTATAGATGGGCAATTCGGCCGGGTCAGGCGGATGTTTGGCCGACGGCCGAGGCGGATTGGACACGCCGAGCGCGGCCAGGCGAATAAAAGCCGGCCCCAGCAGCAGCAAGGCCCAGACCGGCAACAGCCAGACCTCGCCGGTATGCGGCGCCAGCAAGACCAAGCAGAACAAAGCCAGCGCCAGGCCGACAAAGATATTGCGCGCCGGCACGGTCAGTTCGAGTTGGGCGGCGGCACAGGGCCAGCGCCGGGTCAGGTTTTGCCTCGCGCCATCGACCAAGGCCGGCGCGGCCGCCCGCACTAGATAATCGCGCAACGCGCTTTCAGGCACGAGGCAGAGCCGTCGGGCCAGATCGGGATTGTCGAGCCGCCGCGCCTGCAGCCGCAACATGCCTAAGAAATCGGGGGCACTAAAGGCAATTTCCGTGTCGAACAGGGTGACGCGGAACAATCGGACTTCCGCCAGTGCTTCGAGCCGGGTCGGGGTCGTCTGGCCGCGCAAATGGATGGGCACCGTGTCGTAAAAGGCAAAGCCCGCCCAACGCGCCGCGCGCTCCATGACGAGGGTTTCCCCAAATCCCCAGGCTCGCGCCGCAATAGCGCAGCGGATCGACCTCGCGTTCCAGCGCCGTCTCGAGCACGCGTTGCGCCGTGGCCGCATCGGGACAATGCTCTGCCAGAACGGCCTGGATCAGGCTTTGGGCGGGCGACATGAGCTCAGCTCATCGGCGTTGCCACCCATAGTCCAAGCGTCTTCGTCGCGCGCATGTCATGCTTGTCGCGTTCACCTGGCACAGCCCCCTTTGCCCGGTCGATCCGCATAAATACTGACTAAATTTTAGCGGGTACGCAAGCCACCAGCTGCGCTAAGTTATTGTCAGATCAAAAAGAAACGGCCGCCAGATGGCGACCGTTCGAGTAAAGCGATTTACGTTTACTGTTTAGCCGTGTTGCCGCTCAGTGCTTGGTCCCGAACTGGTTCGGATTGAAGTGGTAGGCGGTCGAGCAGAACTCGCAGACCACTTCGATTTCGCCATCGACCGCCATTTCTTCGCGATCTTCGGCGGTGAAGCTCGTCGCCAGCATATCCTCGATGCGGTCAGCCGAGCAGGTGCAGCGCTCGACCATGGGCAGGGGCGAAAACACCCGCACGCCCGTCTCGTGGTAGAGCCGGAACAGCAGCCGTTCGGGCGACAGGTCCGGGTCGGCCAGTTCGACATCTTCGAGCGTGGTCAACAAGGCCTTGGCCTCGCTCCAGCCGTCGGATTCCTCGAAATCGGGATCGGCAGTGTGCGGATTGTCGAAATTGCCGTCGCCGGGCAGGTCCGCCATTCTGGACAGGCCGTGCTCGGGCAAGTGCTGGATCAGCACGCCACCGGCGCGCCAATGGGGGCGATGATCGCCCTTTTGCTGGAATTCGGCCACCGCGATCCGCACCATGGTGGGGATCTGCTCGGACTGCATGAAATAGGTATGCGCCACTTCTTCGAGCGAATTGCCTTCGAGCGCGACAATGCCCTGATAGCGTTCGGTATGCGGACCCTGGTCGATGGTCATGGCCAGATGCCCCTTGCCGAGCAGGTCGGCGGGACGGGTCCTGCCCTCTTCGGCGGCCTTGACCAGCGCGTCATGATCGAAACGGGCATAGCCGCGCAGCCCATCGGGCGCATCGAAATCGACGACGATCAGGTTCACCGGCCCATCGGTCTGGGTTTGCATGATGAAACGGCCCTCGAATTTAAGCGAGGAACCGATCAGCCCGGCCAGCACCACGGCTTCGCCGAGCAGGCGGGCGACGGGGGCGGGATAATTGTGGCGCGACAAAATCGTGTCCAGCGCATCGCCCAGGCGGACGGCGCGGCCGCGTGTGTCCAGCTTGTCGAGGGTGAACGGCACGACGGCATCATCGCCAGTTTCCGGCCGGTCGAGCCCCAGGGCAGTCATCAGGTTCTCGGTCATTGCAGTCGAATCCGTCGTCATTCTTTTGGCTTTCGTGAGGCTAAACCCTCAAGGCGAAACGCGCCACCGGGTCACTGCACATCCCGCCGTGTCACTGTTCCGTTCAAGCAAAACGGAGATCCCCGCTTTCGCGGGGATGACACTATGGGCGCAATGACCTCAATGGATGCGGACAGGTCCGCTAATTCGTCGCTACCCCGAAGGCCCAGCACAGTATGGCTTTTTGGGCGTGCAGGCGGTTTTCGGCTTCGTCCCACACGACCGATTGGGGACCATCGATCACCTCGTCGGTCACTTCGTCCCCGCGATGGGCGGGCAGGTCGTGCATGAAAAGAGCGTTTTTGTCCGCCAGCGCCATCAAATTGGTGTTGACCTGGTACGGTTTCAAGACCCGGCGGCGTTCGGCCACGTCGACGTCGCCCATCGACACCCAGGTATCGGTGATGACGAGGTCCGCACCCTCGACGGCCTCGCGCGGGTCTTCGATCAGCTTCACATAGTCGCCGGCCCGGCGGATATCCTGCATCAGGTCCTTTTCCGGGCTGTATTCATCCGGCACGGCAATGGTCAAATGGCACTCGAACAGCTCGGCCGCATTCACCCAGGAATGCAGCACATTATTGCTGTCGCCGACCCAGGCGACCTTGGCGCCTTTGATATTGCCGCGATGCTCTTCAAAGGTCATCAGATCGGCCATGATCTGGCAGGGATGGGCGCGGCGCGTCAGGCCATTGATCACGGGCACGGTGGCGGCCTCGGCCAGGTCGAGCAGATCGGCATGGGAGAGGATGCGGATCATGATCGCATCGACATAGCGGCTGAGCACCTTGGCCGTATCGGACAGGGTTTCCTCGCGGCTGAGCTGCATTTCCTGGCCGGAGAGCATGATGGTCTCCCCACCCAATTGGCGCATGCCGACATCGAAAGAGACGCGGGTGCGGGTCGACTGGCGCTCGAAAATCATCGCCAGGACCTTGTCCTTGAGCAATTGCGGCCGGTCGCCTTCCTTAAGGCGCCCCTTGAGCGAGACGGCGGCGTCAAGCATGCCGCGCAGTTCGGGATAGGTGAAATCGTCGATCGAGAGAAAATGGTTTGGTGTGCCGGTCGTCGTCATGGGCCGGGTTTCCTTATGTGACGCTGATATGGTCGGCAAAATGCCGCGTGTCTGCTCCTCCTCCACTCAGGGAGGAGGGAACAAGCCGCGTCGTCGACGCCCAAAATGCCACACGGTAGAGGTCATGTTACCCCACCGCCGGAACCGACGCCGTTTCGGCCTCGATCGCGTCAAAAGCGGCGGCAATTTTCTCGACCGCTTCGATAATGTCGGCCTCGGTGACGATGAGCGGCGGCAAGAGACGCAGCACATTGTCGCCGGCGGCAATGGTCAGCAGTTGGTGATCGTCGCGCAGGCGGGAGACCAGATCGCGCACGGGCGGGGCAATCTTGATGCCGGCCAGCAGGCCCTTGCCGCGCAGTTCGAGCACGTAATCGGGATAGCGCTGGGCCAATTGCTGCAAATGCCAGGCCAGTTTCTGGCCCATCTGGTTGACGTGATCGATAAAGCCGGGCGCCAGAATGCGGTCCAGCACGGCATTGCCGATGGTGGAAGCGAGCGGATTGCCGCCATAGGTGGAGCCATGCGTGCCGGGCACCATGGAGGCTGCGACATCGCCCTTGGCGAGGCACGCGCCCAGCGGGAAGCCGCCGCCGATAGCCTTGGCCACGGCCACGATATCGGGGGTGATGCCGCTCCATTCATAGGCAAAGAACCGCCCGGTCCGGCCATAGCCGCACTGCACTTCGTCGAGCACGAGCAGCATGTCGCTCTCGTCGCAGAGCTTACGCAGACCCTGCATGAATTCGGGGCTCATGGCCGTCACGCCGCCCTCGCCCTGCACCGGCTCGATCAGGATCGCGCAGGTCTGCGGGGTGATCAGCGCCTTGACGCTGTCGAGATCACCCGGCTTGGCATGCTTGAAGCCAGGCGCTGCGGGGCCGAAGCCCTGCAGATAATCGGGATTGCCGCCGGCGGCGATGGTGCCGAGCGTGCGGCCATGGAAGGAGCCGGTAAAAGCGATGATTTCGTAGCGCTCGGGCTGGCCCTTGGCCCAGAAATAATGCCGTGCCGTCTTGATGGCGCATTCGATGGCCTCGGCGCCCGAATTGGTGAAAAACACCGCATCGGCAAAGGTGGCATCCACCAGCCGCTGGCCCAGCCGTTCCTGCTCGGGAATGGTGAAGGTATTGGCCGTGTGCCACACCTTTTCGGCAGCCGCCTTCAGTGCGGTGACCAGATGAGCATCGCCATGGCCCAGGGCATTGACGGCGACGCCGGAATGGAAATCGAGATAGGATCGGCCATGCTGGTCATACAGGCGCATGCCTTCGCCCCGCTCGAAAGCGAGTTCGGACCGGGCATAGGTGCCGTAGAGCGCAGACATATGGTCATTCCTTCTGGTGCAAGCACAATTGTGAGGGGCGTGGCATTCGCGCCACAAAAATCAAAAACGCGCTCGTTGCGCAGCGCGTTTGCGGGTCAGAGTTAGGCCATTTTTGTCAGATAAGTCAATGTTCCAGGCCCAAGTGCCTGATTTGACTCAATGATCGTTAAGGCAATTTTAACCAGTGAATATTCGGGGATATCCTTCCCTGACTCTTGATCCTGATTCAGCCCATGGCGTATCCTCCTGATCGTTGGGGACACGATATCTCGTGTGGCGGACCCGCCTAACATACGACCGCTAGAGTTTACGGCTGCCAAGGTCCAATTTGGCAGCACAATGAAGGATTCTGTTTTGACGATGGATTCAGGAGCACAAGCGGCGGGCTGGACTGACGAGCGCGTCGAAACTTTGAAGAAGCTCTGGATGGAAGGCCTCAGTGCCAGCCAGATCGCCGGGGAACTGGGCCAGGGCGTTACCCGCAATGCGGTTATCGGCAAGGTGCATCGCCTCAAGCTTTCGGCCCGAGCCAAGCCCACCAATACCGCGCCGCGCGCCCGTCCGGCGCCGCGTCCGGCTCCGCGCCGGGTGGCAAGCCCCTCGGCCAGCCTCTCCTCCGGCAGTGGCGGCGCCAGCATGATGGGCGGCGCCGTCAAGGCCCGCATGAGCATGCCGCGCCCGCAGACCATGGGTGCCACCGCTCTGGCAGCAAGCCCCGAGATCGAGACCAATCTTTATGTCGCGCCGGCCGCGGCGGAGCTCTTCATTCCCGAAGACAAGAGGCTCAACCTGCTGCAGCTCACCGAGAGCACCTGCAAGTGGCCGATCGGCGACCCGCTGACCAAGGACTTTTACTTTTGCGGCCAACATAGCCTCGAAAGCGGTCCCTATTGCGAATTCCACTCGCGCCGCGCCTATCACCAGGTCGACAAGAAGCGCCGCTAGGCGCTGCGACATAGCTGGACATGACAAGAGGGCGCCGGGGGCGCCCTTTTTGTTTGGCGGTGGTGTGGGGGTGCTCCGCAACCGTCACCTTCCGCAATGTCATTCCGGCGCAGGCCGGAATCCAGGTCCGTGGTGCGCCGCACACATCCGGCGCCGGGATAGCCTTCAGCATGGATTCCGGCCTGCGCCGGAATGACACTGTGGTTGATGTTGATATGGAGACCAGCCGGCCACAACGCCCTTGGCTTTATTGCTTCCCTCCCCCTTGAGGGGAGGGATTGAGGGTGGGGGTCGGTCGGATTTGGCGCAAGAGCCGCAAAGACCCCCTCCCCGGCCCTCCCCTCAAGGGGGAGGGAGGGCAAGAGCCACAACTTGGAAAAGCGGCCGACTACGGCAGCAACACGTCCACCCGCATCCCCTCGCCCACCTTGCTGCGGATGACCAACTGCCCGCGGTGGCGGTTGACGATGTGCTTGACGATAGCCAGCCCCAGGCCTGTGCCCTTTTTCTTGCGGCTGATATCGGCGTCCATGCGGTAGAAGCGCTCGGTGAGGCGGGGCACATATTCCGGCGCCACGCCCGGCCCGTGATCGACCACGGTCACCATATGCTGGAAACCCGCCCGGCCCGCCGGGGTCAGGCTGACTTCGATGGTCTTGCCGTCCGCGCCATATTTGATGGCATTGTCGAGCAGGTTTTCGAACACTTCATACAGTTGCGAGCGATCCCCCGTGGTGATGGCGGTGCCCGATGGCAGGCTGAGCACGATATCGAGTTCGGCCGCCTTGGCCTGGGTCATCAGGCCCTCGCGCACTTCGCGCAACAGGCCGGCCAGGTCGATGGAGCCGGTGGGACGCACATGCTGGTGCATTTCGATGCGCGAGAGGCTGAGCAGATCGTCGATCAGCTTGCTCATGCGCTCGGCCTGGCCGCGCATGATGCCGAGAAATTTTTCGCGCGCCGCCGCATCCTTGGCGGCCGGACCCAAAAGAGTATCGATAAAGCCCAGCAGCGAGGCCAGGGGCGTGCGCAATTCGTGGCTGGCATTGGCGATGAAATCGCTGCGCAGCGCATCGACCCGCTTGAGCTCGGTCAGGCTCTGCATGGTCACCACCAATTGGCGGGCCTCGTCCTCGAACCAGTCGGCGCCCTCGCGGCGCAACGGGGCGACGATCACCTTGTCCCAGGTTTCGGACGGCAGGGTTTCATGCAGCTCGATGGTGCGGGTCGTGCCGCTGCGGATGACGGCGTCAATGGCCTGCACCAGTTCGGGATTGCGCAGCGAGAAGGTGATCGGATTGCCCGGCAGCACATTGGTATATTGCTGCCGCGCCGCCGCATTGGCATGCACGACCACGGCGCGCCTATCGAGCACGAAACACGGATCGGTCAGCGCGTCGGCAAAGGCGGTGATGGGGATCTGCTCATTGGCCACCAGCAGGGGCATGGCCGGCGCCGGCACGGTCTTGGTCAGCGTCACCACGCCAACGGGCAGCAGGGCCATGGCGGCGGCAATGGCGAGAAAGGCGATAATAGCGGGCAACAAAGGCAGCCAGCCAAACAGCACCAGCGCAACGAATACCCCGAAAATTCCGGCCAGCAGGCTCGATTGGGCGCCAAGCCGCGCCAGGATCTGGGTCAGGGCAGAAGCAGGCGGCGATGCGGTCTTTTGGTCCATGTTGCGCCAATGCAGAATCGAGGGCTTCATCGTGGCCCTTGCACTCAAGGGCGGCTTCATAGCACGTTCAAGATGACAACGGAGCGACAACCATGAGCGATCCCTTCGAGGGCTTCGATATTGAAGATCCAGACCTGCCCAAGGCCATTGAAAAGCACGCCATGAGTTCGGGCGGCTACCCTTACGAGGATAAGCTCGACAGCAAGATTTATGAAGCCGAGATGTACAATCTGCAACGGCAATTGGTGCTGTTGCAGGCCCATCTGCAGGCGAGCGGCGAGCGCGTGGTGATCGTCTTCGAGGGGCGCGACGCGGCCGGCAAGGGTGGCACGATCAAGGCCTATCTCGAAAATCTCAATTCCCGCTACAATCTGATCGCGGCGCTGCCCAAGCCCAATGATCGCGAGCGCACGCAATGGTATTTCCAGCGCTATGTCGATTGGCTGCCAGCGGCTGGCGAGACGGTGCTGTTCGACCGCTCCTGGTATAACCGGGCCGGGGTGGAGCCGGTAATGGGGTTCTGCACACCCGAGCAGACCGAGGCGTTCCTGGACGAAGCGCCCGAATTTGAAAAACGCATCACGCGGGACGGTATTCACCTGTTCAAGTTCTGGCTGTCGATCGGCCAGGAAATGCAGCTCAAGCGCTTCCATGACCGTCGCCACGATCCACTCAAGGTGTGGAAACTCTCGCCCATCGATCTCGAGGCCCTGGGCAAGTGGGATGCCTATTCGGCAGCGCGCGACGTGATGCTCAAGCGCACCGACAGCAAGCACGCGCCCTGGACGGTGATCCGCGCCAATGACAAGCGCCGGGGCCGCCTCAACGTCATCCGCACCGTGCTCGACACCCTGGATTTTCAGGGCAAGAGCCCCAAGGCGATTGGGGAGATCGATCCCAAGATCAAGATGAGCGCGGATGCATTTTTGAAGCTGAAGAAGAGTGAGTAGGGGGAAGGAGTGTTACTCTGAACGCATTCAAAACGCGGTGTCATTCCGGCGCAGGCCGGAATCCATGCTGAAGGCCATCCCGGCGCTGGATGTATGCGGCGCACCACGGACATGGATTCCGGCCTGCGCCGGAATGACACCGTGGAGGATGTGAGTCCAGGTGGGGGTACTCGGATGCCGAAACATACCTCCTACGGCACCCCACCCGGCTCAATCGAGCCAATCCGCTTGCTGGCAATCGGCCAGGCCAGTTCCGTCACCCGCGCAATGATCGCCTCGACGAGCGTGAACAGTGATCCGTTGGCGTCCCATGTCCGATCCAGCGCCGTGCGGCAGGGCAGCACCAGCTTGGCATAGCGCGACACTGGGCTCATCCATTCATCGGTGATCAGGATGATCTGCGCCCGCCGCGCCGCCAGTTCCCCCGCAGCTTCGAGCAGGCTGGGATCATAGCGCCGCACATCGAACAGTATGGCCGTATCGCCGGGGCGCACGTCGATCATCTGGTCGGCGCGGGTGGCCGGGCGGCCGTCGAAGCGGCGCATGCCGGGGCGGATCAACCGCAAATGCGCTTCCATATAGCCGGCCAGGAAATCGGTGAAGCGGCCGCCGCCCAGATAGCATTGGCCCTTGGCCTCGGCGATGCGCTGGCACACCGCCTCGAATTCCGACGGCGGGATCAGCCCGGCAGAACCGCGTAGATTATCGGCGGCTTGGCTCACGAACCGATCGAGGAAATGATTGTCGCCACCGGCACCGACATTGGCCGATTGGCCGCGCTGCAAGGGCGATTTGGCGCGCTCCTCCAGCTCATCGCGCAAAGCGCGCTGGAAATCGGGATAGGATTTGTAGCCCAATTGCGAGACGAAACGCAGCACGGTGGCCGAGCTGGCGCCGGCCTGCTGGCCGAATTCGGCGACGGGGGCCAGGCCCAGTGTGGGATAGGCGCCGAGCAGGCCGCGTGCTGCACGCTTTTCGGCTGGGGTCAGCCGGTGAATGGCATCGTGAATGCGCGCCGCGACGCTTTTTCCCTCCAAGATCGCCCCCCGTTTTCTGAAATTCAGATTTCAGTATTGACAGATTTTGCAATTACGGAACACTTGATACAGAAGTTAATTGGCCACGCGTAGAGGGAAAGTGGACGTTAGCGCAGAAAAATCGGTTCGAGTTCTCAATGCGCGGGGGCAATCGCCCTTCGTCATCGTATGCGACCACGCCTCCAATCAGCTGCCGGCCAAATATGGCGATCTGGGGCTGAGCCATGCCGAGCGGGTCAGCCATATTGCCTGGGACCCTGGCGCGCTGGCGGTGAGCCGCGAGCTGTCGCATTTGCTCGATGCGCCCGTGGTGCAATCCACCGTCTCCCGGCTGATCATTGACTGCAATCGCGATCTGGACGCGCCGGATCTGATCTGGACGCTGTCGGAGGCAACGCGAATTGCCGCCAATGAGAAAGTCGATGCGGAAGAGCGGCAATACCGCATCACCCATTTCCACAAGCCCTATCACGCCGCGATCGAAACCCTGCTCGAAGCGCGCCGCCATGCGGGGCAGGAGACGGTGCTGGTCTGCATGCATTCCTTCACGCCGGTCTATCATGGCGTGGCCCGACCCTGGCCGATTGGGCTGATCCATGGCACCGACACACGCTATACCAAAGGGCTGTTCGATGCGCTCAAGGCCGAAGCACCGCAGCTGAATATCGGCTGGAACGAGCCCTATGCCGCGCTCAACGGCGTGACGCTGACGCTGGAAAAGCATGGCGATGGCCGCGGGCTCGACGCCACCATGATCGAAATCCGCAATGACGAAATTCTCGAACCCGCCGGCGTGACCCTCTGGGCCGACCGGCTGGCCCGTTGTCTTGAGGCCGCACGATTGGCGCGGAAAGAGGCGATGGCAGTCTAGACTCTACCGGGGCTAACAATCAGGGGACGTGATTATGGCTGAGACAAGGAAGGTCGGCAGTGTCGCCTATGCGACACGCGACAAGGATTATTTCGAAAAACGTGGGCTCACCCGCTATGCGGGCATCTGGTCGCTCTGGGCGCTGGGCGTCGGCGCGGTGATTTCCGGCCACTTCTCCGGCTGGAATTTCGGCTTCATGACCGGCGGCTGGGGCGGCATGGTCGTCGCCGCCGGCATTATCGCCATCATGTATCTGGGCCTGGTCTCATCCATCGCTGAAATGAGCCCGGCTCTGCCCCATACCGGGGCAGCCTATTCCTTCGCCCGCACTTCGATGGGCCCATGGGGCGGCTTCATCACGGGCCTGTTTGAAAATGTCGAATATGTGCTGACCCCGGCGGTGATCGTCACCTTTATCTCGGGCTATTTCGGCTCGATTACCGGGCTCGACACCGCCTATTACCCGATCCTGTGGATCGTGTTCTTCGCCATCTTCCTCGCGCTCAACATCTATGGCGTGGCGCTCAGCTACAAGGTCACGCTGGTCGTGACGCTGATCTCGCTGGCGGGCCTGGTGTTCTTCTGGTTCAGCGCCTTCCCCCATATCGATTTCTCGCGTTGGGCGCTCAATATCGGCGTCGGCCCGGATGGCGCTGCGGTCGAATTGCCCGAGGGCAATGGCTCGTGGTTCCCCTTTGGCTGGCAAGGTGTTTTGGCCACCCTGCCCTTCGCGGTCTGGCTGTTCCTTGCCATCGAGCAGGTGCCGCTGGCGGCCGAGGAATCGGTTGATCCCAAGCGCGACATGCCCAAGGGCATCCTGCTCGGCTTCTGCACGCTGTTGTTGTCAGCGTTCATGATCGTGCTGCTCAACCCATCCATTGCCGGCGTCGGCTCGTTCAGCCTGGGCTCCTCGCTCGAGCCGGCATTGCAGGGTATCCGCGCCATCTATGGTGACGCTGCTGCGCCGATCTTTGGCATCGTCGCCCTGATCGGTCTGGTCGCTTCTTTCCACACCATCCTCTATGCGCAGGGCCGGCAGGTCTATTCGCTCAGCCGGGCGGGCTATTTCCCCTCCGCGCTGTCGGTGACCCATCCCAAATACAAGACGCCACATGTCGCCATGGTCTCGGGGGCCCTTTTGGGCTTGGCCGTGATGCTGGTGATCTGGTTCGTCAATGGCGGTGGCGGTGCCGGCGAAACCCAGCTGGGCGATGACATTATCGGCTCGGTGCTGCTCAACATGGCGGTGTTCGGCGCAATGCTGAGCTACATCATGCAGGCGCTCAGCTTCATCATCCTGCGCCGCAACCTGCCCAATATCGAGCGGCCGTTCCGCTCGCCGGTGGGCATTCCGGGCGCTGTGCTGACCATCATCATCGCTGCCGTCACCCTGTTCTACCAGCTCCAGGACCCGAACTTCTTCAAGGGCGTGATCTGGGTCGTGCTGTGGTGCGCGGTGGGCATCGTCTACTTCGCCATTGTCGGCCGCCACAAGCTGATCATGTCGCCCGAAGAAGAGTTCGCGCTGGAACACAAGGCCATTGCGTAAGGGCTAGGTTCTACTCCCGCTCGCGATGCCGGAGGGGCATTGCGGGCGGGCAAGCCACAAAAACAAACGAGGGAAATATGGCCTATTCACTGGAAGAGCTGCGCGAGGATGTCGCTGCCGGCAGGATCGATACCGTGCTCGTGGCCTTCCCCGACATGCAAGGCCGCATGATCGGCAAGCGCTTCCAGGCCGAGTATTTTCTCGAAACCGCCCATGACGAAACCCATGGCTGCGATTACCTCTTGGCCGACGACATCGATATGGAGCCGGTGCCCGGCTATGAGGCAGCCAATTGGGCCAAGGGTTATGGCGATTTCGTCATGAAGCCGGACCTGACCACCCTAATGAAGGCCAGCTGGCTCGAAGGCACGGCCATCGTGCTGTGCGATCTGAGCGATCATCACCATCACGAACCCATTCCGCATTCGCCGCGCGCCATTCTCAAGGCCCAGATCGAGCGGCTCTCGGCCATGGGCTATACCGCCAATGCGGCGACCGAGCTCGAATTCTACCTGTTCGACGACGATTATCGCACGATCAGCCAGAAGGGCTATCGGACGGCCCAGACGGCGGGAGACTACATCCAGGATTACCACATCTTCCAGACCACCAAGGAAGAAGGCGTGATGCGCGCCCTGCGCAAGCATTTGCAGGCCTCGGGCATTCCGGTGGAGAGCTCCAAGGGCGAGTGGGGCCCGGGCCAGGAAGAGATCAACGTTAGATATTCGGACGCGCTGACAATGGCCGACCGCCATGTCGTGCTCAAGAATGCCACCAAGGAAATCGCCTATGCCCAGGGCAAGGCCGTGACCTTCATGGCCAAGTGGGATTATGCGCTGGCCGGCTCGTCGAGCCATATCC